>NZ_JBSVWB010000034.1:0-71947 GCF_054071795.1 Pseudomonas sp. SDO5271_S396
ATCGACTGGCACACTGCTTTCGCGGGCAAGCCCGCTCCCACATTGGGTCTGCGGCGTAATTTCTACAGATTAACGGTTATTTACCGGTCCACTCGGCGACACGCTCAGGGTGCTTGGCAACCCAGTCCTTGGCTGCGGCGTCAGGCTTGGCGCCTTCTTGAATCGCCAGCATGACTTCGCCGATTTCATCCTTGGAGGCCCACTGGAATTTCTTCAGGAAGGCCGCGACTTCCGGCGCTTTCTTCTCCAGGCCCTTGCTGCCGATGCTGTTGACGGTTTCAGCAGCACCATAAACCCCTTTTGGATCGTCGAGGAAACGCAGTTTCCATTTGGCGAACATCCAGTGCGGCACCCAACCGGTCACCGCAATGGATTCCTGTTTGTCTTCGGCGCGGGTCAATTCGGCGATCATCGCCGCGCCCGAACTGGCTTGCAGTTTGCAGTCGAGGCCGTACTGCTTGATGGCTTCATCGGTCTTGAGCATCACACCCGAACCGGCGTCGATGCCGACGATCTTGTTCTTGAAGGTGGTGTCGGTCTTGAGGTCTTCGATGGACTTGGCTTTCACGTACTCCGGCACGATCAGGCCGATCTTCGCGTCCTTGAAGTTAGGGCCGTAGTCAACCACCTTGTCCTTGTTCTTGGCCCAGTATTCACCGTGGGTCACCGGCAACCACGCAGAGAGCATGGCGTCGAGTTTGCCGGTGGCAACGCCCTGCCACATGATCCCGGTGGCCACCGCTTGCAGTTTCACGTCGTAGCCGAGCTTTTCCTTGATTACCTCGGCGGCCACGTGGGTAGTCGCCACGCTGTCGGACCAACCGTCCACGTAACCGATGCTCAGGGTTTTGCTGTCGGCGCTGGCCAGTGTGGAGCCCATCGCAACTACCAGAGTGGCAGCTGCGCCCAAGAGTCGTCGCATCTTCATAGTACTTCCCCGAAAGTGCTGCGCCCGGCGGATGCCGAGCGACGTCAACCTGTTGTTATGTGGTGCACCGCGCCCCCTTCACGCGCATCGATCCGGCTGCTGAGGCATCAGTGGAGTGCTGACCCTTTGATCATCAACCTGACGGGGCTTGGAACCTGCTCTGCCTGCGACCTCAGGTAAGCAAGAAACGACATCACAACGCCAGTAGGACGTTTTGTAGGATATAGCGTCAAAATCCCGCCCGAACTTTGCATGTCAAAATTATGCAGGTCCACTGGGACCGGACAAATCCGGGTAAGATGCGCGCCTTTGCTCTTCCAGATTAGTCGCCCATGCCTGCGAATGCCCGCTTCCCTGCCCTGCCCTATTTCCTCGCCTTTGTCCTCGGCCTGCTGGCCCTCGTCGGTTACTGGTACGGCCTCGGCCGGCCCGTAGTGTTGCCGGACGTCGCCAGCGCCAGCCACAAGATGCAATGCGCGTCCTACACCCCTTTCGACAAAGACCAATCGCCGTTCGACCAGCCGTTCGCCCTGCGCCCCGCGCGCATGGACGCCGACCTGGCCTTGCTGGCTACCCGCTTCGAATGCATTCGCACCTACTCCATGACCGGCCTGGAAGCCCTGCCGGACATGGCGCGCAAGCATGGGCTCAAAGTGATGGCCGGCGCCTGGGTCAGCAGCGACCCGGCGGCCACCGAAAAGGAGATCGACGAGCTGATTGCCTCGGCCAACGCCAATCCGGATGTGGTGACCTCGGTGATCGTCGGCAACGAAGCCCTGCTGCGCAAGGAAGTGACCGCCAGCCAATTGGTGAAGCTGATCCACAAGGTCAAAAGCCGGATCAAACAACCCGTCACCTACGCGGACGTGTGGGAATTCTGGCTACAACACCCGGAAATCGCTCCGGCAGTGGACTTCCTCACCATTCACCTGCTGCCCTACTGGGAGGATGATCCCTCCGGTATCGATCAGGCCCTCAAGCACGTGGGCGATGTGCGCCAGACCTTCGGCAACAAGTTTGCCCCCAAGGACATCCTGATCGGTGAAACCGGCTGGCCCAGCGAAGGTCGTCAGCGGGAAACGGCGGTGCCGAGCCGGGTCAACGAAGCCAGGTTCATGCGCGGCTTCGTGGCCATGGCCGAAGCCAATGGCTGGCGCTACAACCTGATCGAAGCCTTCGACCAACCCTGGAAACGCGCCAGCGAAGGCGCCGTCGGCGGCTACTGGGGCCTGTTCGATGCCGATCGCCAGGACAAGGGCATCCTCGCAGGGCCCGTGACCAATGTGCCCTACTGGCCGCTGTGGCTGGGCGTGGGTGGGCTTATCCTGTTGGGCACTCTGGTGCTGGGTGGTCGTGTGCGCAGCACCCGCGCCGCGATTGCCCTGCCGCTGCTGGGGGCGGTGGCGGCTTGCTCGATTGGCACCTGGGCCGAGCTGACCCGCGTGACGGCACGCTTCAACGATGAATGGCTGTGGGCAGGCCTGCTGGTGCTATTGAACGTGCTGGTGCTGGCCCATGCGGCACTGGCCCTGAGCGCACGCGAAGGTTGGCGTGAGCGGATGTTCGATTGGCTGGAGCGACACGCAGGCTGGCTGGTGGCAATTGCCGGTTTTGCCGGCGCGGTGATGATGCTGGCGTTGGTGTTCGACCCACGCTACCGCAGCTTCCCGAGTGCAGCACTGGTGCTTCCGGCCCTTGTGTATCTGGTGCGTCCTGTGACTGGACCGCGCCGGGAAATCGCTCTGCTGGCCTTCATCATCGGAGCGGGCATTGCACCGCAGTTGTACCGTGAGGGGCTGTGGAACCAGCAGGCGTGGGGCTGGGCGATCGTCAGCGTGCTGATGGTTGCAGCGTTGTGGCGTTGCTTGCGGGTGCGCACAGCTTAAAACCGCTATCGCAGGCAAGTCGAAGCGTCGAACCGCAGCTCCCACACTTGACCGAGTACATCCTTTGGAATGCGGTCAAGTGTGGGAGCTGGCTTGCCTGCGATAAGGCCCTATCAGGCCACCCGACGCTCCCTGACCAAACGCAACCCCGCAATCACCACCGCAAACACCGCAAAACTGGTGTTGTACAGCGCCAGCGCCGGCAGCCCGAACAGCATCCCCAGCACCGCCAAGCCCCATCCGGCGCGGCCCGGCACGAAAAACGCCAGCACCGCCGTGATCAGCGCCGCCCAGCCCATGACCTTGAAGTGAATCATCAGCCCCAGGTTCGAGCGCAACTGGCATTCCCAGCGGCTGGCTTCATCGGCGCAGATACCCACCCAACGGCCATCCTCCATAAAGCCATAGCGCGCACCATAACTGGCAGCCAGCCAGAGCGGCAGGGCAATCAGCAGCAGAATCAGCGGCAAACGACGGGACATGGGGAACTCCGATAGGCAAAAACGGCGCTCAGCTTAATGCCCCGGCGGCCGTTGGCAAGGCGCATACACACAATTAGTGTTCATCAAAGCATGGCAAAGTGTATCGTCTGGCTACTATTACCCCGATTCCGACGTTATTTTCCGACTTTTCGTGCCGAGTGATGGCACTTCGGCGATAACGCGACGGTCATAGCCTGCGAACTTCATTCAGCACGTTTCCCCTGGGGATTAAGTCATGCTCCGTTCCTTGCGCTGTGCCGCCCTGTTGGGCAGCCTATTTCTGAGTGCGTCAGCACTGGCCGTCGACATCGACCAAGCCAGCTATGGCTTCCCGCTGACCAACCCGTTCGAAGCGACCATCGCCACCACCCCGCCCGACCTTCGGCCCAAGCTGCCGAGCGATGACGACATCAATCAGTCCGACTACACCCTGACGATGCGCCCCGAGCGTGAATTCAGCCTACCGGACAACTTCTGGGCGGTGAAAAAACTCACCTACCGAATCGCCAAACAGGACCACGCCGCACCGCTGATCTTCCTGATCGCGGGCACCGGCGCGCGGTTCGACAGCAGCATCAACGAATACCTGAAAAAGCTGTATTACCAGGCCGGCTACCACGTGGTGCAGCTGTCCTCGCCGACCAGTTTCGACTTCATCAGCGCCGCGTCACGCTTCGCCACCCCGGGCATCACCCAGGAAGACGCCGAAGACATGTACCGCGTGATGCAAGCGGTGCGCGCGCAGAACGCCTCGTTGCCGATCACCGACTTCTACCTCACCGGCTACAGCCTGGGCGGCCTGGACGCGGCATTCGTCAGCAAACTGGACGAGACCCGCCGCAGCTTCAACTTCAAGAAAGTGCTGTTGCTGAACCCGCCGGTCAACCTCTACACCTCGATCACCAACCTCGACAAGCTGGTACAGACCGAGGTCAAAGGCATCAACAACACCACCACTTTCTATGAGCTGGTGTTGAACAAACTGACCCGCTACTTCCAGCAAAAAGGCTACATCGACCTCAACGACGCCCTGCTCTATGACTTCCAGCAGTCCAAGCAGCACCTGTCCAACGAACAGATGGCCATGCTGATCGGCACCTCGTTTCGCTTCTCGGCGGCCGATATCGCCTTCACCTCGGACCTGATCAACCGTCGTGGCCTGATCATCCCGCCGAAATACCCGATCACCGAAAGCACCAGCCTCACACCGTTCCTCAAACGTGCGCTGCAGTGCGACTTCGACTGCTACCTCACCGAGCAGGTGATCCCGATGTGGCGGGCACGCTCCGACGGCGGCAGCCTGTTGCAACTGGTGGACCAGGTCAGCCTGTACGCCCTCAAGGACTACCTGCGCGACAGCCCGAAAATCGCCGTCATGCACAACGCCGACGACGTGATCCTCGGCCCTGGCGACCTGGGTTTCCTGCGTAAAACCTTCGGCGATCGCTTGACCGTCTACCCGTTGGGCGGCCACTGCGGCAACCTCAATTACCGCGTCAACGCCGACGCCATGCTGGAGTTCTTCCGTGGCTAAATATCTTCTGCTGCTCGCCGCGCTCCTCTGCGCAGGCGTGGCCAACGCCGACAACAGCAAGGCCCATGATCCGGTCCAGGTCGATGCCGATGGCTTCAAGGAGCCACTGAGCAAACTCAAATTCAACCCGGGGCTGGACCAGCGTGAGTTCGAGCGATCCTCGCTCACCGCACTGAACGTGTACGACCCGCTGGAATCGTGGAACCGCCGCGTCTACCACTTCAACTATCGCTTCGACCAATGGGTGTTCCTGCCGGTGGTCGACGGTTACCGTTACGTCACGCCAAGCTTCCTGCGTACCGGCGTGAGCAACTTCTTCAACAACCTCGGCGACGTGCCCAACCTGTTGAACAGCCTGCTGCAACTCAAGGGCCACCGCTCCCTTGAAACCACCGGGCGCCTGCTGCTCAACACCACCATCGGCATCGCCGGCCTGTGGGACCCGGCCACCGCCATGGGCCTGCCACGCCAGAGCGAAGACTTCGGCCAGACCCTGGGCTTCTACGGCGTCCCCGGTGGTGCCTACCTGGTACTGCCGATCTTCGGCCCCTCGAACCTGCGCGACACCACTGGCCTGATCGTCGACTACGGCGCCGAAAACCAGATCAACTTCCTCAACGTCGCGGAAGTCAGCTCCAACCATCCGGAAGTCTGGGCCCTGCGCGCGGTGGACAAGCGCTACCAGACCAGCTTCCGCTACGGCCAGATGAACTCGCCGTTCGAGTACGAGAAGGTGCGCTACATCTATACCGAATCACGTAAATTGCAGATTGCCGAGTAAACGCCCACAAAAAAGGCCATTCGATTGAATGGCCTTTTTTAATTGTCGCCCGCCTCAAGTCTTCAACGCGTTCCACACCTTGCCGACGACACTGACCAACGCCAACACCGCCGCCCCCGCAATAACTCCCGCCACACCATTGAGCAATACCGGCACCAACCACGCCACCCCGCCCGCACTCTGGCTGACCGTCTCGATCCAGTGATGCACCACCGGCACGCCATGGGTGAGAATCCCGCCGCCTACCAGAAACATCGCCGCCGTGCCGATCACCGACAGGCTTTTCATCATGTACGGGGCTGCACGCAGGATGGCCCCACCGATGCTGCGCGCCGCCTGGCCAGGCTTCTGGGTCAGCCACAGGCCCAGGTCGTCCAGTTTGACGATGCCGGCCACCAGACCATAGACGCCCACGGTCATGACGATGGCGATACCGGATAGGACGATCACCTGCTGCATGAGCGGCGCATCGGCCACGGTCCCCAGGGTGATGGCGATGATTTCGGCGGAGAGAATGAAGTCAGTGCGGATCGCACCTTTGATCTTGTCTTTCTCAAAGGTTACCAGATCGATGGCCGGGTCGGCGACGGCTTCGACCAACTGTGCATGCTCGGCCTGGTCCTCGTCCTGACGGTGCAGGAATTTATGCGCCAGCTTTTCGAACCCTTCGAAACACAGGTACGCGCCGCCGAGCATCAACAGCGGTGTCACGGCCCAGGGCGCGAACGCGCTGATCAATAGCGCCGCCGGTACCAGGATCAACTTGTTGACGAAAGAGCCCTTCGCCACGGCCCATACCACGGGAATTTCCCGTTCTGCGCGCACGCCACTGACCTGTTGCGCATTCAGCGCCAGGTCATCGCCCAGCACGCCGGCCGTTTTCTTGGCCGCCATCTTGGTCATCAGGGCAACGTCATCGAGTACTGCGGCGATATCGTCGATCAATACCAACAAGCTGCTACCTGCCATGAATCGTTCTTCCATAAGAGGGGGATGAATCGAGCATAGCGCGGCGCAAAGCGCTGCGGCCACATTGTTGAGGCTTGCGGATGGCCGGTGCTACCATGCTCGACCGCCAGTCCTGGCAAGGAAACACTGGGTTTATGAGCACCATTCGCGAGCGCAACAAACAAATGATCCTGCGGGCGGCCAGCGAGGAGTTTGCCGACAAGGGCTTCGCCGCGACCAAAACCAGCGACATCGCGGCCAAGGCCGGGCTGCCCAAGCCCAACGTCTATTACTACTTCAAGTCCAAGGACAACCTCTACCGCGAGGTGCTCGAGAGCATCATCGAGCCGATCCTGGCCGCCTCCACGCCGTTCAACCCCGACGGCGATCCCAAGGAAGTATTGAGCAACTACATCCGTTCGAAAATCCGCATCTCCCGCGACCTGCCGTTCGCCTCCAAGGTCTTCGCCAGCGAAATCATGCACGGCGCGCCGCACCTCAGCGCTGACCAGGTCGAACAACTCAACGCCCAGGCCAAGCACAACATCGACTGCATCCAAAGCTGGGTCGATCGCGGCCTGATCGCCGCCATCGATCCCAACCACCTGATGTTCAGCATCTGGGCGGCCACGCAGACCTATGCGGACTTCGACTGGCAGATTACGGCGGTGACCGGCAAGGCCAGGCTGGACGAGGCGGATTATGAAGCGGCGGCGCAGACGATAATTCGGTTGGTGCTCAAGGGGTGTGAGCCGGACTGAAAGACCGAGGTGCGGCTATCGCAGGCAAGCCAGCTCCCACATTGTTCTGCGTCGCACACAAATTGTATAAACACCGCAAGGCCCACTGTGGGAGCGGGCTTGCCCGCGATAGCGTTCTCCCGGACACATCCTGCCAAAAGCCTGCCCGCCAAGCTTGGCTACTGATATCTAGCCTCTTAGAACCCCCACTGAAGAGAGGCCATGGAATGCCTGATCTCCCTGCTTCAAAGCGCCTGCGCATTGGCCGCCATGACGAGCCCAAGCGCATCTATTCATTGACGACCAACACCCTGAATCGCGAACCTGTTTTTCAAGACTTCACGCTGGGCCGGTTGGTGGTTCAACAATTCCGGATTGCCCAAAACCAAGGTCTGGCGACCTCCCTGGCCTGGGTCGTCATGCCCGATCACTTCCATTGGCTCATCTCGTTGGACAAAGGGTCACTTGCCGATTTGATGCGCCAAGTGAAGTCCAAAAGTACTCGCGCGGTGAATGCCGTCGCCGGGCGCCAAGGTCGACTCTGGCAACCCGGCTTTCACGACCATGCGCTGCGCCGTGAAGAAAGCCTTGAAGGGATCGCCCGGTATATCGTGGCCAATCCCCTAAGAGCTGGATTGGTAAAACGATATGGCGATTATCCGCTGTGGGATGCCATTTGGCTTTGACTTGAGACCGAGTCGTCGCCATCGCAGGCAAGCCAGCTCCCACAGAGATTGTTGGAGTTCACACTGGCCAATGTGGGAGCTGGCTTGCCTGCGAAGAGGCCTTTCCAGTCACAGGAGACTCAGGCCGATACCCCCGCATCCGCCATCAACCCCACCCCCTCGATCGCCGTAATCGCACACTGCTCGTCGATGTCCGACGTATCCCCGCTGATGCCGATCGCACCCAGCACTGCCCCCAACTGATCGCGGATCAACACCCCGCCCGGCGCCGGCACCACACTGCCCTGCCCCAAGCTGTTCAACGCCGCGATAAACGCTGGCCGTTGCTGCGCGTCGAGTGCCAGCAAGCGCGAGCCCTTGCCCATGGCAATCGCGCCCCAGGCTTTGCCGATGGCGATCTGCGGGCGCAGCAGGCTCGAGCCGTCTTCGCGCTGCAAGGTCACCAGGTGGCCACCGCTGTCGAGTACCGCGATGGTCAGCGGCGCAGCCGAAATGGCGCGGCCCGCGGTCAGGGCCTGACTCGCCAACTGGGTAGCAATTTTCAAGGTTAAAGCGCTCATGGTGCCGTCCTTCTTTTGTTATTGGGAAAGCGGTGGAGGTCTGTTTGATCAGATGCTCGATCAAACAAATAGAACACAATGAAATTTATTTTTGTATACAATATTTTTACACAAACCCTCCATACGTCGAAAAAATGCCATCCGACGAGCATCAGGATCAACGAATAAAATGAATTGACCTGCGCAGCTCGCCGTGAATACACTTCGAACCATCACCACTTGTATACAATTACAAAACGCAAGAGGCACCAAAATCATGAGCAAAATGAGAGCAATCGAAGCCGCCGTTCTGGTGATGCGCCGTGAAGGCGTGGACACCGCCTTCGGTATCCCGGGCGCCGCGATCAACCCGCTGTATTCGGCCTTGCAGAAGGTGGGTGGCATCGATCACGTCCTTGCTCGCCATGTTGAAGGCGCCTCCCATATGGCCGAGGGCTACACCCGCACCAAGGCCGGCAACATTGGCGTGTGCATCGGCACGTCGGGCCCGGCAGGCACCGACATGGTCACCGGCCTGTACAGCGCCTCGGCGGATTCGATCCCGATCCTGTGCATCACCGGCCAAGCGCCGCGTGCCCGCATGCACAAAGAAGACTTCCAGGCTGTCGACATCACCAGCATCGTCAAACCGGTGACCAAGTGGGCAACCACCGTCCTGGAACCCGGCCAGGTGCCCTACGCCTTCCAGAAAGCCTTTTATGAAATGCGCTCCGGCCGCCCGGGCCCGGTGCTGATCGACCTGCCGTTCGACGTGCAGATGGCCGAGATCGAATTCGACATCGACGCCTACCAGCCACTGCCCCTGGCCAAGCCGCTGGCGACCCGTGTGCAAGTGGAGAAAGCCCTGGCCCTGCTCGACCAGGCCGAACGTCCGTTGTTGGTGAGCGGCGGCGGCGTGATCAACGCCGGTGCCAGCGAACTGCTCGTTGAGTTTGCTGAACTCACCGGCATCCCGGTCATCCCGACCCTGATGGGCTGGGGCACCATCCCCGATGACCACCCGTTGATGGTGGGCATGGTCGGCCTGCAGACCTCGCACCGTTATGGCAACGCCACCCTGCTCAAATCCGATGTGGTGCTGGGTGTCGGCAACCGGTGGGCCAACCGTCACACCGGCTCGGTCGACGTCTACACCGAAGGGCGCAAGTTCATTCACGTCGACATCGAGCCGACGCAGATTGGCCGCGTGTTCACGCCGGACCTGGGCATCGTCTCCGACGCCGGCTCGGCGCTGACGATGTTCATTGAAGTCGCTCGCGAGTGGAAAGCCGCCGGCAAGCTCAAGGATCGCAGCGCCTGGCTCAGTGATTGCCAGCAACGTAAAGCCACCCTGCAGCGCAAGACCCACTTTGATGCAGTGCCGGTCAAGCCTCAGCGGGTGTACGAAGAAATGAACCAGGTGTTCGGCAAAGACACCTGCTACGTCAGCACCATCGGTCTGTCGCAGATCGCCGGCGCGCAATTTCTGCACGTCTACAAGCCACGCCACTGGATCAACTGCGGCCAGGCCGGTCCGTTGGGCTGGACCATTCCCGCCGCGCTCGGTGTGGTCAAGGCCGACCCGAGCCGCAAGGTGGTGGCATTGTCCGGCGACTATGACTTCCAGTTCATGATCGAAGAGCTGGCCGTGGGTGCGCAGTTCAAGCTGCCGTACATCCACGTGGTGGTGAACAACTCCTACCTGGGCCTGATCCGCCAGGCCCAGCGCGGGTTTGAAATGGACTACTGCGTGCAGCTGTCTTTCGACAACCTCAATGCGCCGGAACTCAATGGTTATGGCGTGGACCACATCGCCGTCGCCGAAGGTCTGGGGTGCAAGGCCCTGCGCGTGTTCGAGCCAGGCCAGATCGCGCCGGCCCTGCGCCGCGCCGAGGAAATGATCGAAGAATTCAAGGTTCCGGTGATCGTTGAGATTATTCTGGAGCGCGTGACCAATATTTCCATGGGCACCGAGATCAACGCCGTCAACGAATTCGAAGATCTGGCCCTGGTCGGCAACGACGCACCGACCGCCATTTCCCTGCTCGATTAAGGAGAACCCTATGCCGCGTTTTGCCGCCAACCTGTCCATGCTGTTTACCGAACAGGACTTCCTTGCTCGCTTCAAAGCGGCCGCCGACGCGGGCTTCCAAGGCGTCGAGTACCTGTTCCCCTATGAATTCAGCTCCGCCGAAATCAAGGCACAACTCGACGCCCACGGTCTGACACAGGTGCTGTTCAACCTGCCGGCCGGCGACTGGGCCAAGGGCGAGCGCGGCCTGGCCTGCCACCCGGACCGGGTCGAGGAATTCCGCGCCGGGGTCAAGCTGGCCATCGCCTACGCCCAGGTACTGGGCAATACCCAGGTCAACTGCCTGGCGGGTATTCGGCCCCAAGGCGTGGACGACGCGACCGTTGAAAAGACCTTCGTCGCCAACCTCCAGTACGCCGCCGAAAAACTGCAAGCGGCGGGCATCAAGCTGGTGATGGAGATGATCAACACCCGCGACATCCCGGGCTTCTACCTGAACAACACCGCGCAAGCCCTGTCGATTCGCGAGCAGGTGGGCAGCGCCAACCTGTTCCTGCAATACGACATCTATCACATGCAAATCATGGAAGGCGACCTGGCCCGCACCATGGCCACGCACCTGGATGACATCAACCACATCCAGCTGGCGGACAACCCCGGGCGCAACGAGCCGGGCACCGGTGAGATCAACTACCGCTTCCTGTTCGAACACCTGGACCGCATCGGCTATACGGGCTGGGTCGGCTGCGAATACAAGCCGTTGACCACCACCGAGGCGGGTTTGGGCTGGCTTAAAACCCATAACGCAATCTGACAGAACAAACACAGAACTAAATGTGGGAGCTGGCTTGCCTGCGATAGCGGTCCTTCGGTTACAGATGGATTGCCTGAACACCGTAATCGCAGGCAAGCCAGCTCCCACAGTAGATCTTCTGTGTCTTGGCAGGCCCGAGTCAGGCCTGCCCATCCAATAACAAGAGGATTTTGATCATGGCTAAAGTCGGATTCATCGGCACCGGCATCATGGGCGAACCCATGGCTGCGAACCTGCAAAAGGCAGGTCATCAACTGTTTCTGTCCGAACACCACAGCAAGGCGCCACAGGCGTTGATCGACGCCGGTGCCGTGGCCCTGGCCAACCCCCAGCAGGTTGCCCAGGAAGCCGAATTCATCATCGTGATGGTGCCCGACACGCCGCAGGTCGATGAAGTGCTGTTCCGCAAGGACGGCGTGGCGGCAGGCCTGTCGCCGAACAAAGTGGTGATCGACATGAGCTCGATCTCGCCCACCGCCACCAAGGCGTTCGCCGCGAAAATCAACGAGACCGGCGCGCAGTACCTGGACGCACCGGTGTCCGGCGGCGAAGTCGGCGCCAAGGCCGGCACCCTGAGCATCATGGTCGGCGGCGAGCCGCAGACCTTCGAGCGCGCACTGCCGTTGTTCCAGAGCATGGGCAAGAACATCACTCTGGTCGGCAGCAATGGCGATGGCCAGACCGCCAAGGTGGCCAACCAGATCATCGTGGCGCTGAACATCCAGGCGGTGGCCGAAGCGCTGCTGTTCGCGTCGAAAAACGGCGCCGACCCGGCCAAGGTGCGTGAAGCGCTGATGGGCGGTTTTGCCTCCTCGAAGATCCTCGAAGTGCACGGCGAGCGCATGATCAAGGGCACCTTCGACCCGGGCTTCCGCATCAACCTGCACCAGAAAGACCTCAACCTGGCACTGGCCGGGGCCAAGGAACTGGGGATCAACCTGCCGAACACCGCCGGCACCCAGCAAGTCTTCAGCACCTGCAACGCGCTGGGTGGCGGCAACTGGGACCACTCGGCGCTGATCAAGGGGCTGGAGCATATGGCGAACTTCTCGATTCGCGAGAAGTAAGTTCTCACTTGAAATGCAATCCAGTGTGGGAGCTGGCTTGCCTGCTCCCACATTTTGGTCCCTGTTCCAAGTCTCACCCCTAATAACAAGAATCCTCCGGGAGCCCGCTTATGTCGGTCGATCCGCAACACCTGCTTCGCGAGCTGTTTGCCACAGCCATCGACGCTGCCCACCCCCGGCAAGTCCTTGAACCCTACCTGCCCGCCGACCGTAGCGGCCGTGTGATCGTGATCGGCGCCGGCAAGGCTGCCGCCGCCATGGCGCTGGTGGTGGAGAACTGCTGGCAGGGCGAAGTCACCGGTCTGGTTGTCACCCGCTACGGCCACGGCGCGCCATGCAAGAAAATCGAAGTGGTCGAAGCCGCCCACCCCGTGCCCGACGCCGCCGGCCTGGCCGTGGCCCAGCGCGTGCTGGAACTGATCAGCAACCTCAGCGAAGACGACCGCGTGATCTTCCTGCTCTCCGGCGGCGGCTCGGCCTTGCTGGCCCTGCCCGCCGCAGGCATCACCCTGGCCGACAAGCAGGCCATCAACAAAGCCCTGCTCAAATCCGGCGCCACCATTGGCGAGATGAATTGCGTGCGCAAGCACCTCTCGGCCATCAAAGGCGGTCGATTGGCGAAAGCCGCATGGCCCGCCACGGTCTACACCTACGCGATTTCCGACGTACCGGGCGACCAGGCCACGGTGATTGCCTCCGGTCCCACCGTCGGCGACCCCAGCACCTCGCAACAGGCGCTGGCGATTCTCAAGCGCTACCACATCGACGCGCCCGCCTCGATGCGCAACTGGTTGCAGAACCCGGCGTCGGAGACCGTCAAACCCGGCGACCCGGTGCTTGCCCGCAGCCACTTCCAATTGATCGCCCGCCCCCAGCAGTCCCTAGAAGCGGTAGCGGTCAAAGTCCGCCAGGCCGGGTTCAGCCCGCTGATTCTCGGCGACCTGGAAGGCGAAGCACGGGACGTGGCCAAGGTACACGCCGGCATCGCCCGGCAAATCGTGCAGCACGGTCAACCGTTGGCCGCACCGTGCGTGATCCTTTCCGGCGGCGAAACCACCGTGACCGTACGCGGCGATGGCCGTGGCGGGCGCAATGCCGAATTCCTGCTGAGCCTCACCGACAGCCTCAAGGGCCTGCCCGGCGTGTACGCCCTGGCCGGTGACACCGACGGCATCGACGGCTCCGAAGACAACGCCGGCGCCATCATGACCCCGTGCAGCTACCGCCGTGCCGAAGCCCTGGGCCTGTCGGCCAGTGACGAGCTGGATAACAACAACGGCTACGGCTACTTCGCCGCCCTCGACGGTTTGATCATCACCGAACCGACCCGTACCAACGTCAATGACTTCCGCGCCATTCTGATCCTCGAGAGTTCCTCCCATGACGCCTGACAAGAAGGTCAAAATCCTCGCCACCCTGGGCCCGGCCACCGACGGTATCGATGACATTCGCGAGCTGGTGGAGGCCGGGGTGAACATCTTTCGCCTCAACTTCAGCCATGGCGACCACGCCGACCATGCGCAGCGCTATCAGTGGATCCGCCAGGTGGAGCGCGAGCTGAATTACCCGCTGGGTATCCTCATGGACCTGCAAGGGCCCAAGCTGCGGATCGGACGGTTCGGCGAAGGCAAGGTGCAACTGGTGCGCGGCCAGGCGCTGCGCCTGGACCTGGACGCGACGCCGGGCGATCAGTGCCGGGTCAACCTGCCCCACCCGGAAATCATCGCGGCGCTGCAACCGGGCATGGATTTGCTGCTGGACGACGGCAAGCTGCGCCTGCGGGTCATCACCAAACACGCCGATGCCATCGACACCACAGTGCTCAATGGCGGCGAACTGTCTGATCGCAAAGGCGTGAACGTCCCACAAGCGCTGCTGGAACTGAGCCCACTGACCGCCAAGGACCGGCGCGACTTGAGCTTCGGTCTGGAACTGGGCGTGGATTGGGTGGCACTGTCGTTCGTGCAACGCCCGGAAGACATCCGCGAGGCCCGTAGCCTGATCGGGGACCGGGCGTTCCTGATGGCCAAGATCGAAAAACCCTCGGCGGTGCAGCGCCTGCAGGAAATCGCCGAACTGAGCGACGCGATCATGGTGGCCAGAGGGGATCTGGGTGTAGAGGTGCCGGCGGAAAGCGTGCCGCAAATCCAGAAAGACATCATCGGCACCTGCCGCCAACTGGGCAAACCGGTGGTGGTGGCGACGCAGATGCTCGAGTCCATGCGCTTCTCGCCGGCGCCGACCCGCGCCGAGGTCACGGATGTGGCCAATGCGGTGGCTGAAGGCGCGGATGCGGTGATGCTGTCGGCGGAAACCGCTTCGGGCGAGTACCCGCTGGAAGCCGTGCAGATGATGAGCAAGATCATCCGCCAGGTGGAAAACGGCCCGGACTACCAGACGCAGCTCGACGTCAGCCGCCCCAAGGCCGAGGCCACGGTGTCGGACGCCATCAGCTGTGCGATCCGCCGCATCAGCAGCATCCTGCCGGTGGCGGTGCTGGTGAACTACAGCGAATCGGGCAGCTCCAGCCTGCGCGCCGCGCGCGAACGGCCTGTGGCCCCGATCCTCAACCTCACGCCGAACCTGTCCACGGCGCGGCGCTTGAGCGTGGCGTGGGGCGTGCACTCGGTGGTCAACGACCGACTGCGCCAGGTGGATGAAGTGTGTTCCACCGCACTGGAAATCGCCCAGGCCCAAGGCATGGCGGAGCGTGGGGATACGTTGGTGATTACCGCCGGGGTGCCGTTCGGGCAGCCGGGGTCGACCAATTCGCTGCGTATCGAGACGTTGATCTAGCGTCTGTTCGGGCCTCTTCGCGGGCAAGCCCGCTCCCACATTTGACGGTATTCACGCATCAAAAGGTGGGAGCGGGCTTGCCTGCGATAAGGGCAACTCGGTCTACCTGACTAACCCAAATGCACAATCCAACCTGCCCCGACTGGGCCGAAGCCCTGCTCAACGGCTTCAGTCAGATCTTCCTCCAGCGCCAGCCGTTGTGTGGCCTGCTGTGCCTGCTGGCCATTCTGATCGGCGCACCGGCGTTGCTCGGCGGTGCGTTGCTCGGCGGCGTGGCGGGCTTGCTCACGGCCCAGCGCCGGGGTTATCCCAAGGCCGAGCGTCAGTCGGGACTGTACAGCTACAACGGGGTGTTGCTGGGTTTGCTGATCAGTCAGCACTTCGCCTGGTCGGCACTGTTGCCGCCGTTGATCCTGGCGTGTGGCGGGCTTTCGGCGATGCTGACGCGGCAATGGCTGAAGCATGCGGCCCAGCCGGATGACCTGCCTGCCTACACCGCGCCCTTTGTCGGGCTAGGCTGGCTGTTGCTGGGGCCCGCCGCGCCCAGCGCATTTGCCCTCGCCGAACCAGACGTCCTGGCGGTGGTTGCCGCGCCCTTCACCGGGCTTGCGCAAGTCATGTTGCTGGACCAACCCTTGGCCGGCGCCCTGATTGCATTCGGCCTGTTCCTGGCCAATCGCCGAGCCGCCTTGTGGGCGTTGGTCGGTGCAAGTGTTGGCGTGCTGGTCGCCCTGTGGCTGGACGAACCTGCCAGCGCACTGCTCGGCCTGCACAGCTACAACCCGGCACTCGCAGCCCTGGCGTTGAGCCAGTCACGTCGCCAGCCCTGGTTGCCCTTGCCGGGTATTCTGCTGGCAATCCTTCTCACCCCAGGCTTTGCCGCCCTGCACCTGCCTGCGCTGACCGCGCCGTTCATCCTCGCCTGCTGGCTGTTGCGCGCAGGCGCGCGGGTGCTGCGCAAACCCCACATGGACAGCCCCTTCGAATCCCCCTAGGCTTGCTCGAAATTCGATTCAGGCGGGATTTATGGACAGCAGCAACGACTGGCGCCAGCGGCTCTACGTGATGATTTTCCAGAGCGACACCCGCGCCGGGCGACGCTTTGACGGCATCCTGCTGCTGATCATCCTTGCCAGCCTGGTGATCGTGATGCTCGACAGCATCGACGAAATCCACCAGAACTACGCCGATGTACTGGCCTACATCGAGTGGGGCTTCACCCTCGTCTTCCTGATCGAATACGGGCTGCGCCTCTATTGTTCACCCAAACCGTTGCGCTACGCCTTCAGCTTTTACGGGCTGGTGGATTTGCTGGCCATCGTGCCCGGCATCCTCGCGCTCTACTACAGCGACGCGCAGTACCTGTTGATCATCCGCATCATCCGCATGCTGCGCATCTTCCGTGTGCTCAAGCTCAGCCCGTACCTCAAGCAGGCCAATTACCTGATGGCGGCGCTGCGCGGCAGCAAGCAGAAGATCGTGGTGTTCCTGGTGAGCGTGTGCACCCTGGTCACGGTGTTCGGCACCTTGATGTACGTGATCGAAGGTCCGGAACACGGCTTTACCAGCATTCCCAAAGGCATCTACTGGGCCATCGTGACCCTCACCACCGTCGGCTTCGGCGATATCGTCCCCAAGACTCCGCTGGGCCAGGTGATTTCGTCGCTGGTGATGATCACCGGTTATTCGATCATTGCCGTACCCACCGGAATTTTTACCGCTGAACTGGCGAGCGCCATGCGTGGCGAACAACTCAAGCACGACTGCCCGGTGTGCAAGAAGGACAGCCATGAAGCCAACGCAGCGTTCTGCGCTCGCTGTGGCAATGCCCTCTTCCGTAAATTGGAATAAGCAAAGTGCGTTTTAATCTTTAAACGTCTATGCGCCGCCCGCTATAGTCGCTGGCAAAATGCCCCTACTCAATCGATCCCCTTCTCGAACAACAAGGAATGAGCAGTGAAAAAACTCGTTAGCGCCTCTCTCCTGGCCGCCGGCCTTGCCCTGGCGGGCGCCGTGCAAGCGGCCCCTGTCACCCTGCTCAACGTCTCTTACGACGTGATGCGCGACTTCTACAAGGACTACAACGCCGCCTTCCAGAAACACTGGGAAGCCGAGCACCCGAACGACAAACTGACCTTGCAGATGTCCTTCGGCGGCTCCAGCAAGCAAGCGCGCTCGGTGATCGACGGCCTGCCGGCTGACGTGATCACCATGAACATGGCCACCGACATCAACGCCCTGGCCGACAACGGCAAACTGGTGCCGGACAACTGGGTCACTCGCCTGCCGAACAACAGCGCGCCGTTCACTTCCGCCACCGTGTTCATCGTGCGCAAGGGCAACCCCAAAGCCCTCAAGGACTGGCCGGACCTGTTGAAAGACGGCGTGCAAGTGATCGTGCCGAACCCGAAAACCTCGGGCAATGGCCGTTATACCTATCTGTCCGCCTGGGGTTATGTGCTGAAGAACGGCGGTGACGAAAACAAGGCCAAGGCCTTTGTCGGCAAGCTGTTCAAACAAGCGCCGGTACTCGACACCGGTGGCCGTGCCGCCACCACCACGTTCATGACCAACCAGATCGGCGACGTGCTGGTGACCTTCGAAAACGAAGCGGAAATGATCGCCCGTGAATTCGGCCGCGATCAGTTCGAAGTGATCTACCCAAGCGTGTCCGCCGAAGCCGAGCCGCCTGTATCGGTGGTCGATAAAGTCGTCGAGAAGAAAGGCACCGCCGCTGCCGCCGAAGACTACCTGAAATATCTGTGGTCGCCGGAAGGCCAGGAAATCGCCGCCAACAACTACCTGCGCCCGCGTGATGCGAAGGTACTGGCCAAGTACACCGATCGTTTCCCGAAAGTCGAGTTCCTGTCGGTGGAGAAGACCTTCGGTGACTGGCGCACCGTGCAGAAGACTCACTTCAATGATGGTGGCGTTTTCGACCAGATCTACAACGGTCAGTAATACCGTCCCTTGTGGGAGCTGGCTTGCCAGCTCCCACATTGAATCTCTGTTGTTGGCAAGAAAGTGCTTGGCGCGATGGCCCTGCTGACAGCGTTTTCCCAGCCACTGCAAGGCACCTGTGGGAAGCTGTCGAGCCCCGGCGAGGCTGCGAAAGCGTTGGGACAGTCGACAGCTCTGTCAGTTGTGCCGCCGTCTTCGCAGCGACGCGGCGACCCAACAAGCCAGCTCCCACATTTTTTGTGTTCGTCAGCTACATCGGTGGCGTCACGCCATCCTTGCCCGCCGAAATGGCCTGGGCCGTAATCGTCCCATCCGCGCCCTTCGCCGCAAACAGCACCACCTTCACCCCCGCCTTGAGCAAGCTGCGATCACCCGGTTCCAGGTTGACGATCGGCACGTCCTCCGGCACGACGATCTTCTGCTCCCCTCCCTTGTACTTCACGGTCAAGGTGCGTCCGTTGCTCACCACCAGATCGCCGACAGTGCCGTTGGTCATGCTGCTGCCTTCTTTCAGGTCGAACGCGCGGTGCCCGTCGCCCGTGCCCGCCATGGCCGGTGGAAACACGTGCACTTCCAGCGCGGTCAGGGTGCCGTCCGCATTGGGCATCGCGGCAGAGCCGATGTAGCTGCCAGGCTTGATTTCATCGATTTTGGCCAGGGTAACGGCGCGCACTTGGGTGTCCGGGGTCAGGTGTACGGTGACCTCTTCGCCACTGTTGACCTTGACGTGAATCGCATCCCCGTCCACCGCGGTGATGGCCCCGCGCACGCCCACACGCGGGGCTTCGGCGGCGTTGGCCAGGCCCATCGCCATCGCGGCGGCCAAGGTTGAAGCCAGGAGCATCTTGTTCAACGTGATCTTCATCGCAGTGGATTTCCTGTTTCGACAGTTGTGTCTGAATGTATCATCAGCCTTCGCGCAGAAAGTTAACGATTCACTCATCAATACCAGGCATGAGTGATATCACTGCCAGCGGCCTACTCTGGCTACGGTGTTGTCTTTACGCTCGCACATCACTTTCCTTCGCCTTTATGAGAACACCATGAACGCTCATTCCCACGCTACAACCACCATGACCCGGAGCATGGTGATGCTGTTTGCGTTCTGCTGCGGCGCCATCGTTGCCAACATCTACTACGCGCAGCCGATCATCGAACTGATCGCCCCGGATGTCGGCCTGACGCCGGCGCTGGCCAGCCTGATCGTGTCCCTCACACAAATCGGCTATGCCCTTGGCCTGTTTTTCCTGGTGCCTCTGGGCGACCTGCTGGAAAACCGCAAGCTGATGATCAGCACCACCGTGCTCGCCATCGCCAGCCTGTTGGGCGCGGCCTTCACCGAGCAGCCGAACCTGTTCCTGCTGGTGTCGCTGTTGATCGGCTTCAGTTCGGTGTCGGTGCAGATCCTGATCCCGCTGGCCGCGCACCTGGCGCCTGCAGAGTCCCGTGGCCGCGTGGTCGGCAGCATCATGGGTGGCCTGTTGCTGGGCATTCTGCTGGCACGGCCAGTGTCCAGCGTGGTGGCGGATCACTTCGGCTGGCGTGCGATGTTCATGGCCGCCGCAGGGTTGATGGCGTTCATCAGCGTGGTGCTGCTGATCACCATCCCCAAGCGCCAGCCCGACCACAGCGCCAGCTATGGCCAATTGCTGCGTTCCCTGGGCACCCTGTTGCGCAAGCAACCGGTGCTGCGCCAGCGTGCGTTTTACCAGGGCGGCATGTTCGCCACCTTCAGCCTGTTCTGGACCGCCGCGCCCCTGGAACTGGCGCGTAACCACGGCCTGAGCCAAAGCCAGATCGCCCTGTTTGCCCTGGTGGGGGCTTTGGGCGCCATCGCCGCGCCCATCGCCGGTCGCCTGGCCGATGCCGGCCATACTCACCGTGCGTCGCTGCTGGCCATGCTGTTTGCCGCCCTGAGTTTTCTGCCGGCCTTCGTGCACCCGCTGTACAGCGTGATCGGCCTGGCGGTTACCGGCGTGGTGCTGGACTTCTGCGTGCAGATGAACATGGTGCTGGGCCAACGTGCCATCTACGCGCTGGATGCCAACAGCCGCAGCCGCCTGAATGCGTTGTACATGACCAGCATTTTCGTGGGCGGCGCCTTCGGCTCGGCCATCGCCAGCAGCGTGTACGAACACGGCGGCTGGCTGGCAGTGATGGCGGTAGGCAGCGCATTTCCGTTGGTGGCGTTGTTGCGGTTTCTGAGCGCGTCGCGCCAGGCTGTAGCCGCTACCGCTTAAGAACGTACCAACTTCTCCAACGCCGCATCCGCCAGAAATGACGAGCGGCTTTTGACCTTGTGCTCCCGCACATACCGGTCGATGCGCTGGATGACATAACCGGGCAAGGTCACGTTGACCTTCTCGGTTTTGCCCAGATAGGGCGAGATGTCCAACTCCAGCATGCCCCAGCCCATACCGGCGTAATCCTCGTGCACATGGTGATTGGCCACCGACGTGGGCATGGGTATCGGCCTGCCCTCTGCGGCAATCTCTTGCAGCATGATGTGCGCGACCTCCACCGCAGCCTTGTAAGCCTCTTCAAAACTGTCCCCGGCGGTGACCGCACCCGGAATATCAGGAATCTGAATGCCGGTGGCGGTGAAGTCGTCACCCCATTCGATACAGATTGGGTATTGCATGAATGCTCTCCTTAAAACTCAAACAGCCCGGCGCGTTTTCTGATGCTTCGGACAGTGCCCAACGGCAGGTCCTTCCTGGGGTGCGGCACCGCAATCGTGTAAGGGCTATAGCGGTGAGTGAAAAGATGATGGCTGCCCGTAACACGATCCAGCACCCAACCCGCCTCTTGAAGCTCCTTGATCAATAACCTGCTTTGCACCCATGCCTCCTTGGCTCGGCCCGAAGAAAAGTAACCCTAGAGTTATATTTACTCAAGCACAGCATGCGTGACTCTGATCGACGGTTGTTTTTCGGGATGTTGGCCGATCGTTCCCACGCTCTGCGTGGAAACGCATCCTGTGACGCTTCGCGTCACGACTTTAAAAGCGGACGCGGAGCGTCCATGGCGGCGCTCCCACGCGGAGCGTGGGAGCGATCAATGCGGGGGCTAAATCACGCGGCCATCCCAACCGACCGTCACATGCCCGGGCAATTCGCGCCGATGCTGCAACAACCATGCATCCAGCGTATGCCCCACATGGGTCAGTACGCCCAGGGTCGCGCCCGTTTGCTCAATGCTCTGCAACGCCAGGGTCAGGTCATTGTGGTTACGCGGCGCCTGCGGCTGGGGCGGCATGGAGCAATCCAGCACCAGCACGTCCAGCGGTTCGCGCTGCAACCAGGCCAGGGTGTCAGGTGGCAGGCCGACCGTGTCGGTGAGGTAGGCGATGCGTCGCCCCTCACCTTCCAGCAGGTAACCCAGGGTCGGTTTGGAATGCTGCAACGGCAGCGCCGTGACGCTCAGTTCACCAAACTGCCGTGTTTCAAATTCGCCGAAGGGCTGGCTGAAATCCAGGATGCCCGGGTGTTTGTAGAGGTCGGACAAACCCTCAGGGTCCGCCGGGCCGTGCACCGGAATCACCAGTCCCTGCCCCCAGCGCAGGTGCAACAACCCTTGGGCGTGATCGGCGTGGTAATGGGTCTGGAAAATCCCGTTGAAACTGCGTGGCGGGAAGCGTTCGGTGAGGTCGGGCAGGCCGCTGTCGATGAGCCAGCGCTGGTCGCCGCATTCGATCAACGCACTGCACGGGCGGCGACGCAAGCGATCATCGCTGCGCGCCAGGGCACAGGCTGCACAGTCGCAGCCATACACCGGGACTTGCCGCGCGTCACCGGTGCCGAGCAGCGTCAGGCGCACGCCGATTGCCCGTGTTCAAGGCAGCACAGCAGGCGCTCGACGGTGTGCGCCAGCGGCCCGGAATTGTCCAGTACGAACAGCCCCGCGCCATTGCCGGCGATCAGTTCGGCGGTGAAGCGCGCATTGCGCGCCAGCCGCGCGTCGATGTCCGCCAGCGACTCACGCCCCCGCGCGATCAGGCGCTGGCGCAGCACGGCTTGATCCACCGTCAGCAACAGCACCAGCGCATTCGGATAACGCTCGCGGGTCTGGGCCAGGTGCGCGCGGGAGCCGTTGACCAGCACGTCCTCTCCCGCCGCCAGCCAGTCGTCGATCTCGCGGGGGATCCCGTAGGACAACCCGTTGGCATGCCAACTGAGGGCAAACGCACCCTCGGCCTGCATCACCGCGAATTGTTCCGCGCTCACCCCCTGGGCCGCCTCGCCCACCGCTTCCGCCGAGCGGGTGATTACGCGGCGCACGATGCGGCAACCGCGCTCGGCCAAGCGCGGGCGTGCGGCATCCAGCAGGCTGTCCTTGCCCGAACCCGATGGCCCGATGAGATAGATCAACCTGCCCGCCATCAAAACACCCTCTTCGCTTGTCGCCAGACTTGTTGCACCACCGGCAGCCCTTCGCGGCGCCTGGCTTGTACCAGGTCCGCCCGCAGGCCCACGGCAATTTCACCGCGATCACTCAAGCCGGCGGCGTGTGCCGGCGCCAGGCTGATCATCTTGACTGCCCGCGCCAGGTCGCCACCATCCTGCTGGTCGGCCAGCACGAACGCCGCCTGCAACAGGCTGGCCGGGTAGTAGTCGCTGGAAAGTATATCCAGCAAGCCCTCGGCCGCCAGGCCGGCGGCGGCCACATTACCCGAGTGCGACCCGCCGCGCACCACGTTCGGCGCGCCCATCAGCACTTTCATGTCCAGCGCGTGGCAACCCTTCGCCGCCTCCAGCGTGGTGGGGAATTCGGCGATGGTCATGCCGTAGCGGGCCGACTCTTCGACATGGGCCAGCGTCGCATCGTCGTGGCTGGCCACCGACAGCCCGCGCGCCAGGCAATGCTCGACGATGGCCGCGCGGTAGCGGTCGCTGTACGCCAGGGAATTGGCCTTTTGCAGCACGATGAACGCATCCATGGTTTCGTCGTTCAGGTGGTACTTGCCCATGTAGTACTCACGGTACTTGGATTCGAGTACGAACTGGCGCTGGCCCGGCGAATGGTCCATCACCGACACCAGCCGTACCAACGGGTTTTCCACCAGGTCGCGGAACACACTGAGGGTATCCGGGTGGCACAACTCGCAGCGCAGGTGCAGGTGGTGCTCGGCACGGGTCAAGCCGGCGCCTTCTGCCTGGGCGATGGCATCGAGCATCGCCGGCAGCTTCTTCATGCGGTTGCCCTTGGGGTTCACGTCGCCGATGGATACCGCGTCGAACACGGTGGTGATACCTGCGGCGATGATCTGCGCATCGTGGCTGAGCACCGCCGACGTCGACGGCCAGTCCACGCCGGGGCGTGGGGTCATGTGTTTTTCCAGGTTGTCGGTGTGCAGTTCCACCAGCCCCGGCAACAGGAAATCACCGCCCAGGTCCTGGGCCTGGGGCAATTGGCTGCGGCCCTCGGCGAGGTCGACGATCTTGCCGTCGCGCAGCACCACCGAGCCCAGGAATACACGATCGGCCGTGACAATCTGAGCATTACTGAGGATCTGTTCAGCGGGCATGGGCGTATTCCTCTAGGGCAACAGGCGATGGGGTCATGTCGAAATGGCGGTCGGCGACCGCCTCACGGGCGGCGCGGTCATGGAAGATGCCGATCAGCGCAGCACCGGCGGCCTTGGCTTCATTGATCAGTTCCAGCACCACCTGGCGGTTATGGTCGTCCAGGGAGGCAGTGGGTTCGTCGAGCAGCATCACCGGCCAGGCCACCATGAAACCGCGGGCGATGTTGACGCGCTGTTGCTCGCCGCCGGAGAAAGTGCCCGGCGCCAATTGCCACAGGCGTTGCGGAATGTTGAGACGGGTCAACAGATGCTCGGCACGCGACTGCGCGTTGGCCCGGGACCAGCCACGGGCCAGCGCCGGCTCCATCACCACGTCCAGGCATGCCACGCGGGGGATCACCCGCAGAAACTGGCTGACATAACCCAGCGTCTGTTGGCGTACCTGCAGAATGTCCCGGGGCTCGGCGCCCACCAGTTCCAGCCATTCTCCGGCATGCTGCACACGAATGCTGCCGCCCGCCGGCAGGTAGTTGCCGTACAGGGTGCGCAGCAAGGTGCTTTTGCCCGCGCCGGACTGGCCGTGCAGCACCAGGCATTCACCGCCCTGCACGCTGAAATCCACCCCGCGCAACACATTGAGTACCACGCCGTTCTGCTGGTGCAGGGTGAAGGTTTTCGAGAGGTCACGGACCTCGATCAAGGCATTTGTCATGGCTGCAATACCGAAGACACCAGCAGTTGAGAGTAAGGGTGCTGTGGATCGTCGAGGATCTGGTCGGTGAGCCCGGTTTCCACCACGCGCGAACGTCGCATCACCATCAGGCGGTCAGCCAGCAGGCGCGCCACGGCCAGGTCATGGGTGACGATCACCACCGCCAGGTCCAGCTCACGCACCAGGCCGCGCAGCAGGTCGAGCAAGCGCGCCTGCACCGACACATCCAGGCCGCCGGTGGGTTCGTCCATGAATACCAGGCGTGGGCTGGAGACCAGGTTGCGGGCGATTTGCAGACGCTGCTGCATACCGCCCGAGAAAGTGCGCGGCAAGTCGTCGATGCGCTGCGGGTCGATTTCCACCTGGGCCAGCCAGTCCAGCCCGGCACCGCGCAATTGCTGGTAATTGCGTACGCCCTGGGCCATCAGGCGCTCGCCGATGTTGGCGCCCGCCGACACGCCCATACGCAAACCATCACGGGGGTTCTGCTCGACGAAGCCCCATTCGGTGCGCAACAAGGTGCGGCGTTCGGCTTCGCTGGCGCTGTACAGGTCCAGCCACTCACCGTCCCGGCTGCGGTAGCCGATGCTGCCGGCTTGCGGCGGCAGGCGCCCGCTCAACAGCGAGAGCAAGGTGGATTTACCCGAGCCGGACTCGCCGACGATGCCCAGCACTTCGCCGGGGTACAGGTCGAAGCTGACGCCTTGGCAGCCCTTCTCCGGGCCGTACAACAGCGAGAGGTCACGCACTTGCAGTAGCGGTGCGCCGGCTTTTTGCTTCAAAAGAACATGGTTCATTGGTTGTTCTCCAGAACCCGTTGGGCGCAATACCAGGTGTCGGAACACACGAAACTCTGGGTGCCCGCATCGTCGAGAATCAGCTCATCGAGGAACGATTCATGACTGCCGCAGATGGCGCAGTTGTGTTGCCACTTCTGCACCTCGAACGGGTGGTCTTCAAAGTCGAGACTGATGACTTCGGTGTACGGCGGCACCGCATACAGGCGCTTCTCGCGACCGGCGCCGAACAGCATCAACGCCGGGCTCATGTCGAGTTTCGGGTTGTCGAATTTGGGGATCGGCGACGGGTCCATCACGTAGCGCTCATCGACCATCACCGGGTAGGCGTAGCTGGTGGCGATATGGCCGAAGGTGGCGATGTCTTCGTAGAGCTTGACGTGCATCACCCCGTAATCGTTGAGGGCGTGCATGGTGCGGGTCTCGGTTTCCGATGGTTCGATAAAGCGCAACGGCTCGGGAATCGGCACTTGGTAGACCATGATCTGCCCGGCCTGCAACGGCGTTTCCGGGATACGGTGGCGGGTCTGGATCACCGTCGCCTCCGGCGTGGCTTCGGTGGTGGCAACGCCCGCGGTGCGCGCAAAGAAGCGGCGGATCGACACCGCGTTGGTGGTGTCGTCGGCGCCCTGGTCGATGACCTTGAGCACGTCGTCGGCGCCCAGAATCGCGGCGGTCAATTGCATGCCGCCGGTGCCCCAACCGTAAGGCAGCGGCATCTCGCGACCACCGAACGGCACCTGGTAACCGGGAATCGCCACGGCCTTGAGCAAGGCGCGGCGGATCATGCGTTTGGTCTGCTCGTCGAGGTAGGCGAAGTTGTACGCCGGGTCACGCACCGGTGTCTGGGTCAGGTCATTCATGGCGGGTGCCCTCGGCCGGTTGGCGCAGTTTGCGGATCAGTTCCAGCTCGGACTGGAAGTCCACGTAGTGCGGTAATTTGAGGTGCGAGACAAACCCCGCAGCCTCGACGTTGTCGCAATGGGCCAGCACGAACTCCTCGCGCTGCGCCGGCGACACCACCTCTTCGTTGTATTCGCCGGCACGCAACGAGCGGTCCACCAGCGCCATGCCCATGGCCTTGCGCTCGGCATGCCCGAACGCCAGGCCGTAGCCACGGGTGAACTGCGCCAGCTCGGTGGCCGAGCCCACGAACTGGTTGACCATCTCGCACTCGGTCACTTCGATGCTGCCCAGGCAGATGGGGAAACCCAGCTCTTCGGGGTCGATCCACACCTCCACGTCACCGATGCGGATCTCACCGGCAAACGGGTGGTTGCGGCCATAGCCACGTTGGGTCGAATAGCCCAGCGCCAACAGAAAACCTTCGTCGCCACGGGCCAGCGCTTGCAGGCGCTCGGCGCGACTGGCCGGGTGTTCCAGCGGGTCGCGGGTGATGTCGGCGACGCGGGCGTTGTCGTCGGCTTCGTTTTTGATCAGCCCCTCTTTGGCGAGCAGGCCCAGCACGCGCGGGCAGGCCTCCAGATTCGCTTCGGGCGTGGTCTGCGGGCCGGGGTATTCACCTTCGGCCAGCAGCGAAAAATCCAGCAGCCGATGGGTGTAGTCGAACGTCGGGCCAAGCAGCTGGCCGCCGGGCACGTCCTTGAACGTGGCCGACAGGCGCCGGCTCAACGACATCTGCGCGGTGTCGATCGGCAGGCTCGGGCTGAAGCGCGGCAGCGTGGTGCGGTAAGCGCGCAGCAGGAAGATCGCTTCCACCAGGTCCCCCGCCGCTTGCTTGATGGCCAGTGCGGCGAGTTCTTCGTCGAACAGCGAGCCTTCTGTCATCACCCGCGCAACGGCCAAAGGCAGTTGCTCGCGGATCTGCGTGACGCTGAGTTCCGGAATCGCGGTATCGCCCCGGCGCTTTTTCGCCAGCAGGCGGTGAGCATTGTCGATGGCCTGTTCGCCACCCTTGACGGCTACGTACATCAGGCACGCTCCTCTGCAATGCGGCTGCTGCGCGGCAGGCCGATCAGGTGATGACCGGCGGCAAACAACAGGTCCAGGCCACGGGGGAAGGCTTCGCGACGCTGGCGCTCCAGCCAGAACGCCTGCGGCACCGGCAAGTGCACCTGACGCTGGGCCTTGATGCCCGGGCCGCGCCAGAGCAGGCCGCGCCCGGATTCCAGGTCGGTGAGTTGCACAAGCAGGGTGCAGGACTGATCGGGGTAGCGGTCGTTGCCGTGGTCGAAGCCGCCGAGGTCGAGCAGGTCGTGTTCACCGAGCAGGGCGAATACGGCGTCTTCACGGTTTTCCGTAAACGGGCAACCACAGTGGAACGCCAGGTTGGCGCGAATCAGCGGGGTGTCGAAGCCCGGCGCCAGCCACAACGGCGTGTCCACATCCAGCAGCGCCAGGCACAGCGCATAGGTGGCGGGGGCCAGGCCGTCGAGGCGCGGGGCCGAGGGCAGATGCTGGATCAGGCCCGGCTCGGCCAGGGCATTG
The DNA here is from genome assembly GCF_054071795.1 of Pseudomonas sp. SDO5271_S396. Taxonomy (NCBI): domain Bacteria; kingdom Pseudomonadati; phylum Pseudomonadota; class Gammaproteobacteria; order Pseudomonadales; family Pseudomonadaceae; genus Pseudomonas; species Pseudomonas sp. SDO5271_S396. Next base: position 27,679 of record NZ_JBSVWB010000034.1, read on the forward strand.
AGCGCAGCGCGAAAACCACGCTGGGCGTCCAGCACCGGGTCGACGAAGGCCGGTTGCAACAGTTGCGCATTCATCAGTTTTCTCCTCGCACCAACGTGAAGAACTCGACCTTGGTGGCAGCGGTGTCGGCTTCTTTTTCCGCGCGGCGGGCGGCCTGGGCCTTGGCCAGCGCGGTGATCAAATCGCTGAGCCAAAGGCTCGGCTGCGTGCCTTGCAGGTGGGCGTCGGCCAAGGCGGCCAGCTCGGCGTGGGCCTTGTCCCGCCCGGCCAGATAGCTGTAACCGGTGCGACCATCGGCCAGGCGCACCACGCAGCGGGTCACACTCATTTCGCCGACGTTGAACGGCGCCCCGTTGCCGCCCATGCGGCCACGCACCAGGGTCATGCCGATTTCCGGGGCGCGGATCAGTTGGTAAGCCGCGTCTTTCAACGCCGCTTCGTGAGGTTGCAGCTCACTGAGCCGGGCGCGGGCAAGCACGCCGATCCAGTGTTGACGCGAGGACAAGCTCATCGAGGACTCCATTTCAAGTCACCACTTGGTACTGGAAACGATCCGAACGGCTGGTGGACTGCGCCAGCTCCACCGGGCGGCCATCGCGATCGCAGGAAAGGGTAAAAACGGTGAGGGCCGGCAAGTGCCGAGGCATCATCAGCAGCGCGGCTTCATCACGGTTGGGCAAACGCGCACCGATCAGGCTTTGGGTACGGGTCAACGGCAGGTCACGCTCACGCAGGTAGTGGCGCAACGAGCCGCCGTTGTAGTCGGCCAGCAACGGCGCGCGACTGGCGCAGTAGCGATGGCGGATCAGGCTGACGGGCTGGTGGTCGAGCTTGCGCAGGGTTTGCAGCTCGATCATCGGCGCCATTTCGGCGATGCCCAGGTGCTGGGCCTCGTCACGGCTGGCGTAGCAGTAGCGGCGCTTGAGCAACACCGCCTGCACACCGACACCCTGGGCCGACAGCGATTGGCTGTAGGACGTCTCGGCACCCATCGAGTAGATCAGCGGGCGGTCGAGCACCTGGGTGCCCTTGCCCTGGCGGCGCAACAGGCTGCCTTCGAACACCAATTCGTCGATGGCGCGGCGCAGGGTGTGGCGGTTGACGCCGAAGCGCTCGGCCATGTGCACCTCGCCGGGCAGGAAGTCACCGGCGCTGTAGTTGCTCAGTTCACGGCGCAGAATGTCCGCGAGTTCGCGGTACACCGGCTCATCTTGTCTAGACAACTGCATGTTAAAAAAAAGCGCCTCGCGGGCACCCCTCCGACGTCAGATGAACTGCTTGCGCAGGCGTTGGGACAGCACGTCGATACAGCTCACCACCACGATGATCACCAGCAGCACCGCGCAGGTCTGGACGAACTGGAAGGCGCGGATGTTTTCCCAGAGGATCACCCCGATGCCGCCGGCACCGACCATCCCGACCACGGTGGCCGAGCGCACGTTGGCCTCGAAACGGTACAGCGCGTAGCTCACCCACAGCGGCATCACCTGGGGGATCACGCCGTAGATCACTTCCTGCAAGGCACTGGCGCCGGTCGCTCGTACGCCTTCGACCGGGCCCGGGTCGATGGCTTCGACGGCTTCGACGGCTTCGGCGAACAGCTTGGCGAGGACACCGGTGGTGCTGATCCACAGGGCCAGGACGCCGGCGAAGGGACCGAGGCCGACGGCGACCACGAACAGCATCGCGAACACCATTTCGTTGATGGAGCGGAATGCGTCCATCACCCGGCGCAGGGGTTGGTGGACCCACCAGGGGGTGATGTTGTCGGCGCACAAGATGCCCAGCGGCACCGAGCAGACGATGGCCAACACCGTGCCCCACAGGGCGATCTGCACGGTGACGATCATCTCCTTGAGGTAGGAGCGCCATTCGTGGAAGTCCGGCGGAAAGAAGTCGGCGGCGAAGGTCGCCATGTTTCCGGAGTCGCGGTACAGCGCCAGCGGGTTCATTTCCGCGCCGCGCCAGGCCCAGGCCAGCAGGACCAGGAACAGGCCCCAGCCGAGGTATTGGGGCCAGGTTCTTTTACCCACCGCTTCAGCGTGCAAAGTCGTCATGGATCACTCTCGGTAAGTGTGGGGGGAAGGTTTATGTGGGAGCCGGGCTTGCCCGCAATGGAATCGGCTCGGTTTAACTGTCAGACCGAGTTGCCTGCATCGCGGGCAAGCCCGGCTCCCACAAAAGCCAACTTCCACAGGGGTTAGCCGTTTGCCGCGGTCTTTTTGTCCAGCTCGCTGATACGCTGTTGCAGCTTCGCCAGGTCAGCATCGATGTCGGCGAGCTTCTTGGCCTTGTCTGCCGCTTCCAGATGCTCATCCGCGCTGATGGTGGTGCGCTGCTTGAACAGCTCCAGCTGGCGGATCGGCAACAATTGGTCATCGCTGGACGCCAGGAACTTGCCAAGCTGCATGTTCTTCAGCACCGCCTTCTCTTCATCGGTGTCGCCGTAGTGAGCGAAGAAATCGCGGATCTTGGTCTTCTCGCTGTCGCTGAGTGCCTTGCTCCACACCATCGGGTCAGCGGGGATCAGCGGCGATTTCCAGATCACCTTGAGCATCGCGGCCTTGTCCGGCTGGGTGACTTCCAGGCGGTCCCAGCTTTCGGTGTTGAAGGTGGCGACATCCACCTGCCCCTTGGCCACGCTGAGGGCGTTGACCTCGTGGCTGGAGTTGAGGGTGCGTTTGAAGGCGGTGGCGGCGTCGACGTGGTTCTTGGCGAACACGTAGTAGCCCGGCACCAGGTAGCCCGAGGTGGAGTTCGGGTCACCGTTGCCGAAGGTCAGGTTCTTGGCGTTCTTGAGCATGTCGTCGACGTTGTTGATCGGGCTGTCCTTGCGCACGATCAACACGCTCCAGTAGCCGGCGGCGCCGTTGGCGGCGGCGGTCTGGGCGAAGATCTCGCCGTTGGAGCGGTCCACCGCTTCCATCGCCGCCTTGTTGCCCAGCCAAGCCACGTCGACCTTGTTGAAGCGCATGCCCTGGATCAGGCCGGCATAGTCGGAGGCGAAGGTGGCGTTGACGGTCAGGCCGGTTTTCTTCTGCATGTCATCCAGAAACGGCTGCCAGATGCTCTTGAGGTTCTGCGAGGACTCGGTGGACATGATGCCGAAATTGATCGCTTTGTCCGCAGCAAAGGCATTGCCCATCACGGCGCTGGCCAACAGCGCCGCAGACAAAAACACGTGGCCGATACGGTTCAACATGGAAGGGTTTCCTGTGGGTCGTGAGTAGGGTTTCAAGCGCGCGCCAGGGCCAGCCGTGGCATGGCTTCGGCGCGGCGGGTCTGGTCGGAAAACATCAGGCTGGTGTCCACATCGGCACCGTACAAATCGTTGAGAAACTGGCTGCTCATGGCGCTGCCCTGCCCGTCGAAATGAATCCGGCCACCCTTGAGCGCCACGGCGCGCGGGCAATAACGCATGGCGTAATCGACTTGATGCAGGGTCACCACCACGGTCTTGCCGTCGCGGCGATTGATATCGGCGAGGATCTCCATGACCTTGCGCGCCGACTCTGGATCGAGGGAGGCGATGGGCTCATCGGCCAGGATCACCTCGGCGCGCTGGGTCAACGCGCGGGCAATCGCCACCCGCTGCTGCTGGCCACCGGACAGGGTAGAAGCGCGCTGCCCGGCCAGGTCCGCCAGGCCGACACGGGCCAGGGACTCCAGGGCAAACGCCTTCTCTTCGGCGTTGAACAGGCCGAGGTTGCCGCGCCAGCGCGGCATGCGCCCCAGGCAGCCGAGCAGCACGTTGTCGAGCACGCTCAGGCGGTTGACCAGGTTGAACTGCTGGAAGATGTAGCCGATGTCCGCCCGCAACCGCCGTACCTTGCCGTTCAAGCGCCCGCTGGCCTGCACTTCCCGGCCCAGCACCTTGACGCTGCCGCCATTGCTCTTGTCGCAACAGGCCAGGCCCGCCAAGTGGCGCAGCAACGTGGACTTGCCGGAACCGGAAGCGCCAATCAGCGCGACCATCTCACCCGCGGCAATGGTGAGTTCGAGGTCGACCAGTGCGGATTTCTTCGCAAAGGTCTTGTTCAAGTGATCGACATGGATAGCGTGATTCATGGGCTTCTCTGTCTTGTTTGAACAGCCGTGGGAGGGCTGCGTTTGAGTTCAAACGACAGTAGGCGCGGGAGGTGTCAGTGCTATTACTTGCACATGACTGGAGGGGGTCGGTTGGATGAAGGTTTTGTGAAAGGTTGCAACGCCACCGCAGTCACCAGTGGTGAGCTGGTTTGTTGTAGTGAGCGGGGCTGTTGTGGAGCGGGCTGTTGTGGGAGCGGGCTTGCTCGCGAAGGCGGACTATCAGTTACTGTACTAGCCGTCTGAACCACCGCTTTCGCGGGCAAGCCCGCTCCCACATTTGATCTCCAGTGTTTGAGAGATTGGATTTCAAAGCGCAAAAAAGGCGACCTGTAATAGGTCGCCTTTTTTTATTGCGCGTACTGCTTGCTCAACCCCGGCGGCACGCCCTGCACGTTGGTCTCTTCCCACGGGCCGTTCGGGCTGATGGAGCGGCTCCAGCCGTTGCTCCAGCGGTAGTAGGTGCGCTGGCGGTAGAAGGTGTCGGGCTGTTCGTCGAGCACATACACCTGCATCTTGCCGTCCCAGTGACTGGCGGCGCCCGGCGGTGGGGCGAAGGTCGGTGATTTGGTCGGCACCGGTTTCGGCGCCGGGGTGACCGGGCCTGACGGTTTGGTGCTCGGCTGGGTCGACGGGCCTGACGGCGGGATGGTCGGCCCGGTCGGCCCGGGAGGTGGCCGGTGGACCGCACAAGCGCTCAGGCCGAGTACCAGGCTGAGCAAGGTGATGCGTGCAAATGCGGTCATGGGCGTTTCCTCGGTTTACTTGTCCGGACTGTCGATGGTCAGCGACTGCAACGCAGTGGTGCTGCTGGCCAAGGGTTGGCTGCGGCCGATCCACTCGCCAGTGGTTGGCTGACCGGCCCGGGATATGCGCGCAACCAGTTGGACTTCGGGGAAGTTCGACAGTTTCAACTGCGGCATCATCGCATCGCCGTCGCCCAGCTCGACGGTGATCGGCAGTTCGGCGACCGTCACGCGCTTGACCGCCAGAGGCGCCGGCGGGCCGGAGACGGCGCGGGCGAAGATGAACACGCTGTCGGCAGGCTGGGCCTTGGCCTTCACCTCCGGGGCGAGGTCCACGCGGACTTTCATCACGGCCTTTTGCGCAACATTGCCGCCCGCCGCTTTCAGCTTCTCGGTCGCGCGGTCGATGCCACCCTGCAAGGCGGCACGGGAACCGTCTTTCGGCGGCAGCTGGGCCAGCAGGCGGGTCCAGTAGTCGATGGCCTCTTGATAACGCTGGCCTTCAAAGGCGGCGATACCCAGCAGGCCAAGGCTGGTGACTTCCTTGGGGTCCAGCTTCAAGGCTTCGTCGGTCAGCGCCTGGACCTTGGGCGACCACTGTTTGTTGTCGGCAAAGTACTGCGCCTGGGCCCACTGGCCGAGCAATTCCGGTTGGCGCCCGGCCAACGCCACGGTACGTTCGAACACCTTGGCGGCATCGGCGGAGCGGTCCTGAGCCATGTAGGCGCGACCGAGGAAATACAGGCCCTCCGGCGAGTCCGGCTGGGCAGCGGCTGCGCGCTCCAGGCGGTGGGTCATGTCTTCCATGGACACTGGCGGCCGGGAAAATTCGCGGGTCAGTTCGACCTTGTCGCTGGCGCCAAAATGCAGGTACAGCGCAACACCCAGCACCGGCACCAGAAACGCCGCCAGAAACGGCAACGGTTTGCCCAGGCGCGATTCGCGGGGTTTTTCCACACCTTCGGTGTCGGCCAGCAATTCGCGGGCGGCCTCGGCGCGACCAGTGTCGAGTTGGGCTGCGTTGAGCACGCCTTCGTCCTGCTGCACTTGCAGCTCGGCCACACGCTCCTGATACAGCGCCACGTTCAGCGCAGTGCGGTCCTCTTCACGTTGGGCGCGGCGGTCGCGCAGTACAGGGATCAACAGGAAACTCAGGGCAATCAGAAGCAGCAACCCTGCTGCAAGCCAAAAATCAATCATCAGTCTTGGTGTCCAGCAATTGGTCGAGGCGTTTGCGTTCATCGAGGGAGAGCGCGTCGGAACCATCAGTCGGCGCGGCGCGGCGGCGGCGCACGATCACGGCCATCACCACCACACCGGCCAGCAACAACCCGGCCGGGCCGAACCAGAGCAGCGCGGTCTTGCCGGTAAGGGCCGGTTTGTAGCGCACGAAATCACCGTAGCGGTCGACCATGAAGTCGATGATCTGCTGGTTGTCCTTGCCCTCCCCCAGCATGCGGAAGATCTCTTTGCGCAGGTCGGCGGCGATGGGGGCGTTGGAGTCGGCGATGTCCTGGTTCTGGCACTTGGGGCAGCGCAGTTCCTTGGTCAGGTCGCGGAAACGCTCGCGCTCGGCGTCGTTGGCGAATTCGTAGGTGTCGATGGCGGCGTGGGCGATACCGGCCAAGCCCAGCGCCAGCACCGCAGCGGCTAACAGACGCTTCATGGTTTGGCCTCATCGACCAGGGCCTGGTACTTGGCGGCCAGTTGCTCGCGCCAGACCACTTCGTCGATCACGCCGACGTACTTGTCGCGAATCACGCCCTTGGCATCGACAAAGAAGGTTTCCGGGGCGCCGTACACACCGAGGTTCAGGCCGAGGTTGCCGTCTTCATCACGGATATCCAGCTGGTACGGATTGTGGAATTCGGCCAGCCATTTCAAGGCCGCCGCATTGTCGTCCTTGTAGTTGATGCCGTAGATCACCACGCCCTTCTCGGCGAGCTTGTTCAGCACCGGGTGTTCGACGCGACAGGAAATGCACCAGGTACCCCACACGTTGACCAGCGCCGGCTTGCCCAGCAAGTCGGCCTGGGTCAGGGTTTTGTCGCCCTGCACCGTCGGCAGGCTGAACGCGGGGAATGGCTTGCCGATCATCGCCGACGGCAACTCCGCCGGGTCCAGATACAGCCCGCGATAAAGGAACACCGCCACCACCAGGAATGCCGCCAGCGGCAACACCATCAACCCACGCTTCATACCGCCGCTCCTTGCAGGCCGAGGGCTTCACGCACCCGGCTCTTGACCTTGACCCGATACCGCCGGTCCAGCGCGGCGAGCAATCCGCCAAAACCGGTGAGCAAACCACCGAACCAGATCCAGCGTACAAACGGTTTCACATGCACCCGCACCGCCCACGCGCCGTCCCCCAAAGGCTCACCCAGTGCCACATAGAGGTCACGGGTGAAACCGGCGTCAATCCCGGCTTCGGTCATCATCGAACTCTGCACGGTGTACAGGCGTTTTTCCGGGTGCAGCACCGCCACTTCCTTGCCGTTGCGCACGACACGAACAGTGCCTTTGTCCGACGTGAAATTCGGGCCTTCGAAGTGCTTGGCGCCCTCGAAAATGAAGTGGTAACCGGCCAGGTCCATGGATTCGCCCGGCGCCAGGCGCAGGTCGCGCTCGGCGCTGTTCTGGCTGGACAGCACCACGCCCAGGGCGCACACGGCGATGCCGATGTGGGCGAGCTGCATGCCCCAATAGCTGCGGGTCAGGCTGGGCAGGCCCTTGATCAGGCCTTTGTGGCGGGTCTTGTCGACGATGTCGCGCACACCCGCCAGCAATACCCAGGCAGCGAGCAGGAAGGTGGCCAGCACTGCCCAGTTGAAATCGCCATAAACGATGCCGGCGATCACCGCCAGGGCCACACTGCCCAGCAGCACCGGCATCAGCATGCCCGCGAGCCATTTCACCGGGGTGTCTTTCCAGCGCACTAGCACGCCGACCGCCATCACCACCATCAACAGGCCCATCAACGGGATGAACAACGCGTTGAAGTACGGCGGGCCGACGGACAATTTGGCGCCGCTCAACGCATCCAGCACCAGCGGATACAGGGTGCCAAGCAGGATCATCGAGGCGGCCACCACCAACACCAGGTTATTGCCCAGCAACAGGGTTTCCCGCGACCACAGGTTGAAGCCGACCTGGCTCTTGACCACTGGCGCGCGCAGCGCAAACAGCGTCAGGGAGCCACCGACCACAAACAGCAGGAAGATCAGGATGAACACGCCGCGCTCGGGGTCGGAGGCAAACGCGTGCACCGACGTCAAAACACCCGAACGCACCAGGAAGGTACCCAACAAGCTGAGGGAAAACGCCGCGATGGCCAGCAACACGGTCCAGCTCTTGAACACGCCGCGTTTTTCGGTGACGGCCAGGGAGTGAATCAGCGCGGTGCCCACCAGCCAGGGCATGAACGAGGCGTTTTCCACCGGGTCCCAGAACCACCAGCCGCCCCAGCCGAGTTCGTAATAAGCCCACCATGAACCCAGGGTGATGCCGATGCCGAGAAAGGCCCAGGCGACGATGGTCCAGGGCCGCGACCAGCGCGCCCAGGCTGCATCGAGACGCCCGCCGAGCAAGGCGGCGATGGCGAAGGCGAAGGCCACGGAGAAACCGACGTAGCCCATATAAAGCATCGGCGGGTGCACGATCAGGCCGATGTCTTGCAGCAATGGGTTCAGGTCGTGGCCGTCCACCGGGATCTGCGGCAGGATGCGATTGAACGGGTTGGAGGTCATGATCAGGAACAGCAGGAAGCCGATGCTGATCATGCCCATCACGGCCAGCACGCGGGCCAGCATGATCTGTGGCAACTGCCGCGAAAACACCGACACGGCGAAGGTCCAGCCGCCGAGGATCAACGCCCACAGCAGCAACGAACCTTCGTGGGCCCCCCACACCGCGCTGAATTTGTAGTACCACGGCAGCGCACTGTTGGAGTTATTGGCGACATAAGCGACGGAAAAGTCGTCGGTCATGAAGGCGTAGGTCAGGCAGCCGAAGGCGAACAGCAGAAACGCAAACTGGCCCCAGGCCGCCGGCTGCGCGAGGCTCATCCACAAGCGGTCGCCGCGCCAGGCGCCGAGCAGCGGCACCACGGCCTGCACCACGGCGAAACACAGGGCGAGGATCATCGCCAACTGGCCCAGCTCCGGAATAAACAGTACGGATGTCATGGCTTAGCCCTCCTTGGCTGGGGCGGCGGGTGCGGGCTGACCACTGTCTTTGAGAGCCTTGGTCACTTCCGGCGGCATGTATTTCTCGTCGTGCTTGGCCAGCACTTCGTCGGCCACCACCACACCGTCGGCGTTGAGCTTGCCCAGGGCGACGATGCCCTGGCCTTCGCGGAACAGGTCCGGGAGGATGCCGCGGTAGGTGATGGTCACGGCCTTGTTGAAGTCGGTGACCACAAAGGTCACGTCGAGGGAGTCGGAAGAGCGCTTGAGCGAGCCCTTCTCCACCATGCCGCCGGCGCGGATGCGCGTGTCCTGCGGTGCTTCGCCGTTGGCGATCTGGGTCGGGGTGTAGAACAGGTTGATGTTCTGCTGCAGGGCGCTCAAGGCCAGGGCAACGGCAATGCCGACACCGGCCAGAATCGCCAGGATGATCAACAGACGCTTTCTACGCAGCGGATTCACTTTTCGCTCTCCCGGCGCAAACGACGCGCCTCTTGTTGCAGGTAACGCTTGCGGGCCAGGATCGGCGCGGCGACGTTAAGGGCCAGTACGGTCAGGCAGATGCCATAGGCCGTCCAGACGTAAAGGCCGTGGTGGCCCATGGCGAGAAAATCACTGAAAGACGCAAAACTCATGCACGGGCTCCCAGGCAGGCTTGCACTTCGGCCTTGACCCAACTGGCGCGGGCTTCACGCTTGAGCACTTCAAGGCGCATGCGCATCAGCAGCACCGCGCCGAAGAAGCAGTAGAACCCCAGCACCATCAGCAGCAGCGGCGCCCACATTTCCACGGGCATCGCCGGCTTTTCGGTGAGGGTGAAGGTGGCGCCCTGGTGCAGGGTGTTCCACCACTCCACCGAGTATTTGATGATTGGAATGTTGATCACGCCAACGATGGCCAGCACCGCGCAGGCCTTGGCGGCGCTGTCACGATTGCTGATGGCGTTGCCCAGAGCAATCAGACCGAAGTACAGGAACAACAGAATCAACATCGACGTGAGCCGCGCATCCCACACCCACCACGAGCCCCAGGTGGGTTTGCCCCAGATCGCACCGGTGACCAGCGCCACGGCGGTCATCCAGGCACCGATGGGCGCGGCGCATTGCAAGGCCACGTCCGCGAGTTTCATCTTCCACACCAGGCCGACAACGCCGCACACGGCCAGCATCACGTAGCAGGATTGGGCCAGCATGGCGGCGGGCACGTGGATATAAATGATGCGAAAGCTGTTGCCTTGCTGGTAGTCCGGCGGTGCGAAGGCCAGGCCCCAGACCAGGCCGATACCGATCAGCAGGAGAGCGAAGAGGCTCAGCCACGGCAGCAGTTTGCCGCTGATGCCATAAAACCATTTGGGCGAGCCGAGCTTGTGAAACCAGGTCCAGTTCATTGCTGTTTCCATCACGGTGGCTTCCCATCGTTGCGGGAAGCTCAGGGTCTTTACTGATCAAGACAACGTTTGATCAGACCTCATTATTCACCGACGCTGATCTTCAGGCCGGCCGCTATAGCAAAGGGTGTCAGGGTTACCGCCAGGGCGGTCAGGCTGCCAAGCCACAGGAGATAACCGCTCGCCGGCATGCCCATGAGCGCGGCCTGCAAGGCACCGCTGCCCAGGATCAAAACCGGGATATACAAAGGCAGAATCAGCAGGGCCAGCAACAGGCCGCCCCGCTTCAAACCGACGGTCAACGCTGCGCCCACCGCCCCCAACAGGCTGAGCACCGGCGTACCGAGCAACAAGGATAGAAGCAATACCGGCAGGCATTCGACGGGCAAGCCCAGCATCATCGCCAGCAGTGGCGAAAGCAAGACTAGCGCCAAGCCGGAAAAAACCCAGTGTGCCAGCACCTTGGCCAGCACCAGAAGTGGCAAAGGGTGCGACGAAAGGACCCACTGTTCCAGGGAGCCGTCTTCGAAATCACTGCGAAACAGCCCGTCCAGCGAGAGCAACACCGATAGAAGCGCGGCCACCCATAGCAGCCCCGGAGACAAGGTTTGCAACAGTTTAGTCTCGGGGCCGACGGCCAGCGGGAACAGCGCGATGACAATCGCGAAGAACACCAGCGGGTTGGCCAGTTCGGCGGGACGACGGCACAGCAAGCGCGCTTCGCGGGCGACCAACAGGGCAAATACACTCATGCCGACCACCGTCCCAGGTCCAGCTCGCGATAACCGGCAGGCAGGCGATTCAGGGTGTGGTGGGTGGTCAGTACGACTGAACCGCCCTGCTCGCAATGCCGGGCCAAATGGTCTTCCAGCTGGGCGACGCCCTGTTTGTCGAGGGCGGTGAAGGGTTCGTCGAGAATCCACAGCGGCGGGCCCGGCAGGTACAGGCGCGCCAGGGCCACACGGCGCTGTTGGCCAGCGGATAGGGTGTGACAGGGAACGTCCTCGAACCCCTTGAGGCCCACGGCGGCCAGGGCCAGCCAGATGGCGTCGCGGGAAGCCGGATGATGCAGGGCGCTGAGCCAGCTGAGGTTTTCTTCGGCGGTGAGCACGTCCTTGATGCCGGCGGCGTGGCCGATCCAGATCAGGTTGCGGGCCAGCTCGGTGCGTTGTTCGTGCAGGGGGTTGCCGTTGAGACGAATGTCGCCGGCCGTCGGTTGCATCAACCCGGCCAGCAGACGCAGCAAACTGGTCTTGCCGCTGCCGTTGGGACCACTGACCTGCACCATGTCGCCACCCGCCAGGCGCAGGTCGAGGTGTTCGAACAACAGACGCAGGTCGCGCTCACAGGAGAGCGCTACGGCTTCTAGAAGAGGGCTGGTCAAGAGATCGCGGGCCTTTACGGTTCAAGTCGGCGGTGCAGCGGCCGTTAAAGAGAAAAGCACAATAACGCCTTTGGCGACCGATTTTAGAGAGCTGGATCAAATAGTTGTGTGGTTTTTAGCGCTCTCTTTGCAGACGGGCCGCATTATACATGCGATGCCCTACTCTAAAGAGGGCAATTTCCCATGAGACGGCGTGCACGATGACCGGTGAAATCAACCTTCCGACGCTTCCACCCACCCCGGCGGCCGGGCCCAGCCCAGCGCCTGCGACTGGCGAGCTGCTGAAACTGCTGGAGCCGCAGTTAGGCCTGATCGACCCCGGGAAAACCGCGAACGCCGAAGTCATCGCCCTGAAACAGGGCGGTGAAGCCTTTCAGCTGTTGCTCAAGCTGACCCTCGAAGGCGGTCGCCAGACCCTGGTGCAGGCGAGCAGCCCCCAGCCGCTGCCGTTGGGCAGCAATGTGGCGGTAAGCCAGACGCCGGCGGGCAACCTTACCCTCAGCCTGCAACAGGCGCTGAGCGCCAATGTCGCCGCCCTCACCCGCATCGACACCGCCCAAATGCCGGTGGGCACGCTGCTGCAAGCCAAGGTGCTGACCACCCAGATGCTGCCCCAGGGCACGGCGCAACCGGCGATCTATCGCTCGCTGGTCACCGTGCTCAACAACGTGCTGGCTGGCGCCACCCTGACCGTGGAAAGCCCGCAACCGTTGCGGGTGGGCAGTTTGCTCAGCGCTGTGGTGCAAAACGCGCAGACCCTCAACTTCGTCCCCTTGAGCGGGCTCAAGGATCAACTGGCGGTGGCCCAGCAACTGTCTACCCAGCAAAGCCGTCAGGGCTCGCTGGACGTGGTCTTCACTGCCCTGCAGAACCTGCCGCCGCCCAGCGACACCGGCAGCGGCAGCAACCTTTCCGCCGACCTGCGCGCCGCCGCCGAACGCTTGCTTGCGGCCTTGCCCGACCTCGCCCAGGTGAGCAACCCTAAAGTACTGGCGCAGGTGATCCAGAACAGCGGGGCCTTTCTGGAAGCCAAGCTCTTGGCCGGGCAAAACCCGCAGATACCGCCACTGGACATGAAAGGCGCCCTGCTGCGCCTGGTCGCCGATTTACTGCCGGCGCTGCCCGCCAGCACCAATATCAGCGCGATTCTGGCTGCCAACACCCTGGCCCAGGTACTGCCGAATTTTGTGCGCAGCCCGTTGAATACCCTCGGCCAGGTCAGCGCCCGGCAGTTGCCCACCAGCTTTCCGCTGCCTGAACGGCTGATGGCCAAGCTGGAAGGCGAAGGTGACCTGGAAAACCTGCTGCGCCTGGCCGCCGGCGCAATTTCGCGCTTGCAGAGCCATCAGTTGTCGAGCCTGGAGCAGACCGGCACCACCGCCGATGGCCGTGTGCAAACCACCTGGCAGTTGGAAATTCCCATGCGCACCCTGCAAGACATCGTGCCCCTGCAGGTCAAGTTCCAGCGTGAAGAGCCGGCGCCGGACAAAGACCCGTCCGAGCGCAAGGACAAGAAAGACCCCAAGCAGATGCTCTGGCGGGTGGAACTGGCGTTTGACATGGAGCCGCTGGGCCCCTTGCAGGTTCAGGCGCAATTGAACCAGGGCAAGCTGTCGAGCCAGTTGTGGGCGGCGCGGGCGTTCACCGCCAGCCTGATCGAAAGCCACTTGGGCAACTTGCGCGAGCGGCTGGTGACGTCGGGCATCAACGTGGGCGACCTGGATTGCCACCTGGGCACGCCGCCACGCGGACCGAAAACCGGATTGGAGCAACGCTGGGTGGATGAAACCGCATGAAGAACCCAACCCCGCCACGCCAGGCGATTGCCCTCAAGTACGACGGCCAGCAAGCCCCGACCCTGACCGCCAAGGGCGATGACGCCCTGGCCGAAGCCATTCTGAAACTGGCGCGGGAAAATGAAGTACCGATCTATGAGAATGCCGAGCTGGTGAAGCTGCTGGCGCGCATGGAACTGGGGGATAGCATCCCCGAGGAGTTGTACCGCACGATTGCCGAAATCATTGCGTTTGCCTGGACCCTGAAAGGCAAGTTCCCGGTGGGGTATGACCCGGACGCAGGGCCGGTGGAACGGGATGTGACCGAGCGTGGCGATGATTACTGAGTAGCCCAAGCCATGGCTCGACAACTCCCACAGGGGATGGCACTGACTGGAAAAAATAGAGAACCCATGTGGGAGCGGGCTTGCTCGCGAATGCAGTGGGTAAGTTGATGCATGTTTCGACTGACACACCGCCTTCGCGAGCAAGCCCGCTCCCACACAAAACCACCCCACAAAGAACGCTGATGACGCAGAGCGTCAGTTGAGGACTTCACTCAGGGGGATGAAATTGACCCGGTCGCCCATCGCCAGCGTCGTACCTTCCAACACCTCTACGAACCCTTCCGCCCACGCCGCGCTGCGCAGCACGCCGGAGCTCTGGTTGCGGTAGATGATCGCCCTGCCTTGTTCGATACGCCCGCGCAGGTATTCACGGCGGTTGCCCGGCTTGGGCCACTCGAAGCCCACGGGCACGTCGAAGCGCAGTGGCTCGACATCCTGCACACCTTGGCGGCGCAGCAGATAGGGCCGTGCGAGCAATGCGAACGTCACCAGCGTCGACGCCGGGTTGCCCGGCAGGCCGATCACCGGCACACCTCGGAAGTGGCCGAAGGTCAACGGTTTACCCGGCTTGATCGCCAGTTTCCACAGCGCCAGTTCACCCTCTTCGCGCAGGGCGATCCCCAGGAAGTCGGCCTCGCCAACCGACACGCCACCGGTGGACAGGATCAAGTCCACCGCCCCCAGACCCGCCAGGCGCGCGCGGGTCTGTTCCAGGTCGTCGGGCAGGATGCCGGCGTCGATCACTTCGCAGCCCATACGCTCAAGCCAGGTGCACAGCACACGGCGGTTGCTGTTGTAGATCTGGCCGGGGCCGAGGGGCAGGCCCGGCTCGATCAGTTCGTCGCCGGTGGAAAGTACTGCCACACGCGGGCGGCGTATCACGTTGAGACGGTCGTGGCCGAGGGAGGCGGCCAGGCCGAGTTCGATCGGCCCCAGGCGCGTACCGGCCACCAGCACCAACTCACCGACGGTGGTTTCCTGGCCCTGGGGCCGGATGTTCTGGTCAACCTGCAAAGGCTCGGTGAAGCTCACACGCTCATCGGCGTGGACCACGGCGTTTTCCTGCATTTCCACGCAGTCGGCCCCTTCCGGGACCGGCGCGCCGGTGAAGATGCGTGCACAGGTGCCGGCGGCCAGCGGCTGGGGCGCCTGGCCGGCAAAAATGCGCTGGCTGACCACCAGCGGCTCGCCGTTCCAATCCGACAGGCGCAGTGCGTAGCCGTCCATGGCGCTGTTGGGCCAGGGTGGCAGGTCGAGGGTGGAAACCAGGTCCTGGGCCAGCACGCGACCATCGCACTCAGCCAAGGGCAAGGTGGCCTGTTCGCGGATCGGCACGGCATCGGCCATGGCCAACAGCTGTTGCAGGGCGTCTTCTACCGGCATCAGCGTACCGGTCTTGCCAGGCTTACCCACGGGATTCACAAGGCTCTGCCTGTTTGAGGTGCGGGACGAAATTGCACGGGCGGTGACGGTTGTCCAGTTGCTCACCGAGGATGCCGTCCCAACCAGTGCGCACGGCATTGGTGGAGCCCGGCAAGCAGCACACCAGCGTGCCATTGGCCAGGCCGGCCAGGGCGCGGGATTGCACGGTGGAGGTGCCGATATCGGCCACGGATATCTGGCGGAACAGCTCGCCAAAACCGTCGACCTGTTTGTCCAGCAGGCAGCTCACGGCTTCAGGTGTGCTGTCGCGGCCAGTAAAGCCGGTGCCGCCGGTGATCAATACTACCTGCACCACGTCTTCGGCGATCCAGTGGGCCACTTGGGCGCGGATCTTGTAGAGGTCGTCCTTGAGCAGCACACGCTCGGCCAGACGGTGGCCGGCGGCGGTCAGGCGGTCGACGAAGACCTGGCCCGAAGTGTCGGTCTCCAGGGTGCGGGTGTCGCTCACGGTCAAAACAGCAATATTCAAGGGTACGAAGGGCGCATCAGCCTTGGCTTTCATGGCACGGTCCGGTTGTCGTAGGAACAGCCCGATGTTATATCACAGGCCCCTATTTGCCTGCCGCAGCGGAACCGCCATGTCCTTCGATTCTTCCCCCCTGCCGTGCTCGATCCTGTTGCTCTCCGGTGGGCGCGGCCAACGCATGGGCGGCCAGGACAAAGGCCTGCTGGCGTGGCGTGGCCAACCGCTGATTGCGCACTTGCAGCAACTGACCCGGGCGCTCACCGATGACCTGATCATCTCGTGCAACCGCAACCACGCGCGCTACGCCACGCTTGCCGACCAACTGGTGAGCGACGACAGCCCGGATTTTCCCGGCCCGTTGGCGGGTATCCGTGCAGGATTGGCCGCAGCCCGCCATGCGCACCTGCTGATTCTGCCGTGCGATGTGCCGCACATGGACGCGCGACTGCTGGCCGAGCTGCGTGAGACGGCGCAACGCAATCCGCTGCTGCCGGTGATGGTGCGTCACGGTCAGTTCTGGGAACCCTTGATCTGTATTGTCCCCACGCACCTGCGCGACGCGGTGGAAAACGCCTGGCAGGCCGGCGAACGCAGCCCGCGCAAGATCTTCCTGCAATTGGGCGGCATCGGGCTGGAATGCCCGCCCGATGACCCGCGCCTGGCCAACCTGAATACACCCGAGCTGTTGCACCCGGGCTCGGGCATGTCAGAATGAGCACCGCTTCAGGAACTTTGCCGACGTTGCACACGTCACAAGGTCAGCACCTACAAGTATTCTCTCGGAGACAACACCCATGACTCAACGGACCATCGCCGCTCTCATGCTTGCACTGGGCCTCGCTACCCTCGCCGGTTGCGCCTCGCCAACAGTGATCACCCTGAATGACGGTCGCGAAATCCAGGCCGTCGACACCCCTAAATTCGACAAGGATTCGGGCTTCTACGAGTTCGAACAATTGGACGGCAAGCAGACCCGCATCAACAAGGATCAGGTCCGCACCGTCAAAGACCTGTAAGCCTCACCGCTTGCACACAAGGCCCGCCTCGCGCGGGCCTTGTCGTTTCTGGCGGTTACCAGTCGAGGGTGATCCGGCTGCGAAAGCTGCGTTCCTCGCCTGTGACCGGGTCGATGAAACGCACGCCCTGGGCCAGCAGCTTGAGCGGGTTGGCGTAATCGTCGACGGCGTCCTTGATCACATCGGGATAGAACGGATCATTGCAGATACTTGCCCCGAGCGCCGTCATGTGCACGCGTAGCTGGTGTTTCTTGCCCGTTACCGGAAAGAGCGCGTAGCGCCACAGCTCGCCGTTTTTTTCGCGCACCTCCACCGCCGTTTCGGTGTTGCTGACGCCCGGGCCTTCCTGCATGCGGAAGAACGGTTCGCCCTCCACCAGACGGCTTGTATGCACCAAAGGGAACGCCAACCCGGGCAAGGCCGGGGCAATGGCTTCGTAGAATTTATCGATGCGGCGCGTGGGAAACAGCCGTTGATACGCCGAGCGGCTGGACGGGTTGGCCGAGAACAGCACCAGCCCGGCGGTGTGTCGATCGATGCGGTGCAGCGGCACCAGCGAAGGGTTGTCCAGACGCCGGATCAATCGGCGCAGCAGGGTTTGTTCGACGTACTCACCGCCCGGCGTCACCGGCAGAAAATGCGGTTTGTCAGCCACCACCAGGTGCTCATCGGCGTAGAGAATGGCCTCTTCCACCGGGATCACCTTCTCGTTCGGCACTTCGCGAAAGTAGTGAATACACAGGCCTTCGCGGTAGGCCAGGTCCAGGCTGATGGGGTGCCCATCGAGGTCGAGCACGCGGCCACGGGCAATCCGGTCCAGCCAGCGTTCACGGCTGATGGCCGGGAAATGCTCGCACAGGCAATCGAATACCGTCTTCCAGGACCCGGGCGGCAAGTGAAGGGTGCTGGCTTGGTGCTGGGACGCGGAAAAACCGGAAGTGGACATGAAGACGCTCGACGCCTGGAAAAAACCGGCAGGCATTATCCCGCATGGAGCGGGATTGAGCCTAGGGTCGGTACGAAAAGCCTTCATACAGATCCCAGGGCGGATTCAGGCCTTTGCCAGTTCCGCACGCAGCACCGGTGACGTACTGGCCGCCTCGGTGAACTCCTTGAGCCAGCGTAGTACGTCCACCGCTTCCCAGCGGCCCGGATCATAGAGGGCATAGAGCAGCCCCTGATAACCCACCACATCCAGTTGCTTGTGATAGCCGGCACGCTGGAACAACGCTTCGATTTCCGCAAAGCAGGTGTTGAAATGCACTTTGTTGAACGGCGTCTTGCCTTCCGTGACCAGGCCATCGAGGCGCAGCTCGTTCACTGCGTCGCGCACCACATCGACAGGCATGCGATTGACGCTGCTTTTCAGTTGTTCGACATTCACCACGGGCGTTCCCTCTACTCGATCACTGTACAGACATACAGTAACGCAATATTTGGAAACCCGCCATCGAACAAACGTCAGCCCAGGAAGGCAACCACCTGCGCGGTGTCGAAGGGCCAATCCAGTTCAGCCCCGGTGTCCGTCCGGCGAAGTACCGGAATCCTTAGGCCATAGGCTTCAGTGAGGTCGTCGGGTTCAGTGATATCAATCAACTCCACCAGCAGCCCGTGTTCGACGAGCGGCATGATTTCGCCTTCGGCGATCTCACAAAGATGACAACCCAGGGTGCCGAAGAGCTGGCATTCAGGAAGCATGGCAACAGGACCTGATTAAAAGCAGGCCCCCATTCTAGGCCTGCTCTGCACAACAGAAAACTCCGATCAGTCCTGGCTGACCGCGCCAATCTTGTGAATCGACAGGTCGGCGCCGTAATACTCCTCTTCCTGGCTCAGGCGCAGGCCATACACACGTTTGATCACGCCGTACACCAGCAGGCCGCCGACCAGTGCCACCACCACACCCAGGACGGTGCCGATCAACTGGCTGACCAGGCTCACACCGCCCAGCCCGCCCAGCGCGGTCTGGCCAAAGATGCCGCACGCGATGCCGCCCCATACGCCACACAACCCATGCAAGGGCCACACACCCAGGACGTCGTCGATTTTCCAGCGATCCTGGGCGGCGATAAAGAACCACACGAACAAACCACCCGCCACCGCACCGGTGACCAGCGCGCCTACCGGGTGCATCAGGTCTGAACCAGCGCAGATCGCCACCAGCCCGGCCAGCGGGCCGTTGTGCAGGAAGCCTGGGTCGTTGCGGCCGATCACCAGCGCGGCCACCGTGCCACCCACCATCGCCATCAGCGAGTTGACCGCCACCAGCCCGCTGACGCCGCTCAGGGTCTGTGCGCTCATCACGTTGAAGCCGAACCAGCCGACGATCAGGATCCACGAGCCCAGGGCCAGGAACGGAATGCTCGACGGCGCGAACGCCACCAGCCGCCCCTCGCGATAGCGCCCGTTGCGCGGCCCCAGCAGCAACACCGCGGCCAGCGCCAGCCAGCCGCCCATGGCATGCACCACCACCGAACCGGCGAAGTCATGGAAACTCGCGCCAAAGGTTGCGAGCAGCCAGGCTTGCAGGCCGAAGTTGCCGTTCCACACCATGCCTTCGAAGAATGGATAGATGAACGCCACGATCAACGCAGTGGCGCACAGCTGTGGAACGAAGCGTGCACGCTCGGCAATGCCCCCGGAAATGATCGCCGGAATCGCCGCAGCGAAAGTCAGCAGGAAGAAGAACTTCACCAGACCGTAACCATGGTCGGCGCTGATCACTGCCGCCGGTTGCATGAAGCTCACACCGTAGGAGATCCAATAGCCTATAAAGAAATAAGCCAGGGTGGAGATCGCGAAGTCACTGAGGATCTTCGACAAGGCGTTGACCTGGTTCTTCTGGCGCACGGTGCCGACTTCCAGGAAGGCAAACCCGGCGTGCATGGCCAGGACCATCACTGCACCGATCAGGATGAACAGGGTATTGGAGCTGTGGACGAGTGTGTCCACCGCACTTTGCAAATTTTCCATGGAGGTTGGCAGGCCTGCATCAAAGGCAAAAAGCACCAAAGCGGTTCAAGCCGGCGATTCGCGCACTAAATTGGCACTTGCAGCTCCACCCCTCTTGAGAGGGTGTGACCCGCTTTAGCGCAGCGATCAGCACGACCGGCCATTCCCGAAAGGGTTTTTCCGCGAGTTTCAGTTATTTAGGGTAAGGTTTTTGAAGGCTTTGGCCCCAACCGCCCAGATTCAGCGCAAGCCCTGGGGCATGCGCACCAAGTCATAGCAAAAGCTGTACCAGACAATTGCACTGAACCTTCACCGATGCCGGTGACTCGAAATCACACGTACCGATCAGCCAATCACGGAGATAACCATGGCCAGAAAAACTGCACAGACGGCGCAAGAGATATTGATGGCGGATTTTCAAACCCTGGTCAGTGACACCGAAAAGTTGCTGGACGACACTGCGACCCTCGCCGGCGACCAGGCTGATGAGCTGCGTACGCGGATCCACGACAGCCTGCTCAAGGCCCGCGAAACCTTGAAGCTGACCGAAGACTCTTTGCGCGAGCGCGGCCAGGCGGCGGTCACCGCCACCGAAGACTACGTGCAGGCCAATCCCTGGCAGTCGGTGGGCATTGCCGCTGGCGTGGGCTTTCTGATCGGCCTGCTGGCCACAAGGCGGTAACCCATGTCTATCGGCGAAACCGGCTCGTCCACGAGCTCTACCTCAAGGCGCCTGGGCGCAGCCGTTCTGGGCCTGCTGCACAGCCACGTCGAACTGTTTGGCATCGAATTGCAGGAACAGAAGGCGCGCACCGTCAGCCTGCTGCTGTTTGCCGGCCTGGCGCTGGTGTTCGCACTGCTGTTGCTGGTGGGGCTGTCGACCCTGGTGATGATCCTGGTCTGGGATACCGGCTACCGACTCACCGGGATCATCTGCCTCTGCGTGTTCTACACCCTGGCCGCCGCCTTCTGCGGGGTGCGCCTGAAGGCGGCAGTATTCGATGAGTCCACGCCGTTCCACGCCACCCTCGAAGAGTTGGCCAATGACCGGGAGCGCTTGCTGCCATGAGCCCGACTGAAATCCCGCAAACCACGTCCCGCCGGGAAATGCGCAAGGCACTGATCCGCCTGCGCATGGAGATGCACCGCCAGGAAATCCGTCACGAATCCCAACAGCTGATGCTGCCGCTGAACAAGGTGCGCAACCTCGGTCAGAGCTGGCAGGACGGGCTGGGCATCAAGCACGCGCCGCTGTGGGGCGTGGCGGCGGTGACCCTACTGGGCTTCTTCACCGGCAAGGGCGCCAAGGGGGGCAGCATTGGCAGCCTGACGCGCCTGGTGCGACTGGGTGCCGGGTTGATCCCGCTGATCAAATTGGCCATGCAGGGCACTTCGCGCAAAAGTTGAGCGTGGCTGGCTGCATTCTTGCTAACAGAATCGGCCCGGCTCTCGTTTTCGAGGGTTGGGCCTTTTTTCGTGACCGCTCTCTAAGGAGGCCCCGTGATCGACGGGCACCCGCTCGCCTGCTTCCAGCCATTCATCGACACCGCCACCGGCCGTATCGCCGGGGTCGAAGCACTCGGTCGCCTGCGTCAAGCCGATGGCCGCTTGCTTTCGGTGGGCCCGCTGTTCGCCGACCCGCGCACGCCGGGCGTGACCCTGCGTCGCCTCGACCGGCAGATCCGCGACAACGCCTTGAGCCGCCTGCACGAGGCGCCGCACGACTGGTTCATGAGCCTGAATATCTCACCGCGCTGGATCAACCGACTGCGCCCCGGGCAAGCCCTGCCCAGCCTCAAGCAGATACACACCCACGGCGTGGACCCCGGACGCATCGTGTTCGAGATCACCGAGCTTGGGGGTGACATTCACCGGTTGGCCGAGGTGGTGGCCCGCTACCGCGAAGCCGGGGCGCGCATCGCCATCGACGACTTTGGAGCCGGCTACTCCCAGCTCGACCGAGTACTGGCGTTGCAGCCGGACATTCTCAAGCTGGACATGCGTTTGTTTCAGGATGCGGCTCGCGGCGGCCCGAGCAGCGAGGTGGTACGGGCATTGGCGCAAATGGCGGAAAAAACCGGCTGCTGGATCATTGCCGAAGGCGTTGAAACCGAGGCCCAGCTGAATTTCGCGCTGGAATGCGGCTCGCGTTACGTCCAGGGGTATCTGTTTGCCCAGGCGCAACTGCAATGGTTCGCCGCCGATGCATTCGTGCCGCGCTTTGCGCAGTTGCGCGCCGCCTATGTACAACAGAAGCTCGCCGAGCGCGGGCGCATCATGCAACTGCGCCTGCAACTGGGTGAAGTGATGAACATCCTGCAAACCTGGGCGCAAGGCCAGGCAACGCTGGCACAGTTGCCGCAACTGCCGGAATTTCCCTGGCTGCTGCGCTTTTACCAGTGCGATCGCCACGGCACCCAACTGACCCCCAACTTCGAATGGCGTCAGGATGCCTGGCAGACCGACAGCCGCTACCTGGGCCACAATTGGTCATGGCGTCCCTACTTTTACCATTTGCTGGCCGAAGGCTGGGAAGAGCGGCGCCTGACCCTGTCCTCGACCTACCGCGACGCCACCACCAACCAGTACTGCCTGACCGCAGGACAATTCTTCGATAACGGTCAGCGCTTGCTGTTAATCGATATCGACGCCGCCGGCCTGTAGATTTTCGCTTGCCCCGACTGGGCGGAACCGGGAAGCTGGAGGGGTCATTCACCGCACGGAGAGTACCCGCCTTGGATTGGCCCACCCTGCTGACTCGCGAACGTCTTGGAAAGCCCCTGCACAGCCCGGAAGAGCTGGGGCGCAGCCCGTTTCACAAAGACCATGACCGTATTATCTTTTCCGGGGCGTTTCGCCGTCTTGGCCGCAAGACCCAGGTGCACCCGGTCTCCAGCAACGACCACATCCATACGCGCCTGACCCATTCCCTGGAGGTCAGCTGCGTGGGCCGCTCCCTGGGCATGCGTGTTGGCGAAACCCTGCGTGACGCCCTGCCCGACTGGTGCGACCCCAGCGATCTGGGCATGGTGGTGCAGTCCGCCTGCCTGGCCCATGACATCGGCAACCCACCGTTCGGACACTCTGGCGAAGACGCCATTCGCCATTGGTTCCAACAGGCCGCAGGACGCGGCTGGCTGGATGACATGAGCAGCGCCGAACGCAATGACTTCCTCAACTTTGAAGGCAATGCCCAGGGTTTCCGGGTGCTCACCCAGCTTGAGTACCATCAGTTCGACGGCGGCACACGGCTGACCTACGCCACCCTCGGCACCTACCTGAAATACCCCTGGACCGCCCGCCACGCCGACTCCCTGGGCTACAAGAAACACAAGTTCGGCTGTTACCAGAGCGAGCTGCCGATCCTTGAACAGATCGCCCAGAAGCTCGGCCTGCCGCAACTCGAGGAACAGCGCTGGGCGCGTCACCCGCTGGTGTATCTGATGGAGGCGGCCGACGACATCTGCTACGCGCTGATCGACCTGGAAGATGGCCTGGAGATGGAGTTGCTGGACTATGCCGAAGTCGAGTCGGTGTTGCTCGACCTGGTGGGCGACGACCTGCCACAGACCTATCGGCAACTGGGTGCGCAGGATTCCCGTCGACGCAAACTGGCGATTCTGCGCGGCAAGGCC
Source organism: Pseudomonas sp. SDO5271_S396 (assembly GCF_054071795.1). Taxonomy (NCBI): domain Bacteria; kingdom Pseudomonadati; phylum Pseudomonadota; class Gammaproteobacteria; order Pseudomonadales; family Pseudomonadaceae; genus Pseudomonas; species Pseudomonas sp. SDO5271_S396. The sequence continues at coordinate 51,100 of NZ_JBSVWB010000034.1, forward strand.
ATCGAGCACCTGACCAACGCGGCTGCGCGTGCGTTCGTCGAACAGCAGGACGCGTTGCTGGCCGGCGTTCTGCCAGGGGACCTGGTGGAGCACATGCACGGTCCGGCCAAACGCTGCGTACTGGACGCCAAGGACATGGCCCGCAAGAAGATCTTCCAGGACAAACGCAAGACCCTGCATGAAATCGGGGCCTATACCACTCTGGAAATTCTGCTCAACGCCTTTTGCGGAGCGGCACTGGAACAGCATGGCGGGCGTACGCCGTCATTCAAAAACCGGCGCATCCTCGACCTGCTGGGTAATAACGCACCGAATCCCGCCTGGCCACTGCATGCGTCATTCCTGCGGATGATCGACTTTATTGCCGGGATGACGGACAGCTACGCCACCGAGATGGCACGGGAGATGACCGGGCGCTCCAGCCCTCAGTAACAACCTCGACCCAGCCGCCTGTTACCTGAAGGGAATCTCCCTACGATGGGAACAGAGCGGCCTGATCGAATTCGCACAGCCGCCCGAGGAATAATCGCGCACGCTGCTGGCGGGCCTGACGAACAATTCCTACGCCCCATCCCATCGATGCTTGACTCACCGTGTGCCCCCTATGCCCAGACTCCCGCTCCACATCCTCGTGGTGGAGGACCATCCCTTCCAGCTCCTGGCCACCCAGTGCCTGCTCAAGAACTTCGGTTTTCATCACCTGACCCCAGCAGAAAACGCCGAACAGGCGATCCGCCTGATGACACAGGCCGCAGCCCCCTTTGACGTCATGTTATGCGATCAATGCCTGCCGGACCTGTCAGGCCTGGAATTGATGGAAATCGCCAGTCGACAGGGTTGGATAACCGCAGGCATCCTTCTGAGCGGCCTGCCCAACGCCGAACTGTCGAACTTGCAGAACCAGGCAGCGCAACGCGGCCTGCCCCTGCTGGGTTATTTGTCCAAGCCCTTGAACAAGCACGAACTCACACAGTTACTGCGCCCATTATTCGCCCACTGAAATATAGGGCTTTAAACACGACCCATCTTGAAAGCAGGCACAGTGACGGAGGCAAAATCTCTGACACCGTCATCCCCCCCTGCGCCCTGGAAATACAGCCTCCGTACTTCCCAAAGCCTTACCATGTAGTAGGCAAACACCTTTTTTGATGTAGGAACTTTCTTGTTTTATATCTGTGCCTCTTGCCGTTCATGCTCCTGCCTCTTCTTCTGAGCTAATGTGCCCGCTTTATTTGCACATGCATGGAATGTGATCATGAACTCAGTTTTTATTATCGATGACCACCCTGTTATCCGACTTGCCATACGAATGTTGCTGGAACACGAAGGCTACAAGGTCGTAGGCGAAACAGATAACGGATGCGACGCCATACAAATGGTTCGCGAGTGCCTGCCGGACCTGATCATTCTCGATATCAGCATCCCCAAACTCGACGGTCTCGAAGTGCTCTGTCGCTTCAACGCCATGAACACGCCCATGAAGACCCTGATCCTGACGGCTCAGTCCCCTACCCTGTTCGCCACACGCTGCATGCGCTCTGGAGCCGACGGTTATGTCTGCAAGGAAGGTGACCTGAGCGAATTGCTGAGCGCCATTCGTGCAGTATTGTCAGGTTACAACTACTTCCCCAGCCAGGCGTTGAATGCCAATGGAAGCGAAGGCGTGGATTGCGAAGAACTTGAATTATTCAAGACAGTGAACGACCGCGAGTTGATGGTATTACAACTTTTTGCACAAGGCCGTACCAACAAGGAAATAGCCAAAGGCATGTTTCTCAGCAACAAGACAGTAAGTACTTACAAAAAAAGGCTGATGCAAAAACTGAAAGCCAATTCCTTGGTAGAACTTATCGAGATGGCAAAACGAAACGCGCTAGTGTGAGAAAGCGGATGCTCAGGTGTATAAAGGACTATCTGATTATTGTGAGTGCCGTTTTGTGCTTCAGCACTCCAGTGCTCGCCCTCCAAACGGACCCGGAACACTTTACCCTGTTAAGCCGAGCCGGCTCCGTTCAACTGGACACGCCACTGAACAAGGCTCAACGCCAGTGGTTGCAAAACAAGCGCGAACTGGTACTCGGCACTGCCACCCCTGACTACCCACCTTTCGACCTCACCTCCAGCGGGCACGACTACGAGGGGCTGACGGCTGATTACGCAGGGCTGCTGGCCAGGGCACTGGCCCTGCCGGTCAAAGTACTGCGCTACCCCACCCGGCAAGCCGCCATTCAGGCCCTGGAAGCAGGCGCCATCGACTTGTTGGGCTCCTCCAATGGCTTTGAGGCGGCAAATCCCGATCTCGTGCTCTCAGAGCCCTATGCCGTGGACCAGCCGGTACTGGTGACCCGTGAAGGCGAAACCCGCAGCCTCAGCGACGGCCTGGCCGGCCTGCGACTGAGCCTGGTGTACCACTACCTGCCGCTGGAAGAGGTGCAGAAGCTTTACCCCAAAGCGATCATCCGTGCCTACCCTTCCTATCAGAATGCCCTGAACGCCGTGGCGTTCGACCAGGCCGACGTGTTCCTCGGCGACACGATTTCCACCCACTACATGATCAACAAGGGCTACCTGAAGAACATCCGCATGGCCAACTTCGGCAAGCACGAGGCTTATGGATTCAGCTTCGCCCTGCATCGCGATCAGCCCATGCTCCTGAGTATCGTCGACGCGGTGCTGACCGCCGTGCCCATCACTGAGCGAGAGAGCATCGCCAAGCGCTGGAGCGCCGGCAGCGACATCTTGCTGACCGATCAGAAACTGCAACTGACACAACGTGAAGAACGCTGGTTGAAGGACCACCCAGTGGTCAAGGTGGTCGTCAATGAAACCTTTGCCCCGCTGACCTTCTTCGATGTCGATGGCAATTTTCGCGGAATAACCGCCGACTTGCTGGAGCTGATCCGCCTGCGCACCGGGTTGCGTTTCGAGATCCTGCGAGTGCGTGATGTCAATGGAATGATCGACCAGGTCGACACCGGCAAGGCCGATATCATCGGGGCCATCGTGCCCAGCGCCGAACGCGAAAAGCAGCTGAGCTTCAGCCGCCCTTACCTGGAAAACTCCTATGTGCTGCTGACACGCAAGGAGCACAACGCCCCCGCGAACCTTGAGCAGATGGCGGGCAAGCGGCTGGCGATTACCCAGGGCAACCCGCTGGAAAAAATCCTGCAGCGGGATTTCCCGCTGATTCAATTGGTGGAAACCGGCAGCACCTTTCGCGCTTCAGAGCTGCTGGCCCAAGGGCACGTGGACGGGGCGGTGAACTCGCTGGTGATCGCCAATTACTTTCTGTCGTCGGCGCTGCTACAGGACAAGTTGCAGATCAGCACCAGCATCGGCACCCTGCCCGCCATGCTGTCCCTGGCGACCTCCCGCCGAGCTACCGAACTGGGCTCCATCCTCAACAAGGCCCTGCTCAGCATTGCCCCCGATGAACTGGGCGTGATCAACAGCCGCTGGCGAGGCTACACCGCCGACTCCGACAGTTACTGGCGCAACTATCATCACCTGATTGCGCAGATCGTGGTCGGCACCGGCTTGCTGCTGCTCATATCCCTGACCTGGAACGCGTACATGCGCCGCCAGATCAAGCAACGCAAGATGGCGGAGCGAGCGCTCAACGATCAGTTCGAGTTCATGCGCGCACTGGTCAATGAAACGCCACACCCTATCTACGTACGTGACCGCAACGGTTTGCTGCAGACCTGCAACGACAGCTACCTTCAGGTGTTCGACGTCAAGCGCGAAGAGGTCATCGGCAAAGACGCGATCCAGATGAACATGGCGCTGGAGACAGAAGCGGCGCAGTACCATGCCGACTATCAACGGGTGGTGGCCGAAGGTACGCCGCTGATCCTGGATCGCACCCTGCATCTGCACGGAAAAAGACTCACGATCTACCATTGGATCCTTCCGTACCGCGACTCCACCGGCGAAGTTCAGGGCATCATTGGCGGCTGGATCGATATCAGCGAGCGACGTCAATTGTTCGACGAACTGCGCGCAGCCAAGGAGCGCGCCGACGAAGCCAACCGAGCCAAAAGCACGTTCCTGGCGACCATGAGCCATGAGATACGCACGCCCATGAATGCGGTCATCGGCATGCTGGAACTGACGCTGAAGCGCGCCGACCAGGGCCACCTCGATCGCCCCGCCATTGAAGTGGCTTACAACTCGGCCAAGGATCTGCTGGAACTGATCGGCGATATCCTGGACATTGCGCGCATCGAATCCGGTCGGCTGAGCCTTGCCCCCGAGCGGGTGAACCTGCGCGAAGTCATCGAGTCGGTGGTCCGTGTCTTCGATGGCCTGGCACGCCAGAAAACCCTGAGCCTGTTGCTGGAGTTCAAGCCCCGTCTCGATGAAACCGACGTGTTGATCGACCCGTTGCGCTTCAAGCAGGTGCTGTCGAACCTGGTCAGCAACGCCATCAAGTTCACTGAACGGGGACAGGTGAAGATCAGGGTGGAGGTGCAGGACACTGCCATTGCGCAGCAAGTCGAAATGAAACTGGTAGTCGAGGACACCGGGATCGGCATCAGTCGGGACGATCAACAGCGCCTGTTTGAGCCTTTTGCCCAGGCCGACAACTCCGGCCATCTGGCCAGAAGTGGCGCGGGGCTGGGGCTGGTGATCTGTCGCAGTCTGTGCGCGATGATGGGCGGCCAGTTGAGCCTGAGCAGCGTACCCATGGTGGGCACCCAGGTGCATATCAGCCTCAAGATGACCCGGCTGCAACCGGCGCAGGTGGTAGACGAATTCAAGCCCGAGCAACCCGCGACTCAACCGGTGCTGAATGTGCTGGTGGTGGACGACCACCCGGCAAATCGACTGCTGATGTGCCAGCAACTCGGCTACCTCGGCCATCAATACACCGCCGCTCAGCAGGGCGCAGCCGGCTTCCTGGCCTGGCGCCAAGAGCATTTCGACCTGGTCATCGCCGACTGCAACATGCCCATCATGAATGGCTACGAGTTGAGCCGTTCGATCCGTGAGTATGAACAGCGTGAGCAACGCACACCGTGCGTGGTACTGGGCTTTACCGCGAATGCCCAGCCCGAGGAAAAACAGCGCTGCATCGACGCTGGCATGAACGATTGCCTGTTCAAGCCCATCAGCCTCACAGCACTGGAGCAACAACTGGCGCAGATTGCGCATCAACCGGTCGGAACGTGCCTGGACCTCGGTAGCCTGGAAGCGCTTACCGGCGGCGATCCCGGCATGAATCAGCGCTTGCTTGAAGAACTGTTGAACAGCAGTCGCCTTGACCGTCAGGAACTGGCCGCCCTGCTGGCGCGACAAGCCTCCGCCCAGGAAATCATCGAACAGGCCCACAAGATCAAGGGCGCCGCTCGCATCGCTCAGGCCGGTTTATTGGCCGAGCAGTGTGAAAAATTGGAAAAGGCCTGCGCCCGGGAAGATGACCCGGGCACAATCGGAGCCTGCGTGAAAGGCCTGGAAAAACTCATGCTGGAGCTGGAAAGGGCGCTGTCCAGGCAGCTCCACGAGTCGCAGAGCCACTGAAATACGGCCTCTGTAGTGAGCGGGCTTGTCCCGCGCTGGGCTGCGAAGCGGCCCCAAAACCTGGCGACGCGTTCTGCCTGAATGAACACGGTGGCCTTATTGGGTCTGCTGCGCAGACCAGCGCGGGCAAGCCCGCTCACCACCAGAATGGCGTTGCCTTTCCTTCACTGAATGGCATTCGCCCCTCCCCCCTCGATCAGCAGTCGGTCAATCGCAGAAAGATCGCCGCGAGTTGCTCGATTCCCGCCTGGTCCTGAGGGGTAAAGCGACTCAGCAATGGGCTGTCCAGGTCGAGGACACCAATCAAGCGGCAGTCCTTGACCAGCGGCACCACCAGCTCACTGTTGGACGCACTGTCGCAGGCAATATGCCCGGGGAATGCGTGCACATCTTCCACTCGCTGAGTCTGGCGTGACGCAGCCGCCGCCCCACACACACCACGGCCAAACGGAATACGTACGCAGGCGATCTGGCCCTGGAACGGACCGAGGACCAACTCTTCATTGCGATTGAGGTAGAAACCCGCCCAGTTCAAATCGTCCAACTGGTTGAACAGAAATGCCGAGAACTGAGCGCTGTTGGCGATGAAATCCCGCTCATCGGCCAACAACGACTCCAATTGGGCACAGAGCATGGCATAGCCATCCAAACCGTCACCCGCCTGCTGTAAATCGATCATGGCTGACGCTCCAGCAATTTGAGGCCCACCCAGTAGCGGGCAAATTGATAAGCGCAACGACCATTGCGGTTGCCGCGCCCGGTGGCCCAGCGCACAGCAAGGATGTCGAGGGCTTCGTCGCGCTGCCATTGCAGGCCGGCCTTGCTGGCCAGCTCGCCGATCCAGTGCTCCACCACATCCAGGAAGTGCTCCTGGGTAAACGGGTAGAACGACAGCCACAAGCCAAAGCGGTCGGACAGGGCAATCTTGTCTTCCACCGCCTCGCTCGGGTGCAGCTCGCCATCCACACGTTTCCAGTTGTCGTTGTCACTCTGGTTTTCCGGTACCAGGTGACGACGGTTGGAGGTGGCATACAGCAGCACGTTTTCCGGCGCCTGTTCGAGGGAGCCGTCCAGCACGCTTTTGAGTACGCGGTAGTCGCCCTCGCCCGCCTCGAACGACAGGTCGTCGCAGAACAGGATAAAGCGTTGCGGCAGCTTCAGCAGTTGCTCGACCACGCGCGGCAGGTCGGCCAGATGGTCGCGCTCGATTTCGATCAGGCGCAGGCCGGCCTTCGCGTGCTGGGCGAGCAAGGCACGTACCATGGATGATTTGCCGGTACCGCGCGAACCCCAGAGCAATGCATGGTTGGCGGGCAGGCCATCGATGAACTGTTGGGTATTGCGCGCCAACTGTTCGCGTTGCTTGTCCACACCGATCAGATCGGACAGGCGCATGTCCAGACTCACGTCCAGCGGCAGCAGGAAGCCACTGCGGCCTTCACGCTGCCAACGGGCGGCCAGGCACTGGTTCCAATCGATGGCCTGGCGAGGTGTCGGCAGCAGGGGTTCAAGGCGCGCGAGTACCGCGTCGGCGCGTTCAAGAAAGGCATTCAATCGAGAATCCACAATTTTTCCTCTGGCAAGTTCTTGCAAAAGATGGCGTATTGGCAACCCTGCGGCAGACCGCACGAGGCTGCGTAAAAAACGATTCATGCCGGGCAAGCCAGAGCCTGTGGATGTTCAGCTATGCTTGCCGGGCGAAGGGAAACGTGAAGTGGTTCAACACTCGATGGATATCAAGTTCGCCCACCGCTTGTCTTATAAACAAGCCAGATTGACTGTGCTGGTCGGTTTCGTCTTGGGAACCTTGCTCAGTCTGATCCAAATCGGCATTGATTATGCCAGTGAAGACGCATCCATCAACCGTGAAATACGTTCGCTGATTGAAATCAGCCACAACCCTGCGTCACGTATTGCCTACAACATCGATGCCGAACTGGCGCAGGAGCTGACCCTGGGGCTGTTGCATTCACCGGCCATCATTCATGCCCGGCTGGTCGACAACAACGGGGTGGTGCTTGCGGATGTGGAGCGGCCGCGCAAGGAAAGCAGCTATCGCCCGTTGAGCGATTTCATGTTCGGCGCCAACCGCCAGTTCGAAGACCGGCTGTACCTGAGCCACATGCCCAACGAATCCCTGGGTGTGTTGAGTCTGGACGTGGACACCTACGCCTTCGGCAGCCGCTTCCTGCGCCGCGCCGAAATCACCCTGCTCAACGGTTTTGCCCGCAGTCTCTTGCTGACCGGCATTCTGCTCGGCCTGTTCTACGTGATGCTGACCCAGCCACTGGTGCGCATCATCCGTGAGCTGAGCACACGAAAACAGGCGCACCTGGACTGCCCGCCCGGGCATGAAAACGATGAAATCGGGGTACTGGTGAGCGTTGCCAACCAGCAGTTCGAAAACATGGAAACCGAAATCCAGCAACGCCGGCACGCCGAAGACCGTCTCACGGAATATCTGGGCCAGCTGGAGGACATCGTCTCGGCCCGCACCCTGGAGCTCAAGAACAGCAACCAGCGCCTGAGCAAATCCAACGAGGAGCTGGAGGCCGCGAAGATGACCGCCGTAGGGATGGCCCAGGCCCGGGCGGCGTTCCTGGCCAATATGAGCCATGAAATCCGTACCCCGCTCAACGGCTTGCTGGGGATGATCGCGTTGTCACTGGACAGCCCGCTGAACGCCGAGCAACGCCAACAACTGTCGATTGCCCACGACTCCGGCAAAGTGCTGGTGGAATTGCTGAACGATATCCTCGACCTGTCCAAGTTCGACGCCGGCCAGCTGGAGCTGGAGCGCATCCCGTTCGACCTCGGCTCTCTGGTGGAAGACACCGCCAACCTGCTGTCGCAGAACGCAGCGCCCAGCGTCGAGTTGACCTGCCTGATCGACCCGCACTTTCCAGCGCAGGTGCTTGGCGACCCCACGCGCGTGCGGCAGATCGTCAGCAACCTGCTGTCCAACGCGTTGAAATTCACCCGATTCGGCCGTGTGGATGTGCGCCTCAGCATGCAGGATGAACGGGTCAGGATTGAAGTGTGTGACACCGGTATCGGCATCGCCCAGGAAGCCCAGGTGAAGATCTTCCAGCCGTTTACCCAGGCAGGAGCCGGCATCACCCGTCAGTTCGGCGGTACAGGCTTGGGGCTGGCGCTCACGCACAACCTGTGTGAGGCAATGAAGGGGCGCTTGAGCATCAGTTCGGAAATCGGCTTCGGCAGCCAGTTCTGCGCCGACCTGCCGCTGCCTATCCACCTGCCTGCCGCCCAGCAGCCCCCGCTCAAAGGTGAAGTGATCGCGATCACCAGTGCCGGCAGCGGTCTGACCGAACTGCTCACGACCTTGCTGCCCCATTGGGGGCTGACACCGCGCTGCTATAACCTCGAAGAAGACTTGAGCGGGCAAAACCCGGACCTGTTGATTACCGACTGCCCGGAATGCCTGTTCCGCCTGCGTCCGGCCCTCACGGCACCGATCCTGCTGATCACCGCGTATGGCAACTTCATGCCCAGTGAAGAAGTGACCGCCCTGGCCCCTTTGCAGCAACAAGCGCGGCCATTGAGCCGCAACGCGCTGTACCAGGTTTTGCAGCGCAACCTGGGCAGCGACGCACAACTGATCCTCGACCCGATCCAGCTGGAGGCCTCCCCTTTGGCGCATCGCGCACGCATCCTGCTGGTGGAGGACAACCCGGTCAACCAACTGGTGGCCAAGGGCATGCTCAGCAAACTCGGATGCGAAGTGATCGTGGCGGCCCATGGTGGCGAAGCGCTCAAGTGCCTGGATGAGCAGCGCTTCGACATGGTGCTGATGGACTGCAATATGCCCGTGATGGACGGCTACGAAGCCAGCCGGCAGATCCGTCACAGCGGGCGCTGGCCGGACCTGCCCATCGTGGCCCTGACTGCCAATGCCCTGTCCGAAGAACGGGAACGTTGCCGGGCGGCAGGCATGGATGATTACCTGGCCAAACCGTTCCGTCGCGAAGAACTCAAGGCACTGCTGGACCTGTGGGTGCCGACGACGACAACGCTCTGATCTGCGCCAGCAGTTGGTCCAGGCCCTGACGCAAGGTGTCGGCCTGGTTCAGGTCGACGCCACTGTCACACAACAGGCGAGTCTTGAGGGCGTAGGTCTGGCCGCGCAATTGCACACCGGCGGGGCTCAGGCTCACGTGCACCTCACGCTCGTCCCGGGCACTGCGTCGGCGCTTGACCAGCACCAATTGCTCAAGGCGCTTGAGCAACGGCGTGAGCGTGCCCGAGTCCAGCATCAAACGCTCCCCCAGGGCCTTGACCGTCGGCAGCGTCGGAGGGCTGTCGTGCCACTCCCACAGCACCAGCATCACCAGGTACTGCGGGTAGGTCAGGCCCAACTGATCCAGCATCGGCTTGTAGGCACGGGTCACCGCCCGTGAAGCGGCATACAGCTTGAAACACAGCTGGCTGTCCAACGCCAGAGAAACCGTGGGCGCGTCGGTCATTTGAGCAGGGCTTCGATCTCTTGGGTCAAGTCTTCAGGCTTGGTGGTGGGCGCAAAGCGCTTGACCACCTGGCCATCTCGGCCGATCAGGAACTTGGTGAAGTTCCACTTGATGCCCTTGGAGCCCAGCAGCCCTGGCGCACGTTTCTTCAACTGGACGAACAGCGGGTGGGCGTCGCTGCCGTTTACATCAATCTTATTGAACAGCGGAAAGCTCACGCCGAAATTCAGCTCGCAGAACTCGGAAATGGCACCTTCGTTACCCGGCTCCTGCTTGCCGAACTGATTGCAGGGAAAGCCCAGCACCACCAGGCCCTGGTCCTTGTATTGCTGCCACAACTGCTCCAGCCCCTTGTATTGCGGGGTGAAGCCACATTTGCTGGCGGTATTGACCACCAGCACGGCCTTGCCGGCGAAATCGGCCAAGGTCTTTTGCTCCCCCTTGATGGTGGTGCAAGGGATGCTCAGCAGGTTATCGGTCATGGCAAGGCCTCGATAAGGAAACGGAACAGAAAACATAGTAGGCAATTAAATTGTGTGCAATTTAATTGATTGGACTTATACCCGATCATCACTCCATAGGAACCCGGCTTTCCGGCGATGACACCTTTGAGATTGCCATCGCCGGCAAGCCGGGCTCCTACAGGGGATTGTGTTGATAAATCAGCGCGGGACCAGGTCCAGGCACACCGAGTTGATGCAGTAACGCAGGCCGGTCGGCGGCGGGCCGTCCGGGAACACGTGCCCCAGGTGGGCATCGCATTTGGCGCAGGTGACTTCGGTGCGGATCATCCCGTGGCTGACGTCACGGATCTCGATCATCGCGCTGTCGGCAATCGGCGCGTAGAAGCTGGGCCAGCCGCAGCCGGAGTCGAACTTGGTCTGGGAGTCGAACAGCGGCTCGTTGCAGCAAATGCAGTGGTACACGCCATCCGTCTTGGTGGCGTTGTACTTGCCGCTGAAAGGTCGCTCGGTGCCCTTGAGACGGCACACGTTGTATTGCTCCGGATCGAGCATCGCCTTCCATTCTTCAACGGTTTTCTGCAACTTTTCCATCGGTACACCTCGGCAACTGAAAAACCCTGATCTGTGTCTTTTCCATGGATCGGGCGGCACGTATGATTGCGCCTCTTCAAAACGCCAGTCTGGCACCCGCGCTACCGGCATTCAAACGTATTTATGGGTGCAGACCTCGCAGGATTCGCAGTACGGTCGTGCCCACACCGTCTGGATCGTTCATTTTCAGGATCACATCGCCATGCAGGTCAGCAAATCGAACAAGCTCGCCAACGTCTGCTATGACATTCGCGGCCCGGTGCTCAAGCACGCCAAACGCCTGGAAGAGGAAGGCCATCGCATCCTCAAGCTGAACATCGGCAACCCGGCGCCGTTTGGGTTCGAAGCGCCGGACGAAATCCTCCAGGACGTGATCCGCAACCTGCCGACCGCACAGGGCTACAGTGACTCCAAGGGCCTGTTCAGCGCGCGCAAGGCGGTGATGCAGTACTACCAGCAGAAACAGGTGGAAGGTGTCGGCATCGAAGACATCTACCTGGGCAACGGCGTGTCCGAACTGATCGTGATGTCCATGCAGGCCCTGCTCAACAACGGCGACGAAGTGCTGGTGCCGGCGCCGGACTACCCGCTGTGGACAGCCGCCGTGACCCTGGCCGGTGGCCACCCGGTGCACTACCTGTGTGACGAAGGCGCCGACTGGTTCCCGGACTTGGCCGACATCAAGGCCAGGATCACTCCGAACACCAAGGCTCTGGTGATCATCAACCCGAACAACCCCACCGGCGCGGTGTATTCCAAAGAAGTGCTGCTGGGCATGCTCGAACTGGCACGCCAGCACAACCTGGTGGTGTTCTCCGACGAGATCTACGACAAGATCCTCTACGATGACGCCGTGCATATCTGCACCGCTTCACTGGCCCCGGACCTGCTCTGCCTGACGTTCAACGGCCTGTCCAAGTCCTACCGCGTGGCGGGTTTCCGCTCTGGCTGGATCGCCATTTCCGGGCCCAAGCACAATGCCCAGAGCTACATCGAAGGCATCGACATGCTGGCCAACATGCGCCTGTGTGCCAACGTGCCAAGCCAGCACGCCATCCAGACCGCCCTGGGCGGCTACCAGAGCATCAACGACCTGGTCTTGCCGCCGGGCCGATTGCTGGAACAGCGCAACCGCACCTGGGAACTGCTCAACGCAATCCCCGGTGTCAGCTGCGTGAAGCCCATGGGCGCGCTGTACGCCTTCCCGCGGATCGACCCGAAAGTCTGTCCGATCCTCAACGACGAGAAGTTCGTGCTTGACCTGCTGCTCTCGGAAAAGCTGCTGGTGGTCCAGGGCACCGCGTTCAACTGGCCATGGTCAGACCACTTCCGCGTGGTCACGTTGCCCCGTGTGGATGACCTTGAGATGGCCATTGGTCGTATAGGCAACTTCCTCAAGTCCTATCGTCAGTAACGGACAGACCGCTGTACGGTCGGCATTCGGTCGTACAGCGAGTATCTGGCAACACTTCTCTGCCCGGCACTGGCCTCCCGCACCCCACCACCCTGCCCGACTGCATCCCCCCCTATAATCAAAGGGCTGCAAGACGGCAACAGGCTGATATTGATCGCCCTTCCAGGCCGGAAAATCCCTTCAAGGCTCTACATTCAGGCTGTAGGACACAGTTTGAAATAGTCGCTCGGTTGAATCACCCAATGGCGCACCTTATATACCCCGCAGTACGCGACATATTAAGCATGAGGAGAACCTTACAACCATGATGCGCATCCTGCTGTTCTTGGCCACTAACCTGGCGGTCGTGCTGATTGCCAGCATCACCCTGAGCCTGTTCGGCTTCAACGGGTTCATGGCGGCCAACGGGGTTGACCTGAACCTCAATCAGCTGCTGGTTTTCTGTGCGGTCTTTGGTTTTGCCGGTTCGCTGTTCTCGCTGTTCATCTCCAAGTGGATGGCGAAGATGAGCACCAGCACCCAGGTCATCACCCAGCCACGCACCCGACATGAGCAATGGTTGCTGCAAACCGTAGAGCAATTGTCCCGCGAGGCCGGTATCAAGATGCCCGAGGTCGGGATCTTCCCGGCCTACGAGGCCAACGCCTTCGCCACCGGCTGGAACAAGAACGACGCCCTCGTGGCCGTCAGCCAGGGCATGCTGGAACGCTTTTCCTACGATGAAGTGAAGGCCGTACTGGCCCACGAGATCGGCCACGTGGCCAACGGTGACATGGTCACCCTGGCGCTGGTACAAGGCGTGGTGAACACCTTCGTGATGTTCTTCGCACGGATCATCGGCAACTTTGTCGACAAGGTGATCTTCAAGAACGAAGAAGGCCGTGGCATCGCCTACTACGTGGCAACCATCTTCGCCGAAGTGGTACTGGGCTTCCTGGCCAGCGCCATCACCATGTGGTTCTCGCGCAAACGGGAATTCCGTGCCGATGAAGCCGGTGCCCGCCTGGCCGGTACCGGGGCGATGATCGCAGCGCTGCAACACCTGCGCTCCGAACAAGGCCTGCCGGTGCACATGCCGGACAGCCTGACCGCGTTCGGCATCAACGGCGGCATCAAGCAGGGCATGGCTCGCTTGTTCATGAGCCACCCGCCGCTGGAAGAGCGGATCGACGCGCTGCGTCGTCGGGGCTGACAGGCAACAGAGGACAAAAAGGGGCGATCTGATCGCCCCTTTTTTTGCCTGCGAATTGTGTGGATAGACTTCTACCGCATCGCAGGCAAGCCAGCTCCCACAGGTGATTGGCAATGGTTGGAAAGGTTTTGCCAGCAGGGCCATCGCGCCGAACGCTTTCTCGCCATCAATAGAGATCTCCTGTGGGAGCTGGCTTGCCTGCGATAGCTATTGCAGGTTCAACGCTTCTCCAACTGATAGACATGCTCTTCCAGACGCGTGACGCCATCTTGCACGAACTTCCAGCTTGCCCCCAGAATGTCCTGCTCTTCCAGCACTTCCAGGGCCCAGCGCTCGCCCAAGAGCATGCGGACCTCCTCATCCGTCACCGCAAACGGCGGGCCGGCCTTCTGGGTCTGGTCATAGTCGAGGGTGACCAGCAGGCCCTGGCAACCCGCTGGCAGGTGGGTGTTCAAGTGCCCAACGTATTGCGCACGCATCAACGGTGGCAAGGCGATCAGCGCCGCACGGTCGTAGAGTGCCGTGCAATCGCTCAGAGCCGCGGCGTCCAGCGCGAAGAAATCGCCGCACCACACTTCGATCGAATCGGCCTGATAGACCTTGAACGCGCCCGTGAGGCTGATCTTCGGCACCAGCCCTTGTTCATTGAAGAACGCATCGACTGCCGACTCCGACAGCTCAACGCCCATTACGCGGTGCTCCTGACTGGCCAACCAGACCAGGTCCAGGCTTTTACCACACAACGGCACCAGCACTTTCGCCCCCATCGCGAGTGCCATCTGCGGCCAGTGCCGCTGCAAATACGGATTGACCTCGGGCAAGTGAAAACCGATCTGATTGCGCGCCCAGCGCTCATGCCAAAACTTAGGCTCCATTAATCACTCCGAAAATTCGATCAAAAGGCGCTAAAACTTATATTAGATTTAGATCAATGATCTGATTGAAGATGGCACCATCTTAACGCTCAGGACCCTCTTCATGCTCCCCAGTCTGTTTATCTCCCACGGCTCCCCCATGCTGGCCCTGCAACCCGGCGCCAGCGGCCCAGCCCTGCAACGCCTGGCTGCCGAACTGCCACGTCCCAAGGCGATCGTGGTGGTATCGGCCCACTGGGAAAGTCCCGAATTACTGGTGGGTGCCCACCCGGCCCCGGAAACCTGGCACGACTTTGGTGGCTTCCCCCGTGAACTCTTTGCGGTGCAATACCCGGCACCGGGCGATCCACAATTGGCGAACGAAATCGTTGCGCTGCTTCACGCCGACGGCCTGAACGCTCGGCTCGATGACCATCGCCCCTTCGATCACGGCACCTGGGTGCCCTTGTCGCTGATGTATCCGGCGGCCGATATCCCGGTGGTGCAAGTTTCGTTACCCAGCCGCATGGGTCCTGCCCTGCAGACCCGGGTGGGCCACGCCCTCGCCAGCCTGCGCAACCAAGGTGTGCTATTGGTCGGCTCCGGCAGCATCACCCACAACTTGGGCGAACTGAACTGGCACGCAGGCCCCGAAAGCATCGAGCCCTGGGCACGGGACTTTCGCGACTGGGTGGTGAACAAGCTGGCTGCCAACGATGAAGCCGCGCTGCATGACTATCGCCACCAGGCGCCTCACGCCGTGCGCAGCCACCCCAGCGACGAACACCTGTTGCCGCTGTACTTTGCGCGCGGCGCGGGCGGTGATTTCAGCGTGGCGCATCAGGGGTTCACGATGGGAGCGTTGGGAATGGATATCTATCGCTTTGGTTGAGGACGCGGAGCGCCCTGGGCGGCATTCCCACGCGGAGCGCGGGAACGATCAGCCATGTGAAATGCCAGACAAAAAAAATCCCCGAACCAGTCGGGGATTTTTTATGTGCGATCAATCAGCCCAAAAGCCGATCAATCTTCGCGGTAGCGACGCAGCTTCAATTGCTTGCCGGCAACGCGAGTGTCTTTCAGCTTGGTCAGCAGTTTTTCCAGACCGTCTTCCGGCAGTTCCACCAGGGAGAAACTGTCACGAACCTGGATACGACCAATGGCTTCACGCGCCAGGCCACCTTCGTTGAGGATAGCGCCCAGCAGGTTCTTCGCCGCGATACCGTCACGCGCACCCAGCGCGGTACGGCAACGGGCACGGCCTTCGGCCAATGGGATCGGAGCGCGACGCTCACGGTCACCACGGTCCGGACGGTCGCCGGAACGCTCTGGACGATCACCGCGTGGCGCGCTGTTCGGCACCAGTGGGCGCTCTTTCTCGATAGCGGCCAGGTTCAACGCCTGACCATTGGTGGCCTTGCGCAGCAGAGCTGCTGCCAGGGCGCGTGGCGTGCAGCCAATATCGGCGGTCAGACGGTCCAGCAGGTCGCCGTGGGTCGACTCGGCGTCAGCCACCAGTGGCGACAGGCTGTTGGTCAGTTTCTTGATGCGCGCATCCAGAACCGCCTGGGCATCCGGCAGACGCACTTCAGCGACTTTCTGACCGGTCACACGCTCGATCACTTGCAGCATGCGGCGCTCACGTGGCGTCACCAGCAGCAATGCACGGCCTTCGCGACCGGCACGGCCAGTACGGCCGATACGGTGCACGTAGGACTCCGGGTCGTACGGCATGTCGACGTTGAACACGTGGGTGATACGCGGAACATCAAGACCACGGGCCGCCACGTCGGTCGCCACAACGATGTCCAGACGGCCATCCTTGAGAGAGTCGATCACGCGCTCACGCTGGTTCTGGGCAATGTCGCCGTTCAGCGCAGCGGCTTTGTAGCCTTTGGCTTCCAGGGCGCTGGCCAGGTCCAGGGTCGCTTGCTTGGTGCGCACGAACATGATCAGGGCGTCGAAGTCTTCGACTTCCAGCAGGCTCAGAACAGCCGAGGTCTTCTGGTCAGCGTGAACCAACAGGTGAGCCTGTTCGATCGCGGTGACGGTCTGAGTCTTGGTCTGGATCTTCACGTGCTCCGGATCGCGCAGGTGGCGTTCGGCAATGGCACGGATCGATTGCGGCAGGGTTGCCGAGAACAATACGGTCTGGCGGGTCGGTGGCAGCGCCTTGAAGATGACTTCCAGGTCGTCCATGAAGCCCAGCTTGAGCATTTCGTCAGCTTCGTCGAGTACCAGGTGGTTCACGGTCGACAGGACTTTCTCGTCACGACGCAGGTGGTCGCACAGACGGCCAGGGGTGGCGACGACAATTTGCGCGCCATTACGGATGGCTTTCAGTTGCGGGCCCATGGGCGCGCCGCCGTAAACGGCCACAACGGTAACGCCCGGCATCAGCTTGGCGTAGGTTTCGAAAGCGGTTGCTACTTGCAGCGCCAACTCACGGGTTGGCGCCAGGATCAGGGCTTGCGGTTCGCGCTTGGCAGGATCGATGCACTGCAGGATCGGCAAAGCGAACGCGGCGGTTTTGCCGGTACCGGTTTGCGCCTGGCCAATCATGTCCTTGCCGGCCATGATGATCGGGATCGATTGCTGCTGAATCGCCGAAGGCTCTTCGTAGCCGGTCGCTTTGACGGCTTCGAGAATATTCGGGTTGAGATTAAAAGCGGCGAAGCCGCCGGTTTCCTGGGTCATGGGTCTGCCTCTGAGTGCATCCGCAAAGACCCATGCTCCAAAGCTGCACATGCCGTGTTGAGACTCAAGAGTCGCCCTGGCTGCTTTGTCGGCGGGGATTTGCGAAAACGAATGAATGAAAAAGATTCGTCAAGGGAGAGTCCGCTGGGCGGACGTGCAGCCGAAGCTGGCTTCGGGGAATTGCACTACCTAAACGCGACCCGGTTAAAGGCCGGCGCGCACTATACCGGAATTACCTGAAAAAGGGAGCTTTTTTTATCGGAAAACACCGATAAACCGCGCTGCGTCACCGCCTTTGCACATCGGTGTGGCAGGGTCTATTTTTCAAAGGCCCGGCCCTGCTGGGCAGAAAAGCTTAAACGTTTCACCCGATGATAGAACTCCACTGGTCCGAAACCCTCTTCCAAGCCCGAGGCACACCCGATGAGTCAACCCAGCAGCAGCCGCGTCAGCCGTGAACTCCAGGGCCATGTCCTGCTGTTGGGGCTGGACCGGGTCGCCAAACGCAACGCCTTCGACCTGGATCTGCTCAATGAACTGAGCCTGGCCTATGGTGAATTTGATCGAAACGACGACGCACGGGTGGCCGTGGTGTTTGCCCATGGCGACCACTTTACCGCCGGGCTGGACCTGGCCAACG
Source organism: Pseudomonas sp. SDO5271_S396 (assembly GCF_054071795.1). Lineage (NCBI taxonomy): Bacteria > Pseudomonadati > Pseudomonadota > Gammaproteobacteria > Pseudomonadales > Pseudomonadaceae > Pseudomonas > Pseudomonas sp. SDO5271_S396. Next base: position 68,959 of record NZ_JBSVWB010000034.1, read on the forward strand.
TCAGCGCGGTGATGGCCGGCGGCTGGCAGGCGCCCCTCGGCGGCTGCGACCCCTGGGGGGTGTTCGCAGGGCCGCGGGTCAGCAAACCGGTGATCGTTGCCGTGCAGGGCTACTGCCTGACCATCGGTATCGAATTGATGCTGGCGGCGGATATCAACCTGTGTGCGAGCAATACCCGCTTTGCGCAGATGGAGGTCCAGCGTGGGATCTTTCCCTTTGGCGGCGCGACATTGCGCTTTCACCAGATTGCAGGTTGGGGCAATGCCATGCGCTGGCTGCTCACCGGCGATGAATTCGACGCCCATGAGGCCTTGCGGCTGGGCTTGGTACAGGAAGTGATGGCCAGCGAAGACCTGCTGCCCCGCGCCCTCGAACTGGCCAACCGGATTGCCCGTCAGGCCCCGCTGGGGGTGCAGGCTACGCTGATGTCGGCGCGTCAGGCGCGAATGGAAGGCGAAACCGTCGCGGCGGCGGCGCTGCCACCGATGGTGGATAAGCTGCTTAACAGCGAGGATGCCAAGGAGGGAGTGCGGGCGATGGTCGAGAAGCGGCCGGGGGTGTTCAAGGGGATTTAGTCGCCGGCAGTGATGGCCTCTTCGCGGGCAAGCCCGCTCCCACATTTGTACATGTACATCCTTTGGAATGCGGTCGAATGTGGGAGCGGGCTTGCTCGCGAAGGCGTCGGAACAGGCACCACTAGGTCGCAGGTCGAATCGCCTTGATCAACGACTGCAACGAATACCCCAACCTCGGCGCCAAGGCCTCGGCCCGGGCCGAAAGCCCTTCAACGTCCACCTCCTGGTCCAACTCGGAAGGCACCAGCAGAATCACATTGCCCTCCTTCACCGGCAGTTCCCAGTAATGCCGGTGATACAACCCGCGCAACAATGCCGCCCCCAACGGTTTGCCATCATCGGTGGCCCACTGGTTGATCACCAGCCAGCCGCCGGGGTTGAGCTTTTTCTGGCAGTTTTCCAGAAAAGTCCAGGCCAGGTGCCCGACACCCGGGCCGACATCGGTATAAAGGTCGACGAAAATCAGGTCGGCCGATTCGGCGCTGTCGAGCAGTTGCAGGGCATCGCCGATGCGAATGTACAGGCGCGGGTCATCGTCGAGTCCGAGGTATTCGATGGCCAGGCGTGGCACGTCGGGGCGCAGCTCGATGGCTTCCACATCGTCCAGGGGCAGGAACTTCAGGCAGGCCTGGGTCAGCGTGCCCGCGCCCAGGCCAAGAAACAGCGCGCTTTCCGGCTGTTCATGGCACAACGCACCGATCAGCATCGCACGGGTGTAGTCGTACTCCAGCCAGCTCGGGTCGGCGGTGAACACACAGCTTTGCTCGATGGCGTCGCCAAACTCGAGGAACCGGTAATCGTCCACTTCGAGCACACGGATCATGCCGAAGTCATCATGGACCTCAGCCAGCAGGCGCTCGACACGCTCCTCTGTCATCACTACTCCTAACGGGTTGGCTGCACGGCAAAGGCGCGATTGTCGGCCAACCGGCGGCAACAGGTCACGCACTAATTGCTGATAACATTGGCGCCCGACCGTCAATCAGCCAATCGAGTTCATGATGAGCCAACCCTGGAGCCCCGACAGCTGGCGCGCCCTGCCGATCCAGCAACAACCCCAGTACCCGGACGCTGCACACTTGCTGCAAGTGGAGCAGAGCCTGGCCAGCTACCCACCGCTGGTGTTTGCCGGGGAAGCCCGTGAGTTGCGTCGTCAGTTCGCCGAAGTGACCCAAGGCCGCGCCTTTTTGCTGCAGGGTGGCGATTGCGCCGAGAGCTTTGCCGAGTTTTCCGCCGCAAAGATCCGTGACACCTTCAAGGTGCTGCTGCAAATGGCCATTGTGATGACCTTCGCCGCTGGCTGCCCGGTGGTAAAAGTTGGGCGCATGGCCGGCCAGTTCGCCAAGCCGCGTTCGGCCAACGATGAGACCATCGACGGTATTACCCTGCCCGCTTACCGCGGCGACATTGTCAACGGTATCGGTTTCGACGAGAAAAGCCGCGTACCCGATCCGGACCGGCTGCTGCAGTCATATCACCAGTCCACCGCCACCCTGAACCTGCTGCGCGCCTTTGCCCAGGGCGGTTTCGCCGACCTGCACCAAGTGCACAAGTGGAACCTGGACTTCATCGCCAACTCCGCCCTGGCCGAGAAGTACAGCCAACTGGCCGACCGCATCGACGAGACCCTGGCCTTCATGCGCGCCTGCGGCATGGACGATTCGCCGCAGTTGCGCGAAACCAGCTTCTTCACCGCCCACGAAGCGCTGCTGCTCAACTACGAGCAAGCCTTCGTGCGCCGTGACAGCCTGACCAACGATTACTACGATTGCTCGGCGCACATGCTGTGGATCGGTGATCGCACCCGCCAGCTGGACGGAGCCCACGTCGAATTCCTGCGCGGGGTGAACAACCCGATCGGCGTGAAAGTCGGCCCGAGCATGAACCCCGATGACCTGATCCGCTTGATCGACATCCTCAACCCGGAAAACGACCCCGGGCGCCTGAACCTGATCGCGCGCATGGGCGCCGGCAAGGTTGGCGACCACCTGCCCAACCTGATCCGTGCGGTGCAGCGTGAGGGCAAGCAGGTGCTCTGGAGTTCGGACCCGATGCATGGCAACACCATCAAGGCCAGCAGCGGCTACAAGACCCGTGACTTTGCACAGATCCTCAGCGAAGTGAAGGCGTTCTTCCAGGTGCATCAGGCCGAAGGCAGCTATGCCGGCGGGATTCACATCGAGATGACCGGGCAGAACGTCACCGAATGCATCGGGGGCGCGCGGCCGATCACCGAAGATGGTTTGTCGGACCGCTACCACACCCACTGCGATCCGCGAATGAACGCCGATCAGTCATTGGAATTGGCGTTTCTGATTGCCGAGACCTTGAAACAGGTCAAACGCTGAGACCTTTAATCGCCTGCTCTGACGCCATCGCGGGCAAGCCCGGCTCCCACATTTGATCGCGTACTC
>NZ_JBSVWB010000035.1:0-67886 GCF_054071795.1 Pseudomonas sp. SDO5271_S396
TTACGGCGGGACTTTCACCCACAAGATTGCGCCCATGCTGGGCGCACATAAAAAAGCCCTTCGACAGAAGGGCTGAAAGCCGGGCCGCAAGGCCCGGATGGGATGTCAGTGGGTGGTCAGGCCCGCCGCGCTCATGAACATGCGCATCAGGCTGGCCACGATGAACAGGGCCAGCACGCTGCCAGTCCAGATCATCGCCAGCCACCCCAGGCGCCGCCACAGCGGTTGTTTCTCGGCCTGCTCGATCTCGCGCAACGACGGTTTGCCGGACATGTCACACCCCTCCTAGTGATAGCCGTCTTCGTGGGTCACCTTGCCGCGGAACACGTAGTAGCTCCAGAAGGTGTAGCCCAGGATGAACGGGATGATGAACAGCGTGCCCACCAGCATGAAGCCTTGGCTTTGCGGCGGCGCGGCGGCGTCCCAGATCGATACCGACGGCGGAATGATGTTCGGCCACAGGCTGATCCCCAGGCCGCTGTAGCCCAGGAAGATCAGCACCAGCGTCAGCAGGAACGGCGTGTAATGCGCATTGCGCGCCACCGCGCGGATCAACCCGTACATCGTCACCAGCACCAGGATCGGCACCGGCAGGAACCAGAACAGGTTAGGCAAGGTGAACCAGCGCGAGGCGATTTCCGGGTGCGTGAGCGGCGTCCAGATGCTGACAATGCCAATCACGGCCAGCACCACGAAGGCCAGCGGCCGCGCCAGGTCGTGCATTTTTTCCTGCAAGGGGCCTTCCGTCTTCATGATCAGCCAGGTGCAGCCCAGCAATGCATAGGCAACGATCAGCGCCACACCACAGAACATCGTGAATGGCGTAAGCCAGTCCAGCGAACCGCCGGCGAACTGGCGGTCCACCACCGGAATGCCATCGATAAAGGCCCCCAGCGCCACGCCCTGGAAGAAGGTGGCCGCCACGGAGCCGCCGATGAACGCCTTGTCCCACAGGTGACGCTTGTGGTCCTTGGCCTTGAAGCGGAACTCGAAGGCCACGCCGCGAAAGATCAGCCCGACCAGCATCAGGATCAGCGGCAGGTACAAGGCCGACAGCACCACCGAATAGGCCAGCGGAAACGCACCGAACAACGCCGCACCGCCCAGCACCAGCCAGGTTTCGTTACCGTCCCACACGGGAGCCACGGTGTTCATCATCACATCGCGGTCGGTCTTGCCCGGGATAAAGGGGAAGAGAATGCCGATGCCCAAGTCGAAGCCGTCCATGACCACATACATCATGATGCCGAAGATGATGATCACGGCCCAGATCAGCGGAAGATCAATACCCATCTCAATGCCCCTTGTGCTGAATGTGGTCGTCATCGCTGCCGTCATCGGCGGCCGACAACGGACGGGCCGGTGTACGTTTCTGGCCAGGACCGCCGTGGGTCGTCTCGGCGCCTTCGTGGGTCACGGGGCCTTTGCGTACCAGGCGCATCATGTAGCCCAGCCCCGCACCGAACAGCGCGAAGTACACCACCACGAACAGCACCAGGGTGATGGTCATCTGCGCCAGGCTATGCCCGGAGGACGCATCCGCCGTGCGCATCAAGCCGTAGACCACCCACGGTTGGCGGCCAATCTCGGTAGTGAACCAGCCGGCGAGAATCGCGATCAGGCCGGACGGGCCCATCCACAGTGCCAGGTACAGGAACGGCCTGGACGTGTACAACTTGTCGCCCTTGCGCAGCCACAGGCTGAACAGACCGGTAAAGATCATCAGGAAACCCAGGCCGACCATGACCCGGAACGACCAGAACACGATGGTGGAATTGGGCCGGTCTTCGGGCGGGAACTCCTTGAGGGCAGGCACCTGTTTGTCCAGGGAGTGGGTCAGGATCAGGCTGCCCAGGTAGGGGATTTCCACGGCGTATTTGGTTTTTTCAGCCTTCATGTCAGGCCAGCCGAACAGAATCAGCGGCGTCGGTTCGTTGCCGATGTTTTCCCAGTGGCCTTCGATCGCGGCGATTTTCGCCGGCTGGTGCTTCAAGGTATTGAGCCCGTGAAAGTCACCGATCACCGCCTGGATGGGCGCAACGATCAGGGCCATCCACATCGCCATCGACAGCATCTTGCGGATGGCCGGGTTGTCCTTGCCGCGCAGCAAATGCCAGGCCGCCGAGGAACCGACGAAGAACGCCGTGGCCACGAAGGCCGCCGTAGCCATGTGGGCCAGGCGATACGGGAACGAGGGGTTGAAGACCACTGCCAGCCAATCGGTCGGAATCACGCGCCCATCGATGATTTCGAAGCCTTGTGGCGTCTGCATCCAGCTGTTGGACGACAGGATCCAGAACGTGGAGATCAACGTGCCCACGGCCACCATCACCGTAGAAAAGAAGTGCAGCTTGCGCCCCACCTTGTTCCACCCGAACAGCATCACCCCCAGGAAGCCGGCTTCGAGGAAGAAGGCCGTGAGTACTTCATACGTAAGAAGCGGGCCGGTGACGGCGCCGGCGAAGTCCGAAAAGCGGCTCCAGTTGGTGCCGAACTGATAGGCCATGACCAGGCCGGAGACCACGCCCATGCCGAAGTTGACGGCAAAGATCTTCGACCAGAAATGGTAGAGATCACGGTAGGTGTCGTTGTGGGTCTTGAGCCACAGGCCTTCCAGCACCGCCAGGTAACTGGCCAGGCCGATGGTGATCGCCGGGAACAGGATGTGGAAAGAGATGGTGAACGCGAATTGAATTCGGGCGAGATCTAGCGCCTCCAAACCGAACATAAGTCTTCCTCTGTCAGGTAATACCGGCTGCTGGCTGGGAGCCTGCACCCACTGCCCCCACGGATATGGAGTGTGGCGAATTTCAATTCGTTTCTTTTTTTGCCAACCACGTAGGGAATCAGGCCTTAGGGCCGCCAGGGCAACGCCCGTGAAGGTGTTGATCTGGATCAAGCATTGCTGAAAGAGTAGTCCCATTTTGAACGCAGGACTGTGTGGTCTTTTGCCGCGTGACAGGCTGCCTCAGCTCAGTTGTTGCAACCATCTGTTACAACTTAATGATAATCTCGGCGCTCCCTCCGGCCCTGACCCGAACTTCCGATGCCTAGTGAACCCGCGTTGCTGTTGCGTCACCACCGCCCTTTCATCGCGTTCTGGCTGGCACGCATCTTCACCGCCAGCGGTTTCCAGATGCTCACCGTGGCGATTGGCTGGAACCTCTACCAGTTGACCGGCAACGTGCTGGACCTGGGCCTGGTCGGCCTGGTGGAGTTCGTGCCGCGCGTCTTGTTCATGCTGCACACCGGGCATGTGGCCGACCGCTATGAACGACGCAAGGTCGCGGCCATCTGCCAGACCGTGCAGGCCTTGATCGCCCTGTCACTGGCCATCGGCGGCCTGACCGGCAGCGTGACCCGCGAGATGATCTTCATCCTCGCCTTCCTGCTGGGTGCCGCACGCTCCTTCGAAATGCCCACCACCCAGGCCCTGCTCCCGAGCATCGTGCCCAGTGCGTTGTTCCCGCGCGCGGTGGCATCGTCCCAATCGGCGCAACAACTGGCAACCATCGTCGCCCCGGCCCTGGGCGGCTTGCTCTATGCGTTCGGCAGCGTGTGGGTGTATGGCCCGACGGTGGCGTTGTACCTTATCGCCTGCGTGCTGACGCTCAACCTGCCTGCGCGCCAGACCCCGCTCAACAAAGGCAAAGCCACTCTGGATTCGCTGCTGGCCGGCATTCGTTTCATCCGCAGCCGCCCGGATATTCTCGGTGCCATCTCCCTGGACCTGTTCGCTGTGCTGCTGGGCGGTGCCACCGCGCTGTTGCCGGTATTTGCCAAGGACATTCTGCTGACCGGCGCCTGGGGCCTGGGCCTGCTGCGTTCGGCACCGGCGGTGGGCGCGTTGCTGATGTCGTTGTGGCTGGCACGGTTCTCGGTCGACCGTCATGTGGGCCGTGTGATGTTCACCGCCGTCGGGGTGTTCGGCGTCGCGACCATCGCGTTCGGCCTGTCCACCTCGTTCTGGTTTTCCCTCGCCGTACTGGTGGTGCTGGGCGCCGCAGACATGATCAGCATGGTCATCCGTGCGTCCTTCGTGCAGTTGGAAACGCCGGATGAAATGCGCGGGCGGGTCAGTGCCGTCAACGGCCTGTTCATCGGCGCGTCCAACCAGTTGGGCGAGTTCGAATCCGGCATCACCGCCCACTGGTTCGGCACCGTGCCCGCCGTGGTCATGGGCGGGATCGGTACGCTGGTGGTCACCGGGGTCTGGATCAAACTGTTTCCGACCCTGGCCAATCGGGACCGGATGCATGTGCCGGCCGAGGAGGCGCGCGCTTAAGCAGCGCGCCCGCCGAATCAGTTTTTCCCACCTATCAATGGAACGAATTCTCACGTCGAAATCACTCAAGGGTTACACCAACGCTGGAACCTTCCTGCGATTGGCGAACCCCTTCGACCTACTTTCGGCAGATGAAGATGAGCATCCCCGGTGTTTCCAGGCAAACCGTATCCCCTCCACTCTCTCCAGCCTCGTCTTGGGACAGGCCCAACAGTAGCTACACACTGAAGACCTCTCTCGATCGATTCACGCAGAGCATCACCACCGACCTGAACGCCGGGAACATGCCCCCCGGCGTCAACGACATGGTCGACGCCGTGCGGTGGCCGCGCACCCGAGGCCTGCCTTCCGTGCAGGTCAAGACATTTGCCGTCGACGGGGTCCAGGCCACGGACATCATCTTCATACAGCGTGTACCCTCAGTGCCCGCCGGCCCCAATATCGTGCTGTATGTTCCACAGGACGATGGGCGCTCGTTTCAGTCGTTCAATTCCCTTGCAGAAATGAATGCCTGGCTGAAAGCGCAGGCCGGTGACCCCAAGCAACTCGAGTCCTTCAGCCAGCACTTTGCCGAGGGTGGCTCACCTGCCAGGACCCAACGGGTCACAGATACCCTGACCCGGTTCAAAAACAACGACATCAACGCTGTCGCAGGCCCGTATGCCACTGAAGGCAACGATATTTTTGCGCGACTGGATCAGGGCAACTCCGCGCCCCCCACATCGGTCAATGGCTTGACCGATCTCAAGCACGAAAGCACTTCCCCGGATGGGCGGGAGCTTTACTCCGGGCGACGCGCAGATGGCGAAAAGGTACTGTTTGAATACGACGCCTACGGCAATCTGCTGGGCCAAGATAAAAAGCAGCAGTTTTACTTCGTTAAGAACGGCTTGAACCAGCACCTGCCGCTGGTGCCGATGACGGCCAGCGAATTCAAAAGCAAGGTTCAGAATGAAGCGGCGAGCAATGTCGAAGCGGACGACATCCGAGGGTTCTACGAAGAACTGCTCAAGCACCTTGAACACCCTTTTTCCGGGCTGGGCGAAGCGTTGCAAGTGTTCGGTGTGGATAAAAACACGGCCAACACCGTGGAGCGCTACTTCGATAACCCTTTGAGCGCGCTGTTGCTGGATCTCAATCAGAATAATCACATTGGCAAGGTCTTCGGGGTCGACAAAACGACCATGGACTCTGTGCTTGGTACGATCGGTGATTCAGGCCAGGGATTTGTTCCCGTCTATGGGCAAGCCAGGGGCTTGGGTACTTTGCTGGCGAAGGCTCTTCGCAATGAGCCACTTTCGGACGATGAGATCAGCAGCCTGGCCGACAATCTTGCCTTGAAACCCGACAGTCCAGCCCGTAGAAATCTGGTCAAGCCGAAGGCTGTTCCGGCACTCACACCCAAGGCTGCCGCCGAAAAACCTGCCCTCGACACCCGTCCGGTTGAAACAGCCCCTGCCGCCCCGCCGTCAGAGACGCCCAACCAGCCCGAACCGGAAGTCAATCGTCTGCGCCCCTCACAATGGGGCCGGATCAGCCAATTTGCGGTGGAAGGCGGCGAGCAATTGATCACAGGCGTCACTCCAAACGCCCATGGCATCTACCAAGTCAACGGCAGCTCCGGCGAAAGCCGCTGGTTCATTCGACTCACCGACGAACAAAGTACCGGGCACGTCCATGAAATAGACGGCCGGTTCAAACTGCGTGATGGCTACGTTCAGGTTATCGACCCTTCGACCAAAAAACCGCTCATGACCGTCCACTCTGATGGCCAAGGAGGCTGGCAGCCGGCCAAAGGCAACGGCGGCATAAAACTGCCTTGGCAGTCGGCCAAGCCATCCTTTGAGCCCGGTGCCTATGACTATCCCGCCCCCGGAGAGCCTTCGTCATCGAAAATAAAGGACCAGATTGATAAAAAGCTGAAAGCGGATGCCAACGCCTATCACAAATCCGCGAAAACCAAGCCAAGGCCTGTTCTTGCCGATCTGCCTAAAAATGCCTCGCCCAAAGAGGTGATTGACACTGTCTACGGGAAATCCTCCGGCATGATCCTTGGCGAGGATCATTCCCAGCCCGCTGGCGTGCAGTTTTTGATTGATAACGCAGGCGAGTTCGAGAGGAACAAGGTGACCACCTTGTATTCGGAAGGGTTCGATCACTCGCTTCAACCCGACCTGGACCACTTTTTCGAAACAGGCAAGTTTTCGCCCGCCCTGAGTAACAATCTGAAGCTCATTGACCGCGCTCATGCCGGCCACGGTCGCTACACCAACAGAGAACTGCTGTTGACGATGCGAAAACATGGCATACGGGTCAAAGCTATCGATGTGCCCTCCGTGGAGCCCAAGACCACCCGCCTTAAAAACATGAACTATTACGCAAGCAATGTCATTAATGCTGACCAGGCCAACCAACCACAGGGCAAATGGGTTGCAAGGGTTGGCAGCGATCATGTGTTCAACTACGACAACGAGCCACCTGTTCGAGGTATGTCTCAACTGACGGGCGCAACGGGCGTCTCCATCGATGAAGCGCCGCCAACCAAGGAGACCGCTGTGACACAGTCTCGAGACAAAACAGAACTCTACATCGACCTGAAACAGCCTTAATAGCAGGTGGGAATCACCGAATCTGGCGAAGCCAGAAATTCGATGGTCCCCTTCCGACGCACATCAGCGCGACGTTTTCACAGCACCTTATCCAGGGTAATGGGAAAATCCCGCACCCGTTTGCCAGTGGCGTGATACACCGCATTCGCCACCGCGGCTGCCACGCCGACGATGCCGATTTCGCCCACGCCCTTTGAACCGAGGGCGTTGACGATCTCGTCATGTTCCTCGACGAAAACCACATCTATGTCGCCGATATCGGCATTCACCGGGATGTGATATTCAGCCAGGCTGTGGTTCATGACACGTCCCAGTTGATGGTCGGTCTGGGTTTCTTCGTGCAGGGCCATGCCGATGCCCCACACCACGCCGCCGAGGATCTGGCTGCGCGCCATCTTGGGGTTGACCACGCGCCCGGCGGCAATCGCGCTGACCACCCGGCTGACCTCGACAGTGCCCAGGTCTTCATCCACCCGCACTTCGACAAACACGGCTGAATGAGTGGCCGTGGAGTATGCCTTGCGTTTTTTGTCCGGTTTGCTATCGACCTGTACTTCCACCGCGCCCTTGCCGCCGTCCTTGACCAGTTGCGCCAACGACACCCGGACATCACCGGCATGCAGTTGGCCGTCTTCGAAACGCACCGATTGGGCGTCCTTGAAGACCGGGTAAGTCTCGCGGGCGATGGCCAGCAGTTGGGCGGTCAACGCTTCGCATGCTTGCTGCACGGCGGTGCCGACGGATGAGACGGTAAACGAGCCGCCCTGCAACGGCGCGGTCGGCAAGGACGAGTCGCCTAGCACAAACACCACGTCCTCAACGGGCACGCCACTGGCCTGCGCAGCAATCTGGGTCATGACCGTGTACGTGCCGGTGCCGATGTCGGTGGTGGCGCTGCTGACGGTCAGCTTGCCCTCTGCGTCGAGGCTGGCCCTGGCGCTGGCCTTCATTTGCATGGCTTCCCACACACCGCCGGCCATGCCCCAGCCGATCAGGTGGCGACCGTCGCGCATGCTGCGTGGTTCGGGGTTGCGCTGGTCCCAGCCGAAACGCTCGGCACCTTCGCGGTAACACTCGCGCAGGGCTTTGCTCGACCAGGGTTTGTCTTCGTTCTGGTTGCGTTCGGCGTAATTGATCAGGCGCAGTTGCACCGGGTCCATGCCCAGCGCGCACGCCAATTCGTCCATGGCGCACTCCAGGCCGATCACGCCGAGGGCGGCGCCCGGTGCGCGCATGTCCAACGGGGTAAAGACATCCAGCGGCACCAGGTTGTAGGTCAGTTGCACGTTGTCGCAGTGATAGAGCATGCCGCTCCATTCCACCACATGCTCGCTGAAATCCTCGAAGCGTGAGGTCTGGCCGATGGCCGTGTGTCCCAAGGCCAGCAGCCGACCGTTCGCCGCCGCGCCCATCTGCAAGCGCTGCAAGGTGCGCGGGCGATAACCGAAGGTGAACATTTGCTGGCGCGTCAGCGTGACGCGCACCGAACGCTTGAGTGCCAGCGCGGCCATCACCGCCAATGGCAGTTGATACTGCGGGCGCAGGCCGGAGCCAAAGGCCCCGCCGACAAACGCGGCAAAAATACGCACTTGGTGTTTATCCAGGCCGAACACTTTTTGCACATACGCCTGACAGTTCTGCGGGCCCTGGGTCTTGTCATGGATATGCAGCGTGCCGTCCGGTTGATACAACACCGTGCTGGCATGGGGCTCCATCGGGTTGTGATGCTCACTGGGGGTGCTGTAGTGCAAGTCCAGGCGAACGGCGGCATCAGCCCATTGAGCCTGAAAGTTGCCGCGCGGCGCGGGCGGCGTCTGCGGCGAGGCATGGGCGTGTTCCTGCTGCGCCGCCAGGTCGGTGTCGAAGGTTTCGGGGGCGTACTCGATGGTCACCAGGGAGCCGGCATGCCGCGCCAACTCCAGATTATCGGCGACCACCAGCGCCAGAGGCTGGCCGCTGTACAGCACGCGGTCGTTGTACAACGGGCGAAACGGCGAGCCGTCCGCCGCATCGGCATCAGCGAAGGCATCATCGTAGCTGGCGATATTCGGGTGGTTGAGATGATCGAGCACCGTGACCACGCCCGGCAGCGCCAGGGCCTTGGAAGCGTCGATCCTGAGCACCCGTCCTTTGGCGATGGTGCTGGATACCACACTGCCATGCAGCAGTTGCGCATCGGGAAACTCACCGGCGTAGCGTGCGCGGCCGGTGACCTTGAGCAGACCGTCCACCCGGTCCAGAGGCTTGCCAAGGGTGGTCATGGGCGTTCTCCTGCGACCGCCGCGTCGCTCAGCGCACGGATGACCGCGCGGCGTGCCAATTTGATCTTGAACCCGTTGTGCGCCAAGGGTTCGGCGTCTTGTAACAGGCTGTCGGCGGCGTGGCTGAAGGTTTCTCGGCTCACCGCCTGGCCAATCAGCGCGGCTTCCACCGCACGATCACGCCAGGGTTTGTGGGCCACACCGCCAAGGGCCAGGCGCGCGTCGACGATGCGGTCGCCCTCCAATTCAAGGGCGGCGGAACGGACACCAGCGCAAAGGCGTAAGAGGCGCGATCGCGAATTTTCAGGTAGTGGCTGTGACGCGCCAGATGGTCGGCGGGCAATTCGATGGCGGTGATCAGCTCATCATCAGCCAGCAGGTTATCGCGTTGCGGCGCATCGCCCGGCAGGCGATGGAAGTCGGCGAACTCAATGACCCTGGCCCCGCCTCGCCCCTCGACATGCACTCGCGCGTCCAGCGCCGCCAAGGCGACACACATGTCCGAAGGGTGGGTAGCGACGCACTGGTCACTGGCGCCGAAGATTGCGTGAATGCGGTTCAGACCGCTGCGCGCCGGGCAACCACTGCCGGGCTCGCGCTTGTTGCATGGCACGCTGGCATCGTAGAAGTAGTAACAACGGGTGCGCTGCAACAGGTTGCCGCCGGTACTGGCCATATTGCGCAGTTGCGGTGACGCCCCGGCGAGAATCGCCTGGGACAGCAATGGGTAGCGCTGTTCGATAAGCGGGTGCCAGGCCAGATCGGCGTTGCTCACCAACGCGCCAATCAACAGGCCGCCCTCGGCGGTTTCCCGAAGGTCATGCAGCGGCAGGCCGGTGATGTCGATGAGATGTTCAGGGCGGCTGATGTTTTCTTTCATCAGGTCCAACAGGTTGGTGCCGCCGGCGATAAAACGCGATGTCGCGCTGCTCAGGTGCACGGCCTCATTCACGTCAGCGGGCTTGCTGTAATGGAACGGGTTCATTGCTCGCCTCCCAGCACATCCTCGATGGCATCGCGAATATTGCTGTAGGCCCCGCACCGACACAGGTTACCGCTCATGCGCTCCCGGAGCTGCGCGACGTCATCGGTACGCCCTTCATTGATCAGGCCGACGGCGGAGCAGATTTGACCGGGGGTGCAATAACCGCACTGGAACGCGTCGTGCCGGATAAAGGCTTGCTGCATGGGGTGGAGCGCATCACCGTTGGCCAGGCCTTCGATGGTGGTCAGCTCCGCGCCATCGCACATCACCGCCAGGGTCAGGCAGGCATTGACCCGTTTGCCGTCGCGCAACACGGTACAGGCGCCGCACTGGCCGTGGTCGCAACCTTTTTTGCTGCCGACCAGGTCAAGCTGTTCACGCAACAGGTCCAGCAAGGTAGTCCAGGGCAATACCTTCAGATGGCGGGCCTGACCGTTGAGGGTCAGGTGGATCGAGTGACTGACGAACGGCTGGACCGCCGCGCCATTGGGGGTCGCGCTCATAAACACCTCACGGGTTGGTGTACGTCCGCGGCGTTCAGGAAAGTCGCCGTCTCAGGGGTACGACTTCCCGGGGTATCGAGCGTTCAAAGGGATTGATCAGCGGATGTTGAACTGGGTGCTGAGCGTGTTGCGCGGAGGGTTGATCGACGAATTGCTGTATTCGAACCACCCCGGGGCTTCGACATTCAGACTGAACACATAGATGTAGCCCATCAGGGTGCCTGCGCCGTTGCACACCTGGCTGATGTTGCCCACCTGGCACACAGGGGTGCGCGTGCCGTCCAGCTCGGCGCCGTCGAAGCGCCCCATCGGGTTGTTGCCCAGGCCGACTTCCATCACCGAAACCTGGGTGGGCCCACGGTGTGTGCACATCTGCGTGCTTTGCGCACGCTCGGGGATAATTTCCTTGCACACTGCCGACTCGACCTTGACCACGCGCACCTCGCTCAAGGGCGGTGCAGTCGCGCCCCAGGCCGGTGCTGCCCCGAGCAACAGGCTGATACAGGGGATCAGAGCTAGACTCCACGGGCTGGCGTTTTTCATGTTGCAGTCGACCTTCGTTTAAACGTCGGCGCAGTATGCCTCATGGTCTCTGCTGCTGGTATGATGCGCCGCTTTTTCCGAACCTCTCTGAAACCACAGGCGCTTGGCGCAGTTTGTGCTTTGACTTAGAGGTCAACAAATAACGACGCCACAGAGCGTCACAGGGAGCAGGCATGCTGGAAAAGCTGTTTCAACTCAAGGCACACAACACCAACGTGCGCACCGAGATTCTCGCGGGCGTCACCACCTTCCTGGCCATGGCCTACATCCTGTTCGTGAACCCGAGCATCCTCGGCGAGACCGGCATGGACAAGGGCGCGGTGTTTGTCGCCACCTGCCTGGCAGCGGCCATTGGTTCGACCGTGATGGGCCTGATCGCCAACTACCCGATCGCCCTCGCGCCGGGCATGGGTCTCAACGCCTTCTTTACCTACACCGTGGTGCTGCACATGGGCCACACCTGGCAGGTGGCGCTGGGTGCGGTGTTCATTTCGGCCGTGCTGTTCTTCCTGCTGTCGATCTTCCGCATCCGTGAGTGGATCATCAACAGCATCCCCCTGCCCCTGCGCTCGGCGATTGCCGCCGGTATCGGCCTGTTCCTGGCGCTGATCGCACTGCACAACGCCGGTATCGTGGTCAGCAACCCGGCCACCATGGTGGGCCTGGGGGACCTGAAACAACCGGCGCCGATCCTCGCCACCCTCGGTTTCGCGCTGATCGTCGCGCTGGAAGCCCTGGCCGTGCGCGGCGCAGTGCTGATCGGCATCCTCGCGGTGACTATCGTCTCCATCGCCCTGGGCTTCACCCCGTTCGGCGGCGTGACCTCGATGCCACCGTCCCTGGCGCCGACCTTCTTGCAACTGGATATCAAAGGCGCGCTGGATATCGGCCTGGTCAGCGTGATCTTCGCCTTCCTGTTCGTTGATTTGTTCGACAACTCCGGCACCCTGATCGGCGTGGCCAAGCGCGCCGGCCTGATGGGCAAGGACGGGCACATGCCGAAAATGGGCCGTGCACTGATCGCCGACAGCACCGCCGCCATGGCCGGTTCCCTGCTGGGCACCTCGACCACCACCAGCTACATCGAATCGGCTGCTGGCGTAAGCGCCGGTGGCCGTACCGGCCTCACCGCCATCGTGGTCGCGATCCTGTTCCTGCTGGCGCTGTTCTTCTCGCCGCTGGCCGCCAGCGTTCCGGCTTTTGCCACCGCTCCGGCACTGCTGTTTGTAGCAGTGCTGATGACTTCGGGCCTGGCAGAAATTGACTGGGATGACATCACCGTTGCAGCGCCGGTGGTGATCACCGCCCTGGCGATGCCCTTCACTTACTCCATCGCCAACGGCATCGCCTTCGGTTTCATCGCCTGGACCGCCATCAAGCTGCTTTCGGGCCGCTACCGTGAGCTGAACCCGGCGCTGGTGATTCTGTCGATTCTGTTCGTGATCAAGCTGGGCTGGTTCAACGCATGACTTTTGACGCCGCACGCTACACCGCACAACTGCAAGACAAGGTCACGCGCCTGCGTGACCTGCTGGCACCGTTCGATGCCCCCGAGCCGCAAGTGTTCGACTCGCCGCTGCAGCACTTTCGCCTGCGCGCGGAGTTCCGCCTGTGGCGCGAGGGCGGTGAGCGCCATTACGCGATGTTCTCCCAGGACGACAAACGCACGCCGATCCTGATCGAAGACTTCCCCATCGCAAGCACCCGCATCAACCAGTTGATGCCGCGACTCAAAGCTGCCTGGCAAGCCAGTGCCGCCCTGAGTCACAAGCTGTTCCAGGTGGAGTTTCTGACTACCCTGGCGGGCGACGCGATGATCACCCTGTGCTATCACCGCCCACTGGACGAGCATTGGCACGTCGCCGCTAACCAGCTGGCGACTGACTTGAACGTGAGCATCATCGGCCGCTCCAAGGGCAAGCGCGATGTGATCGGCCACGACTACGTCGTGGAAAAGCTCGAAGTCGGTGGCCGCACGTTCAGCTATCGCCAACCCGAAGGCGCCTTCACCCAGCCCAACGGCACGGTGAACCAGAAGATGCTCAACTGGGCATATGAAGCACTGGGCGATCGCCCGGATGACTTGCTGGAGCTGTACTGCGGCAATGGCAATTTCACCCTGCCTCTGGCCACTCGGGTGCGCAGGGTGCTGGCCACTGAAATCAGCAAGACGTCAGTCAATGCGGCCCTCAGCAATCTCGATGAAAACGCGGTGGAAAACGTCACGCTGGTGCGCCTGTCTGCCGAAGAACTCACCGAAGCGCTGAATGAAGTGCGACCGTTCCGCCGCCTGCACGGCATCGACCTGAAGAGCTACGAATTCGGCAGCGTGTTCGTCGACCCGCCCCGCGCCGGCATGGACCCGGACACCTGCGAACTGACCCGGCGCTTCGACAACATCCTGTACATCTCCTGCAACCCGGAGACATTGGCGGCGAACATTGCGCAATTGCATGACACGCACACAATCACCAAGTGTGCGATGTTTGATCAATTCCCGTGGACGCACCATATGGAATCCGGCGTGTTACTGACTCGGCGGTAACTCAGCGTCCTCCGGCTCCTTCTTGCGCGGCCGTCCACCCTTCTTGCCATTGGCGCGGGCGGCGGCGGCTTTGGCGGCGCTGCGCTTGCGGCCGTTGCGCGAGGCGACCAGGCTCACGGCCAAGTCCATCAGAGGCTTGCTTGTGGCAATCAGACCCGTGACCGAAACATCCAGGTCCTGGGGTTCACAGCACAGCGCCTTGCCGCCAAAGCCGACTTCCAGTTGCTCAAAATCCTCCAAGGAAAACCCATCGAACTCGGGCAGGCCAGTCACCGGCAGTACCACGCGACTGCCGTCGCTGAAGCCGATGGAAATACAGTTGTCTTCATAACGCACCGAGCTGGCGCGGGCATAAAGGTGCCGTGTCTTGCGCCCTCGGGCTATCGCCTTTTCGACGTCGGCCTCAGTGAGCGGTTTATCGGGTACGGCTTTGGCTTTTACGATTTTCATAAATCAATCCCCACGGAGTCTGGTGCTCTCACCAGATTCAAAATTGTCCGTTGCGCTACAACATCGTGCCTGGCGCTTGCGATGACATGGACTCCACGTCGGATAACCAACCCTGGTACCAACTCACTGGCCTCCCAATCCCAGGAATGATTCTCCAGGCAGACCGTTTGCAAGTAGTCCCACCAGATCCTGCGTGCCCGCGCCAGGTAATGCCGCTGCATGATGGCCCCGCGTATGTCTTTCAACACCGCCATGGGTGGCGACCTCCGCTCGGGCGCCACGTCCCACAACTCCACGTCCCCATCCAGGAAACTGAAACGAAAACGGGCATCCCAATCGTTCCCCCTGACATGCACATGGGGCGGGCAATGCTCATCCCTGATAAACACCGAAATCACATATCCCTTGTAAGCGCCTACTCTCATCGTAACCCATCCGTTAGGTTATTTTCCGCCAGGTAACAATTTTCCCCAGTCACCCGACAACCGGCTCCTGCTTCCCGAAGCTGTTTCACAGATTAGTCAGCACAAAAAACCCGGCGAATGCCGGGTTGTAACCACTCATGCCGAGGGCTGGAAATACCCTGCCAGCGCCCGCAGGTCCTGCTCGCTCAGCAACCCCGCGTAATACTTCAGCTGAATGCGCGCCAGCAAATATGCATGCCGCGCATTCGCCAGGTCGCGGCGGGCGGTGAACAGTTGTTGCTCGGCGTCCAGCACGTCGAGGTTGACGCGCTCACCGCCGGTGACGCTCTTGCGGGTGGCGGCCACCAGCGCCGTCGCCGAACTGACAGCCATTTCATAGGCGCGTACTTTGGCCGCGCCACTGGTGTTGAGGTTGAACTGTTTGCGCAACTCCACCAGCGTGGCCGAGGTTTGCGCGTCCAACTCGTATTGGGCCTGGGACAGCTGGTTCGCCGCCTGGCGCGTGGACGCCGACACCGAGCCACCGGCGAACAGCGGCAGGCTTACTTGAATGCCCACGCTGTTGGTGTCGTACTTCTGGTTGTAGCTGCTTTCCGAGTCGGAGCTGGTCTGGCGACTGCTGGCGTAGAGGCTGACCTTGGGTAAATGGCCGGCGCGTTTGCGCTCCACTTCATAGGACGCCACGTCCAGCGCGTGGTGCTGGGATTTCAGCTCCGGGTTATTGGCCATGGCCAGTTCGCGCCAGGCTTCGAAACGGTTGGGTTGCAGCGGCGCGACGTCGAACTGACGGGTCAGCGGCACCAGCGCTTCGATCTGCAAGGGTTGACCGACGATGGCTTCCAGCTCGCGCAAGGCGCTGTCCTGGGCATCCAGCGACTCGATTTCTTCTGCCTGGGCCAGGCTCAAGCGCGCCTGGGTTTCCAGCACGTCGGTGCGTGTGCCTTCACCCCCCTTGAGCAAGCGATCGTTGAGTTGCAGGCGCTCGGCCAGGGCGCGTTTCTGCGCACGGCTCAGTTCGATGCGTTCCTGGGCCAGCAGCGCCTGGCTGTAGGCACTGAGCACCCGCACCGCCAGTTCCTGGCTCTTGCCGCGAAAACGCTCATCGGCCATCAGCGCCTGGGCAGTGCCCTGACGAAAACGTGCGTACGCCTCGTAATCCAGCAGGGGCTGTTGCAGGGTCAGGGTCGAGGCATAGCTGCGGTAATCGCGGTCAGTGCTGACATTGCCCACGGCGGTACTCTGGGTCACCTCGGACTCGTTGCGCGAGTTGTTGTAGCTCCAAGACAGGTTCGGCAACAACGCCGAACGACCGATCACGCGGTTCTCTTCGCCGGCCTCACGCTCCTGAATCGCCGCCTGAAACGTCGGATCATTGCGCAGGGCAAGGTCATAGGCGTCCATCAATCCCAAGGCGCTTGCGGTCGGTGCCACACCCAGACACAGGGTAAAAAACAACGCCTTCATTCTTCCACCAGCGCCATGTGGGTACGATCCAGCAACGGTTTGAACAAGTAGTTGAGCATCGAGCGCTCCCCCGTCTTGACGAAGGTTTCCACCGGCATGCCCGGGCGGATCTGCACGCCGTCGAGTTGCTGCATGCCCGCCACGCTGACCTGGGCGCGCAGCATGTAATAAGGCTCTTCGGTGCGCTCATCCACCTGGCGGTCCGCCGACACCAGCGTGACCTCACCCGCCACCCGGGGCGTGGTGGCCTGGTTGAACGCGGAGAACAGCAGTTCCACCGGCAGGCCCGGGTGAACCTTGTCGACCAACTGCACCGGCACCCGCGCTTCCACCAACAGCGGTTCGCCCTGGGGCACGATGTCCATCAGCGCCTGGCCGGGCTTGATCACCCCGCCTTCGGTGTACACATCCAGCCCCACGACGACCCCGGACGCCGGCGCGCGTACCAGGCTGTTGGCCAGTTCGAACTCGGCCGAGGCCAGGCGATTGCGCAGGTCATCGCTGCGCGTGCGGGTCTCGGCCAACTGGCTGCGCAGGTCTTTCTGGAAGTCTTCGCCAAGCTGGCGGATGCGCAGGCGCAGCTCCAGCACCTGGCGCTGCAATTGGCCGATGCGGCCAAAATCCTCGGCGATGGTGCCGTCGACCTGGGCGTACAGCCGCTCGCTGTCGAGCAAGCGATTGCGCGGGATGTAGCCATCGCGCGCCAACTCGCGCAGACCTTGCAATTGCTCGCTCAAGGCCGCGCGCTGCTGGACCTTGCTGGCCTGGGAGTCCCGCGTGCCACGCAACTGCGCCTCGGCGCCGGCGATGGTTTCGCGCAGGCCTTGTTGCTCGGTGGCCAGTGCCTGGGCGCGGCTGCTGAACAGCTGGCGTTGCAGGTTCAGGGTGCTCGCCGCCTCCGGATCGTTGAGCAGTTCGGGCCCGAACGCGATCGCCGACAAGCCTTCGCTTTCCGCACTCAAGCGCGCTTCGCTGGCCAGTGACGCCAGGTACTGACTGCGCAAGGATTGCATCTGCCCACGCAACGGGGTTTCCTTCAGGCGCAGCAACACTTGACCAGCCTTGACCGCCTCACCATCACGTACCTCGATGCGTTCGACGATCCCGCCGGCCGGGTGCTGCACGGTCTTGCGATGGCCCGACACCATGACCTTGCCCGACACCGCCACGCCCTTGTCCAGAGGCGCCAGCGCCGCCCAGCCGAGGAACCCGGCAAAACCGCCGAGTACCAGCAGCCAGCCCAGGCGCGAATACTTTTTGTCATCCAGCGCCAGCACGTTGTTCGACGCTTCGCTGATCAACACCGGTCTGCTCGGATTCATGCCTGTTTTCCCTCACCAAGGCGATAGCTCATGCTCAGGGTCGACACCGGTTTGGTCGCCGGTGCAGCGGGTTTCTGCCGCACTTCAAGCACCCGCGCCGTCGGGCCGAACGCCTGCAACTGGCCGTCCTTGAGGATCAGCAACTGGTCGGTCAAGGTCAGCACATTGGGTTTGTGCGTGATCAGGATCAGGGTGCGGCGCTGCTGCTTGAGTTGGGCGATGGCCTGGAGCAGCGCTTGCTCGCCCGCCTCGTCAAGGTTGGCGTTGGGCTCGTCCAGCACGATCAGCGCGGGCAGGCCGTACAGCGCACGCGCCAGCGCCACGCGTTGTTTCTGGCCACCGGACAGTCCCGCCCCGCCCTCCCCCAGTTGGGTGTCGTAGCCCTGGGGCAGTTGCAGGATCAGTTCGTGCACACCGGCCATTTGCGCGGCGGCGAGGACTTTGTCCGCCTCCACTTCGGCAAAGCGCGCGATGTTTTGCGCGATGCTGCCGGCAAACAGTTGGATGTCCTGAGGCAGGTAGCCGATATGCGGGCCGAGTTGCTGTTTGTCCCACTGGGCAAGGTCCGCGCCGTCCAGTCGCACCTTGCCGGCCAGTGGTGCCCAGGCGCCCACCAGCACGCGGGCCAACGTGGATTTGCCGCAGCCCGACGGGCCGATCACTCCCAGCACATCGCCGGCCGGCAGACTGAAACCCAGGTTGGCCAACGCCGGTCGGCGGCTGCCGGGCGCGCAGGCGCTGACCTGCTCGACACTCAACTGGCCCTTGGGCGTGGGCAAGCTCATGCGCAGCGGGCGTGCCGGGTTCACCGCCAGCAACTCCGACAAACGCTCGTAGGCCAGGCGCGCCGAGCCCCATTGCTTCCATACGCCGATCAACTGGTCGATGGGCGTGAGCACGCGGCCCATCAGGATCGAACCGGCGATCATCATGCCCGGGGTGATATCCCCCTGCACCGCCAGCAACGCGCCCAGCCCCAGCACCAGCGACTGCAACGCCAGACGCACGCCTTTGGACCAGGCGGTGACCGCCGCGGTCTTTTCACTGGCCAGGTTCTGCTGCGCAAGAAATGCCTGGTGCTGGCCGAACCAACGCGCACGCAAGGTGCCGAGCATGCCCATGGCTTCGATGGTATCGGCATTGCGCAGGTTAGCCGTGGCCTGCTGACTGGCGCTGATGGACAGCTGGCTGGCCTGGGCCATCGGCGCCTGACTGACGTGATGGTTGACCCACGCCAACGCGATCAGTACCACCGCGCCACCCAGGGCGAGCAGACCGAGCCAGGGGTGGAACAGGAAGATCACCAGCAGGTACACCGGAAACCACGGCGCATCGAAAAACGCGAACAGCGCCTGCCCGGTGGCGAACTGGCGCAAGGTGGTCAGGTCGTGCAACGCCTGGCCGGCGGCCTGGGTGCCGCCTTTGAGTTGCGCCTCGAACGCGGCGTCGTACACCCGCTGGTTCAGGCGCATGTCCATCTGCGTGCCGAGGCGGATCACCACCTGGCTGCGCACCCATTCCAGCGCGCCCATCAGGCCGAACAGGCCGAGGATCATCAGCGTCAGCATCAGCAGGGTCATCTGATTGCCCGAGGCCAGCACCCGGTCGTACACCTGCAGCATGTACAACGCCGGGGCCAGCATCAGCAGGTTGATCACCGCCGAGAACAGGCCGATGTTGAAGAAGCCACTTTTATAGGCCGTGAGGGCGGCCAGGGTTTCGTTGCCGGCGTGGCGCATCTGGGGATTCTCAAAGGGTTGAGCGTGCAGTGTCGTTGCGTTGACAGGTGAAACGACGCTGCTCAGAATTCGGCACCGCCGTCGCTTGAAGAGTTAGAAGGCTTGAGCGACGACGGTGTAATACGGCGAATGGGAGAGTGATCTTCCATTCGCTTTTTTCATGCTGCGTCAGGCCGCGAGTGCGAAGTCCTGCGCTACATCCTGCACACCCACCAGCGCCACATCGGCGGTGGTCGAGGACGCTGCGTGAGCCGCAAGACCCGCAGAGATTTCGTCGAAGGTGCTGGCGGTGGAGAGGCTGGAGTCGATGGCGCCCAGCAGTTCGTTGAGCACGCCTTCCAGTGCGCTGGTGTTGCCTTGCATCAAGCCGTAGATCACGCTTTGAACTTCGTTGCCGGTGCGGCCCGCGCCTTCCGCGGCGAACAGGTCGAGACCGTTGAAGGCCACCTTGTAGGCGCTCAGGTCAAAATCACTGCCGTTGCCGCCGCTAAGGCCGGTGCCCAGCTCGACGTTATCCAGGTTGCCCCACAGGTAGTGGTTCAGGTTGCTGCTGGCAGGCAACAGTGGATTGAACACATAGTGCAGGCCGTTGCTGGTGTTGCTGTCGGCGATGAACGCGTAGTCGGAATTGTTGGCGCCATGGGTCGAATACTGATCGCCACTGAAGGTGCCATTGCTGAAACCGCCAGTATTACCGGTGCCATGGCCTGCCGTGGCAAAACCCAGAGCCCAGTCCGACAGGTAGTCAGACAGCGAAGTAGTGCCCAGGTACGACTCGTAGCTAACAGAAATAGTCATCACTAAACCTCGTTATAAACAGCGCTAGTATCAGTACGCAGATGCGCACTTTTTGCCCAACCCTGGGCAAAACCGTGATTGATCCGGGGCCTCGGCCTCGGTATCAGAATTTGTATTCGAGCATCCCGCTCAACGTCCGCCCGCGAGCCAGGCTGAGGTTGTTGGCATCGCCCATGGCCACGAAGTAGGCCTCGTCGGTGGCGTTCTCCAGTGCCAGGGCGATGTTCAATTGATCGGTCATCCAGTAACTGGCGTAGACGTCATAGACGGTGTATTTGGGCCACACGGCCTGGTCGATGAACTGATAGCCCTGGTTGTTCAGGTTTTCCCCATTACCGGAGCTGTAGCGAACACGCACACCGGTATCCAGGCGCTTGTCCAGAAAGCGCGCGCCCAGCGTCAGCGACCCGCGATCAGCCGGGGTGTAGGTGGCATTCCCCATGATGCGGCCGCAGCTTTCCTTGGCATTGGCGACATCGTCATCCAGCACTTCATACCGAGTGACCGGACGGAACCCGATGGTGCCGTTGGGGCGGGTGAACTGTTCGATAACGGTGGTGGTAGGACCGGCCTTCTTGGCGCCGCCCAGGTAGTAGTTCTTCGAGCAGAACTCGTTGCTGCCGATCATGTGGGTGTAGCTGAGGTTGGTATACGCCCGCCCCATGTCGTAGTTCAGTTGATACTCAAGCCCCCTGAACCGCGTGTCATTGAGGTTGTTGGTGTACGCCATGATCCCGTTGAAGCCGCCCACGGACGTCTCCGGCAGGCTCACGCTGGTGTTGAGAAAGGTGAAGTTCTTAATCTTCGTATCGAAATACGCCACCTTGATGCCCAGCCGGTCATCGTTGAAGAACAACGATTCCTTGAACACATTCATCCCCACTTCCCAATCACGGGACTCTTCAGGCTTGAGGTAAGGGTTGGGGAATACCCGCTCGCCCGTGCCACCACCATGGGGTCGGCCGGTCATGAAGGTTTCGGTGACGGCCGGCGGACGCCAGCCCTTGCCCCAGCGGGTATAGAGTTGCAGCCAGTCGACGCCGGGCTTGATGCCCACACCAAAGGTTGGCGAAAAGCGCCCTTCCTCACGGTCGATGTCGAAAATGTCCTCGACGCGCCGGGCCGGCGTGCTGCTGGTGTAAAAACGATCGCGCTTGTAGAGCGTCATTCCCGTAACGCCTTCCAGTCGGTAGCGGTCGTAACGCAGCCCTGCATCCACGGTCAGCCAATCGTCGTATTCGTATTGCAGATTGTTGAAGAGACTGGCGATGGTGCGCTTGCCTTCCGGGTCGGCACTGGGGGTGTAGGGCAATGATCCGGTCGCGAGGACATTGCTCGACTCAACTTTATTGGTTCTGGGCTTGAAGGTGTCCTGATACATCTCCAGGCCATAGTTCCAGCTCAAGTGGCCCCCTGCGCCCATGTCGAAGCGCGCGGTGTTTTCCCCTTGCAGGCCCCAGGTGTCGGTCTGGAAATGGTCGGTGTAGGGCGCGAAGTAGTTGCCCGAACTCAGCGACGCCACATTGGGCGCATTGGCCCGGTCCAGCTGGGTGGTGACGTAATAGAGCTTGGCCTTGAAGTCGATCAGCGGGTTGTCCGGGCTGTAGCTGTAGTCCAGCGCGACGTTTTTTGCGTTGAGATTGTTTTTGCTGGTGCGCAGGTAATAGGTGCTCAGCAGGTCATCGGCGATGTAGCCCCAGGAATCGTTGCTGTCGGTGTCGCTTTCCAGGTAGCTCAACTGCACGCGCTGGTCGTTGGGCAGGTTCAGGCCGAACTTGACGATCTGCGAGCGGGTCACGCTGCCGGTGTCACCGACTTCG
Source organism: Pseudomonas sp. SDO5271_S396 (assembly GCF_054071795.1). Lineage (NCBI taxonomy): Bacteria > Pseudomonadati > Pseudomonadota > Gammaproteobacteria > Pseudomonadales > Pseudomonadaceae > Pseudomonas > Pseudomonas sp. SDO5271_S396. The sequence continues at coordinate 21,750 of NZ_JBSVWB010000035.1, forward strand.
CTGTTCAACCAGTCGTCGAAGGCCGCCGGGGCGTATTTCCTGGCGCGCAGATTGGTGCCGAGGTTTTTGTCATTGTGGGTGCCGCCGCGATAGTTGCCGAAATGCCGCTCGCTGTAGCCCAGCAATACATCACCACGTTCATCGCCAAAGGCGAACACGCCGCTGCCGTTGAAGTTTGTGCCGTTGCCCAGCTCACCGATGCCGCTGCCGGCACGAACCCGTCCGCCGTAGGGTTTGCCGTCCTTGAGAAACTCGCTGGCGTCGAGGGTCTTGAACGACGCGATACCGCCCAACACCGCCGCGCCGCCCTGCCCCGACTGGCTGCCCTTGTCGATCTCGATGCTGGAGATGAACTCCGGGTCGATCAGCATCGTGCCGTTGCGTTGCTGGTGGCCGTTGACGTTGAAGTTCTGGCGCATGCCGTCGATGTTCATGTTCACGCGGCCATAGTCCTGCACCCCGCGAATGTTCACGGACAGGCCGGGGTCGCGTTGATCGACGGCGGTGTAGACGCCCGCGGTTTCCTCCAGCATATCGGCGGCGTGACGGGGCGGGCGTTTATCGATCATGTCACGGCTGATCACCGCCACCGACTTTGGGCTCTGGTACACCCAGTCACTGGCCTGGCCGTTGCTGCTGCCGGTGATGGTTGTGGTGCCCACGGTCATGGCGTCGTCATGCTCGGCGTTGACCCGATTGAGGGTAACCTGACGCTCGCCGGTGAAGCGGAACTCCACCGGCGCCCCGCCGAGCAATCGGCCAAGACCTTCCTGCACGCTGAAACGCCCCTTGAGCGGGGTGCTGCTCAATCCTTGCAGACGCTGGCTGTCGAACAACACTTGCAGGCCTGCCTGATCGGCGAACGCCAGCACGGCACTGCCCAGGGCTTGCGCAGGGATATCGAACATCAGCATGGCGGGCTGGGCAGCACCGACCTGAGGCTGCGCGGCATACACCGGGGTCGTTGCGACGAACAGACCCAGGTGAATGGCCAGGGCTAACCGGCTACCGGTGATACGCCCCTTGGTGAGTGCTGACATTTCTGATTTTCCCTGCGCCAAGCGGTTTTTGTTTATGCGAATGCTTCTCACCTAGCAAGACGTACGAGGCGCGGGAAGTCAGTAAGACTTTTTTCAAGGTTTTTAAAATAAGGGGAGATTGGCGATGACAGGAGCCGGCATGCGGCTCCCGTCAGCAGATCAATAAATCAGGCTGAGGCCCGCAAGATCCAGGCGTTGCACCTGAAGCTCGCGGGTTAGTGTCACGAGTGCGCTGTCGAGCATGTCGAGGCGGAACACACCGCTGACCTCACGATCACCCAGCGCCGAGTCGGCCAGCACCACGCGTCCGGGACGATAGCGATTGAGTTGTTCGATGACTTTGGCCAGTGGCTGGCGATCGAAGATCAACACGCCGCGCCGCCAACTGGTGGCACGCTCCACGTCGAACTGATCCATCGGCACCACACCTTCCTGAGGGCTGTAGCGCGCGGCCTGGCCCTCTTTGAGTACCCGCTCGGAAGGGCCTTTTTTTGCCGGCGCCTGCATCGTGACTTCAACACTGTGTTGCAGCACGCCGACCCAGGCCTGGCGATCCTCTTCACGCTCCACCACAAAGCGCGTGCCCAAAGCTCGCGTTTGCCCGCCGGCACTCTGCACCACGAACGGGCGGGTTTCCTCACCCGCCCTCGGCGCCACGTCAAAGATCGCCGAGCCTTGCAACAGACTGATGCGCCGCTGTGCGCCGTCGAAATCCAGCCGGATTGCACTGGCGGAATCCAGCTCCACCTTGCTGCCATCGGCCAGGTGCACCGTGCGTACTTCGCCTTTCTGCGTGACGTAATCGGCCTGCCACTGCAACAGCGCGTCCGGCCCGCGCAGCCAGCCAACCCCCGTGAGCACCACCACCAGCGCGACAGCCGCTGCACGTTGCCAGGGCCTGCGTCGCCTGGCGCGGCGCGCGGGCAACGGCGCCGAGGTCGGGCGCTGGCGATGTAGCGGTTCATCCTTGTATACGTCACCCAGCGCCGACCAAGTCTGTTCGGCGAACCGCAATGCCGCCTCGTGACGACTGTCGCAGGCGATCCAGTGCTGCAGCTCGGCCTGCTCCTGTTCGGTCAGGGCACCGGCGTGCAGGCGCACCGCCCACTCGGCCGCCGCCTCGGTAATGCTGTGCTGTTGCGGACCCTGGCTATTCACGTGTGCATCTCGAATTTTTCGTTATGTAACGCTGTGACGTCTGAGGTGGCGCATTTCGGTAACTCATTCGTCGGGAGGCGCCACTTCGCCGTCCTGCAAGCGCTGCATCACATAGGCCAGGGCCTTGGCCAGGTGCTTTTGCACGGAGCTGTCGGAGATGTCCAGGTGCCGGGCAACCTGGGCGTGGGTCATACCTTCCATGCGGTTCAGACGGAAGATCTGCTGGGTGCGTTCCGGCAACTCCGCCAGTGCCTGCTTCAATGCCTGTCGCTGTTGCTGCGCCATTGCCTGAGCCTCCAACCCGGCCACTTCATCTTCAATCTCGGCCAGCGCCTCATGGGGCACGGAATCTGTCTTGCGCCGTGCTTCCTGGCGAATATGGTCGATCAGAAGATTGCTCGCCGTTCGATAGAGATAGCCCTGGGAGTTGTCGATGCGCTCACCGGCCGGCTTTTCGGCCAGGCGCAGGAAACTCTCCTGCACCAGGTCTGCGGCCAACTGCGGGTCCCGCACCTTGCGCGCCAGATACCCGCGCAGGGTATCGGCATGCTTGAGAAACAGGCCTTTGAGATCCACGTCCGACAAACCGACTCCCTGGAATGTTTAGGAAACAGGCGGGCATCTTAAGCGTTGTCGAGAATGATTTTCAATTGATATCTAATCTGATTCGTCCGTGGGAAAGCTCTGATTGAGCGTTCGGTAATCGAACAGATCCCGCTCGGAAACCTGTGGATCAATTGACCAAACTAACCATTCAGTACATTTTACTTCCACAACCAACAATAACTGTGGACACCCCCTATGCCGCCGATCGTGCTGGTACTCAACGGCCCCAACCTCAACCTGCTCGGCACCCGCGAGCCCACCACCTACGGTCATGAAACCCTGGCCGACATCGCCGCCCTGTGTGGTCGCAGCGCCGAGCAACTTGGGCTGAAGATCGAATTTCGCCAGACCAACCACGAAGGCGAACTGCTCGACTGGATCCACGGTGCCCGCGCCCGTTGCGCCGGTATCGTGATCAACCCGGCGGCCTGGACCCACACCTCGGTGGCGATTCGCGACGCGCTGGTGGCCAGTGAAGTGCCGGTGATCGAAGTGCACCTGTCCAACGTGCATGCGCGCGAGGCGTTTCGTCATCATTCCTTTGTGTCGCCCATTGCCAAGGCGGTGCTGGCCGGCTTCGGCAGCCACGGTTACCACCTGGCCCTGAGCCATTTCAGCCAGTTGCTGAAGGCATGAGCCCGATGAAGCCACGCATTCTCGCCGGCCTGATCGGTGCCGGCATCCAGGCCTCACGTACCCCGGCCCTGCATGAACAGGAAGGCGATGCCCAGGGCCTGCGCTACCTGTATCGCCTGATCGACCTGGAACCGCTGCGCCTGGAGGTCAACGCCCTGCCCGACCTGCTGGACGCCGCCGAGCTGATGCACTTCACCGGACTGAACATTACCTACCCGTGCAAGCAAGCGATCCTGCCCCTGCTCGATGAACTGTCTGACGAAGCCCGGGGCATCGGCGCGGTCAACACCGTGGTGTTCAAAGGCGGCAAGCGCATTGGCCACAACACCGATTGCCTGGGTTTTGCCGAAGGGTTCCGTCGCCATCTGAATGACGTTGCGCGCCGGAATGTCGTGCAGATGGGCGCGGGTGGTGCGGGTGCGGCGGTGGCCCATGCACTGCTGGCGGAGGGCGTGGAGCACTTGAGTCTTTTCGACGTGGACAGCACCCGCGCCCACGACCTTGTGGATAACCTGGCCAAGCGTTTTGGTACCGGGCGCGCCCAGGTCGGCCATCACCTTGAACACGCCATGGCCGAAGCCGACGGCCTGGTCAATACCACCCCGATGGGCATGGCCAAGCTGCCCGGCACCCCCGTGTCGGCTACGCTGTTGCGGCCAGCGTTATGGGTGGCGGAAATCGTGTATTTCCCACTGGAAACCGAACTGCTGCGCGACGCCCGCGCCCTGGGTTGCCGCACGCTGGATGGCGGCAACATGGCGGTGTTCCAGGCGGTGAAAGCGTTTGAATTGTTCAGTGGCGAGGTGCCGGATGCCGACAGGATGCTTGCGCATTTTCAGAGCATAAATACCTAGGAATGTGAACCCAATTAAAAATGTGGGAGCTGGCTTGCCTGCGATAGCGATCTGTCAGTCACATCATCGTTGACTGAGACACCGCAATCGCAGGCAAGCCAGCTCCCACATTGAGTGTATTTCAAGCCGAGATTTTCAGGCCTGCAAGTAACGCATCACCGACTCGCAGATCATGTCGCGATGGCGCTGCTTGACCACCTCATCCGACAACTCGATCTGAAAAATCTCACTGAACGTGTGGCGGTTGGAGACCCGGTAAAAGCTGAACGAGTTGATCAGCAAATGCACGTCCAACGGTTCCAGCCCCTCGCGGAACACACCCAGCTCGGCGCCCCGGCGCAACGTCGCGCCCAGCGCTTCGAGGATGTTGCTGTTCATCGCCTTGATCGCATCAGAGCGCTTCACGTACTCGGCATTGTGGATATTTTCGATGCTGACGATGCGCACGAAATCCACGTTCTGGTCGTGGTGATCGAAGGTGAATTCCACCAGCCGGCGGATCGCCTCGCGGGGCTCCAGCGCGGTGAGGTTCATGCGTGTTTCGGTGTTGCGGATATCTCCGTAGAGTTTTTCCAGCACCTCGACGTACAACTGCTCCTTGCTGCCGAAGTAGTAATAGATCATGCGCTTGGACGTGTGGATGCGCTCGGCGATGGCATCCACCCGGGCGCCGGACAGGCCCTGCTGGACAAACTCGACAATGGCTTCCTGGAGTATGTTTTCGCGGGTCTTTTCCGGATTGTTCTTACGACTCTTGCGGGGTGCCTCGGAGGTCATGGTGCGCTCACGGCCAGTGTTGTGCAGGCGGTGATTATGGGCCGCGGCGCCCGCCGAAGGAAGCACCTGGCCAGTCGTTACAACCGCGCCTGGCGTGCCGCGCCACTGCGGGACTTGGCCATCGCCGCCAGGCGCACCGCCACGTTGGCCGCCCCGTAGCCCGCATAGCCGTTCTTGCGCTGGAGGATCTCGAAGAAAAACCGTCCTTCGAAGGCCTCGGTGTACACATGAAACAGCTCACCACCCTGGGCGTCACGGTCGTACAGCACGTTGTAGTACGCCAACTCGCTGAGGAATTCGTCGTCGAAATCGAAGCGCGCCGCCAGGTCGTCGTAATAGTTGAGCGGGATATCCAGCAGCGGTACCCCCACCTCCTTGGCCCGGCGCACCTCGGCGAAAATATCCCCGCAATCGAAGGCAATATGGTGCACGCCCGAACCGCGATAGCTGGATAACGCGTGGGAAATGGCGGTGTTGCGGTTCTCGGAGATGTTCAGCGGCAGTCGAATGGAACTGCACCGGCTGCGCAACGCGCGGCTTTTCACCAGGCCGTAAGGGTCGGGCAACACCACTTCGTCATCCGCTTCGAAATCCAGCAGGCTCTTGTAGAACAGCACCCAGCTGTCGAGGCTGTCCGCCGGCAAGGCCATGGCCATATGGTCGATGCGCAACAATCCACCGCCGGACGATGCTGCCGGTTGCAGGTTGAAATCCGTGTCGTACAGCCCGCTTTCACCGGGGTCCACCAGGTAGATCAGGCTGCCGTCCGGCGCACGCACCGCCGCCAGTTCCAACTCGTTCGGCCCGACCAGCCCGCGATACGGTTGGCCCTTGTAAGCCACCGCACGCTCCAGCGCCTTGGCACTGTCCTTGACCCGCAGCGCGGTGGCGCACAGCGACGGCCCATGGGCTTCGAAAAAGTTGTGGGCAAAGGAATAGGGTTCGCAATTGAGGATCAGGTTGATATCACCCTGGCGCAGCAGACTCACACTCTTGGAGCGGTGCTGCCCGGCCTTGACGAACCCCAGGCGCTCCAGCCAGTGAGTCAGCTTGGCGCCGAGGCTTTCGTCCACGGCAAACTCCAGGAACTCGATACCGTCATAGGCGCTGGCCGCCGGGGTATCAAACAGCATCTCGAGCGGTTGCGCTGGCGCGTTCTGCTGCAAGCGCTCGCGGGTTTTCTCTTCCAGGTACAGCAACGAGCGCAAGCCATCCGCTGCATTCGCGCGGGTCGGCGCGGCGCGGAAACCATCGTTGAAAATTTCCAGGGACAACGGCCCGGTATAGCCACTCTGGAGGATCGGCGCGAGAAACCCCGCCAGGTCGAATTCGCCCTGCCCCGGGAAGCAACGGAAATGCCGGCTCCACTCCAGCACGTCCATGGCCAGGATCGGTGCGTCGGCCATTTGCACAAAGAAGATCTTGTCACCGGGAATCTCGGCGATGGCGCTGGGGTCGCCCTTGAGCGACAAGGTATGAAAACTGTCCAGCAACACGCCAAGGCTGGGATGGTCCACCTGACGCACCAGGTTCCACACCTGCTGCCAGGTGTTCACATGCTTGCCCCAGGCCAGCGCCTCATAACCGATCCGCATGCCACGCCGCCCGGCGCGCTCGGCCAACAGGCTCAAGTCATCCAGCAGAATGCGCTCATCGCCCACGCAATCGGCCGACGCATTGCTGCACACCAGCACCAGGTCGGTGCCCAGTTCCTGCATCAAGTCGAACTTGCGTTCGGCGCGTTCCAGGTTGCGGGCCAGGCGGTCGCGGCGGCAGCCTTCGAAGTCGCGAAACGGCTGGAACAAGGTAATGGCGATGCCCAGGTCAGCGCACATTTGCCTAACTTCCCTTGGGCTGCCGTCGTAATACAACAGGTCGTTTTCGAAGATCTCGACGCCGTCGAATCCGGCGGCGGCGATGGCTTCGAGTTTTTCCGGCAGGGTGCCGCTCAAGGAAACGGTGGCAATGGAACGTTGCATGGGCGACTCCCGGCAATAGTTGTTTGCGGCAAATTATTGGCCCCTTGCCTACCCGCAGCAATTAAAATGTACGAACCGGTTAGTTTTTGGTGCGATTATCGAACACTATGCCCCTTTGGCGAATTGACGATTTTTTAACCGCTACGCACCATCGACGCAGCAACAAGACCCAGAACACACCATAAAAATTTCAAAAAACGGGTACGACCTCATGCCTCTGCAAAACTCCGTCCTGGCCGCACGCCCGGGCAACCCGCACGCCGGCATCGGCGACAAGATCCGCGGCGCCCTGGCCGTGGGCAAAACCCGCTGGGGCATGCTGGCCCTGGTGTTTTTCGCCACCACCCTGAACTACATCGACCGCGCCGCCCTGGGCGTGATGCAACCGATCCTGGCCAAGGAAATGAGCTGGACGGCCATGGACTACGCCAACATCAATTTCTGGTTCCAGGTGGGCTACGCGATTGGCTTTGTGCTGCAAGGCCGCTTGATCGACCGCATCGGCGTGAAACGCGTGTTCTTCTGCGCGGTGCTGTTGTGGAGCCTGGCCACCGGCGCCCACGGCCTGGCCACGTCGGCGGTCGGCTTTATGGTCTGCCGTTTCATTCTCGGGCTGACCGAGGCGGCCAACTACCCGGCCTGCGTGAAGACCACTCGCCTGTGGTTCCCCGCCGGAGAGCGCGCAGTGGCCACCGGCATCTTCAACGCCGGTACCAACGTCGGCGCGATGATGACGCCGATGCTGCTGCCGCTGATCCTCCACGTGTGGGGCTGGCAGGCGGCGTTTCTGTGCATGTCGGCACTCGGCGGCATCTGGTTGCTGTTCTGGGGTCTGAAGTACTTCAACCCGGAAGACCATCCCCACGTCAAACCGTCAGAGCTGGCCTACGTGCAGCAACAGGCCGAGCCGGAACAACCCCGCGTGCCATTCAGCCGTATCCTGCGCATGCGCGGCACCTGGGCCTTCGCCCTCGCCTATTCGATGACCGCGCCGGTGTTCTGGTTCTACCTGTACTGGCTGCCGCCGTTCCTGAACCAGCAATACAACCTGGGCATCAACGTGACGCAGATGGGCATCCCGCTGATCATCATCTACCTGACCGCCGACTTCGGCAGCATCGGCGGGGGCATTCTGTCGTCGTTCCTGATCGGTCGCGGCATGAACCCGATCAAGGCCCGGCTGCTGTCGATGCTGCTGTTCGCCTGCTGCATCGTCGGCGTGATCATGGCCGCCGGCTCCAGCCAGCTGTGGGTCGCGGTGTTCGCCATCTCCCTGGCCATCGGTGCGCACCAGGCCTGGACCGCCAACATCTGGAGCCTGGTGATGGACTACACGCCCAAGCACATGATGAGCACCGTGTTCGGTTTCGGCGGGATGTGCGCGGCCATCGGCGGCATGTTCATGACCCAACTCGTCGGCCACATTCTCACGGTGACGAACAACAACTACACCGTGCTGTTCACCCTGATTCCGGCGATGTACTTCATTGCGCTGACCTGGATGTATTTCATGGCGCCGCGCAAGATTCCTACCGTCGAGGTCTGAGTCAACGCCGCCGCTGCTGCCACGCAGCGGCGAGCCCGCTCATGCAGATCACCCCGATGCCGACCACCGTGGTCACGTCGGGGGTATGGGCAAATACCAACCAGCCCAGCAACCCCGCGAACACAATCTGGCAATAGCCGAACGGTGCCAGCAACGCCGGTGCCGCAAAGCGGAACGCCTGGGTCAGCAGCAGGTGCGCGGTCATCCCGCAGGTGCCCAGCGCCAGCATCATCACCGCGTGCCACAGGCTCGGCACTTGCCAGAAGAACGGCACCAGCGCACTCATCACCAGGGTATTGCACAGGCCGGCGAAAAAGTTGCTGGTGGTGGGGGTGTCGTATTGGCTGAGGATACGCGTGAGCAGTTGGTAGAAGCAGAAAAACAGCGCCGAACACAGCGGCAGCAGCACCGCCGGGGTGAAGAGCTCACCGCCGGGATGGATGATCACCAGCACGCCGATGAAACCACAGATCACCGCCAGCCATTGGCCACGGGTGACACGCTCGCCCAGCAGCGGTACGGAAAGGGCGGTGACGAGGATCGGTGCCAGGAAGTTCACCGCAGTGGCTTCCGCCAGGGGGATGTAATGCAGCGCCGAGGTGAAAAACAGGCTGGTGCCCAACAGGCACAACGCCCTGATCACCTGAAGCAGCGGGCGCTTGCTGCGCAGCACGCGCAAACCCGATTGCGGCAGGAAGATGCCGGCCATCAACAAGGTATGCACCAGGTACCGCGCCCACACCACCATCACGATCGGATAGAACCCGGCCAGGTACTTGGAAAGTGCGTCGTGGCTGGAGAACAGAAACGTCGCCACCACAATCAGCACAATGCCTTTGAAGGGGTGGTTGACGCCGGAAAGCGGGGTACTGAGGGTCATTGAATTCTCTTGCGTGGCGGCTGAACGCGGGGGCACTCAACCCGGTAATCTAGCAGCCGGGCATGCGTCTGCCCCAAGAGCATAACCAAACACCGTGCGAACAGCGCACTAAATCGCGGGATGCCAGTCCAACGCAGCACCCTGAAACCCAAGTTGCACACTTTCAACCAAGGCCTATCCGTCATGAAAAAAGCCCTTCTCCTGCTTCCTGCCCTTGCCCTGCTCGCCGCCTGCAACCAGGAACAAGCCCCCGCCAAGCCTGCACCGGCTTCCGTACAAGCGACACTGGTCCCGCAAACCCCGCCCACCGACCAATGGGTTGGCCGCTGGATCGGCGTCGAAGGCCTCAACCTGACCATCGCCAAGGACGACGCCGTTGGCCGTGGCCACTACCTCCTGACCATGCAATACGGCCTCGACGCCGATGACTCAGGCACCTTCAAGGGTGAAGCCGCCGAAGACGGCATCGCCTTCACCCGCCCCGACGGCCCACAGCTGATGCGTGCCGGCGACGGCGAAGCCACCGGCCTCAAATGGCTGGCCGGTAAAAAAGACTGCCTGGTCGTGAACGCCGGCGAAGGCTATTGCCGCGACTGACCTGGCAAAACTGACACAAGTTTCATCTGGCGCCCCTGCCGGCCTGCCCCGGGAGCGGCGATACTAAGCCGCGATCGATCCTGTCGGACAGCCGGGCTGGCGCCATTCCCGCGCAGCAACAACACTGCACTCAACACAGTGGTTTGACGGTTTATCGAGAGGATTGCCCCATGTTATGGAGAAAAGGCCGACGCAGCGACAACGTGGTGGACGCCCGCGATGGCGGCGGCGGCGGCGGCATGCGCTTCGGCGGCGGCAAAGGCCTGAGCCTGACGGCCATCGTGCTGATCGTCGGCATTGGCTGGCTGACCGGCCAGGACCCGTTGCAGATCCTTGGCCAGTTGACCGGCCAGATGGAACAGGCGCCATCGGTGAGTACGCCGTCGCGCCAGGCGCCACCGGCCAACGATGAACAAGCCGATTTCGTGCGGGCGGTACTGGGCGACACCGAAGACACCTGGGCGCAGGTGTTCCAGGAAAACGGGCTGGCGTACAAGAACCCGAAGCTGATTCTGTTCCGCGGCCGGGTCAATTCCGCCTGCGGGGGCGCCACTTCGGCCAGCGGCCCGTTCTATTGCCCGGCTGACCAACAGGTGTACCTGGACCTGGATTTCTTCCGGGAAATGTCGCAACGCTTCAAGGCCGCCGGCGACTTCGCCCAGGCCTACGTGATTGCCCACGAGGTAGGGCATCACGTGCAGACGCTGCTGGGCATCTCGGCGAAGATCCAGGCCGCGCGCCAACAGGGCCGGCCGATGCAGGGCGACGGTGGGCTGCTGGTGCGCCAGGAGCTGCAAGCCGACTGTTTTGCCGGCGTGTGGGCCAACCGGGCACAGAAACGCCTGAACTGGCTGGAGCCCGGCGATGTTGAAGAAGCACTGAACGCGGCCAACGCCATTGGCGATGACCGCTTGCAACAACAGGGTCAGGGCCGCGTAGTCCCCGACTCGTTTACCCACGGCACCTCGGCACAGCGGGTTCGCTGGTTCAAGACCGGCTTTGCCCAGGGCCAGATAACTCAATGCGACACTTTTTCAGCCAAGAGTCTTTAAATGAATAAACGATCGGGATTGCTGCTGGGCTTGTTGATCACCTGTTCCTCCCTCACCTGGGCCGCCGGAGCAGACCACGGCGTCAAGGTGATCAGTCCCGATCGTTTTCACCTGGATGCCGGCGACCTCAGCCTGGGCTTGAGCCAGGACTGGCGCCAGCCCCTGCCCAACGTCACCCGCGCGCTGATCATCGTGCATGGTCGCCTGCGCAATGCGCAAACCTATCTGCAAAGCGGCGAAGACGCCGCCGAACATGCGGGCCAGGCCAGCAACACCCTGGTCATCGCACCGCAGTTTCTCAATGAGTCGGACGTGAAGCGCAACCACTTGGACAACCAGGTCCTGCGCTGGCATGGCAATGACTGGATGGCCGGCGAGCCGTCGCTCGGCCCGGGCCAGGTCAGTTCCTACGGCGCCCTCGACCAGATCATCAAGCACCTGGGCAATCGCAAGCTGTTCCCGGGCCTGAAAGAAATCGTGGTCGCCGGCCATTCCGGCGGCGGCCAGGTGGTGCAGCGCTTTGCCCTGACCGGCCACGACCACCCGACCCTGCAAACCGAAGGCATTCGCCTGCGCTACGTGGTGGCGAACCCATCGTCCTACGCCTACTTCACGCCCCAGCGCCCGGTGAAGTTCGACGTGGCGAGCTGCCCGGGCTTCAACGACTGGAAATACGGCATGCAGAACCTGCCGGCCTACGCCAAAGGCCAGAGTGCCGAGCAGCTTGAACAGACTTACGTCGCGCGCAACATCACCTACCTGCTGGGCCAGCAAGACACCGACCCGAACCACCCGGCGCTGGACAAGAACTGCGGTGCCGAAGCCCAGGGCGCGTACCGCCTGATTCGCGGACACAACTACTTCGACTACCTCAAGCAGCGCCATCCACAGTTGAGCCACACCCTGGTGGAAGTGCCGGGCGTGGGGCATAACGGGGATGGGATGTTCACATCGCCTGAAGGCGAGAAAGTGTTGTTTACCCAGTAACACCTGAAGAAACCGGATCAAAAATGTGGGAGCTGGCTTGCCTGCGATGCAGGCACCGCGGTCTATCACTCCTACCAAGGTGATGCCATCGCGGGCAAGCCCGGCTCCCACACAAGCCGCGTACCACCGTTGATTTTTGGTGCCTGGGCTAGATCATCCGGCGCAAGGCGGCGCAATCTTCGGCATGCCAATCCACCAACGCCGGCCACGGGTTCTCCGGCAGGTTGACCAACACCGTCCGCGCCCCCGCCGCCCGCCCGCAATCCAGGTCGAAGCGGTAATCCCCCACCATCACCATCTCGCTCGGCGCCACGTCCCACGCCGCGGCCAGCTTCAGCAAACCACCGGGGTCCGGCTTGGGCGGTGCATCGTCACGTCCCAGCACGTCCTCGATGGCAAAGCAGTCGGCCAGGCCAATCGCTTCGAGGGTGATGTGCGCCAGCTCCCGCGCATTGCGAGTCAGGATGCCCAGGCGATAACCACGCCCCGCCAGTTCGCGCACCAGCGCCACGGCACCGGTCGCAGCGACCGAACCGAGGGCCAGCTCCCGCTCGTGTTCCAGCAACCAGGCATGCTTGGCCGCCGCGATTTCCGCCGGCAGCGCCGCCAGGTGCGTGAGGATGTCGTCTTCGGGCGGGATCTCCAGCGCCACGCGAATGGCCGCAAAGTCATGCACGGCCACCGTGAGGGTGCCGTCCATGTCGAACACCCAGTGCTTGATATCCGACAGGCTCATGCCCAGTCCTTGCGATGGCGAATCAAGCCTTCCTGGGTCACCGAGGCCACCAACTGGCCGGCGCGGTTGTACACGCTGCCCCGGGAAAACCCACGGGAATTACCGGCCCACGGGCTGTCCATGGCATAGAGCAACCAGTCATCGGCACGCAGGTCGGCGTGGAACCACAGCGCGTGGTCGAGACTGGCGACCTGCATGTCTTTCTGCCACACGGTCTTGCCATGGGGCAGCAACGAAGTCGTCAGCAGGCCGAAATCCGAGGCATAGGCCAGCAGGTATTTGTGCAGCGCCGGCGCATCGGCCAGGGCGCCGTCGGCCCGGAACCACACATACTTGACCGGATCGGACGGCTGCGGGTTGTACGGGTCCTTTTCGGTGACCGGGCGCACTTCGATCGGCTTGGGGCACAGCAGTTTGTCACGCATGTGCTCGGGGATCAGGTGCGCACGCTGCTGGGTCAATTCCAGCTCCGACGGCAGGTTTTCCGGTCCGACCACCACGGGCATGGTGGTCTGGTGCTCGAAGCCTTGTTCGTCGTACTGGAACGACGCACTGCAGGTGAAGATCGGATGGCCCTTCTGGATCGCCGTGACACGGCGCGTGCTGAAACTGCCGCCATCACGTACACGGTCCACCGAATACACCACCGGCAACGCCGCATCGCCAGGGCGCAAGAAATAACCGTGCAGCGAATGCACGTGCCGCGCTTCTTCTACGGTCTGGCTGGCCGCCGACAGCGACTGGCCGAGGACCTGGCCGCCGAACAGTTGACGAAAACCCAGGTCCTGGCTGCGGCCACGAAAAAGGTTTTCCTCAATCGGCTCCAGGGTCAGCAAGTCCACCAGATCTTCCAATACTTGGCTCATAGAGCAACTCCTACAAACGTTGGTGCATTCCGGGCTGCCTATCCGTGCAGCGTGTCCAACCATTGGGCGCGGGTGATGCGATACAAAACATGATGGCGCAGCGGGTCATCGGCCGCGACCTTGGGGTGTTCGAAATCTGCCTGGGGATCGTAATGCATACCGATGGCCTGCATGACTTTTTGTGATGGCAAATTGGCTTCAGTGGTGAAAGCGACGATTTCCTCCAGTTGCACGCGGTCGAAACCACAGCGCACCGCGGTCCACGCCGCCTCGCTGGCATACCCCAGCCCCCAGTGTTCACGGGCCAGGCGCCAGCCGATCTCCACCGCCGGGGTGAAGGCGCCTTCAAAGCTGACATTCTGCAGCCCGGTCAGGCCGATGAACTCGCCGGTGTCCTTGCGCTGCAAGGCCCACAGGCCAAAGCCGTACTCGGCGAAATGCCCGCGAATCCGGCCAATCAGCGCGGCACTTTCCAGATGGCTCAACCTGGCCGGGAAATACCGCATCACCTGCGGGTCGGCGCACATGCGCGCAAAGTCCGGCAGGTCGCTGTCGCGCCATTGGCGCAGCACCAGGCGTGCGCTTTCCAACTCCAGTATCGGCTCCATGGGTCCCCCTCCCTTGCCATGTGCGTGAGTGTACAACGCGGGTAAGATGCGTCGCAGATTCTCGTCAGAAAATGCCATGCCTTTGCCATTGATTTACCACGATGACTACAGCCCCGAGTTCCCGGCGGACCACCGGTTCCCCATGGACAAGTTTCGCCTGCTGCGCGACCACCTGGTGGCCAGCGGGCTGACCGAGGACCGCCAACTGCTGCGCCCGCAACTGTGCCCTCCGGATGTCCTGGCCCTGGCCCATGACCCCGCCTATATCGAACGCTACATGGGCGGCGAACTGTCCCGCGAAGACCAGCGCCGCCTCGGCCTGCCGTGGAACGAAGCCCTGGCCCGGCGTACCGTGCGCGCGGTCGGCGGTTCGATACTCGCCGCCGAACAGGCCCTGGAACACGGCCTGGCCTGCCACCTGGCGGGCGGTACTCATCATGCCCATTACGATTACCCGGCAGGTTTCTGCATCTTCAATGACCTGGCGGTGATCAGCCATTACCTGCTGGCCAGCGGCCGGGTCAACCGCGTGCTGATCTTCGACTGCGACGTGCACCAGGGCGACGGCACCGCGCGCATCCTGCACGACACCCCGGAAGCGATCACCGTATCGCTGCACTGCGAAAAGAACTTCCCGGCGCGCAAGGCCCAGAGCGACTGGGACATCCCGCTGCCCATGGGCATGGGTGACGCCGACTACCTCAAGGTGGTGGACGATGCGCTCAACTACCTGCTGCCGCTGTATCAACCCGACCTGGTGCTGTACGACGCCGGCGTCGATGTGCATAAAGATGATGCCCTCGGCTACCTCAAGCTGACCGACGCCGGCGTGGCCGCCCGCGATGAAAGCGTGATGCGCCACTGCCTGGGCCGTGACATCCCGGTGATGGGCGTGATCGGAGGCGGTTACAGCAAGGACCGCCCGGCCCTGGCCCGGCGCCACGGCATCCTGCACCACAGCGCCCAGCGGGTGTGGACGTCATCAGGTTGTCACTGAACTGTGGGCGTTACCCACAATGCCTGTGGAACGGCCTGTGGATAACTTGAGCGTAAGGGGCTGAAAGCGAATAGCCACATGGCCTGTGTGAAACTGTACATTTTCTGATCAGACACTTTTGCACAGCCGTGAAACGTTGTGGAAGATCCGGCCTGCGCAGGTTTTGCAACAAAACTGCCGCAACCCGTCGTCACCCTGAAAGCCTCCTCCGCCTTCAGAGTATTCAGCGATGGCAACGTACAAGATCGGCAGTAGCTCGACACCCGGCAATGACGACGCCTTGAAAAAGGTCGCGGCCACCTTCGACGTGGCGATGTCCCGTGCCCTTTCCGGCTTCAAGGAAGCCGCCCACCCCGGCAATTTCAAGGTGCTGGCCAGCAACGACAAACCGTTTTTCACCGACGGCACCGGTGTCACCGACAACACCAAGGACAAGAAGATTGCCGACGTCAAAGCCAGCGGTGACCAGGTAGCGATCAGCCACCTCAACGACCCGAACCTGGCCGACATCAGCAACACCGGCATTCCCCTGGCCAACATCGCCAGTGTCACCAAGCTTTCCGACAACGTCCTGGAGCTGAAAACCCGCGACGGCAGGGACATCATCATCATCAAACAGATGACCCCGTACCTGTTCGACGGCATGGCCGGCAAGGCCGACGCCGTGGACGCGTTGAACAAGAGCAAGGCCGACGGCTACCGCATCGCCCAGGCCGGTGACACCGCGCCGGGCCTGGAGACCTACAAAGGCATCGGCCCGGCCGATGAAGTGGGCCCGGGCATGATTCGCTATGAAACCGTGTCGGGCGACAAAGTCGTCGTCAGTAAGGAAACCAACAGCGACCTGTACGAAAAAGTGAAGTCCGACGGTGAAACCTGGGGCCTGATCAACGACAGCAAAAATGAAGGCTATCGCCTGGCCAGCGCCAACGAAGCCGGCGGCGTGAGCCAGGTGGGCACACCGGAAGAACTTGGCCACGGCCTGATCCGCTACGAAACCGCGTCCGGCGACAAGATCATCGTCTCCCAGGCCATCAGCCCCGACCTGTATGCCTCGGTGGTCAAGGAATCCGACGGCATTTTCGGCGTGAACGGCGCGGTGGACACCAACTGGATCGACAACTCCAAATACTCCAGCGCCAAGGACTGGGACAAGATCGTCGGCAACACCAGCGGCACGCCCACCCAGGAAGAACGCGACCTCGACCGCCCGCGCGCGGCCTCGAAAATGCTCAGCGACAACTGGGACAAGTGGGGCCTGCACGACCGCCCGATCGACTTCTCCAACCCGCCCACCGACCTGCCGCCCGAAGCCCAGGCCTGCCTCAAATACCTGGCCGGCAGCCCGAGCCTGATGAACGCCCTGGACAGTGGCGGCCTGGGCAAGAGCGATGGGGTGATCACCCACGCCGATGTGGACAAGTTCATCAGCCAGTCGAACAAGGATCTGTCGGCCGCGTCGAAGTCCTACGGCACCTTCCTCAGCAAGAACCCCGGCGCCAGCGGCCTGGCCAAGGAAAACGCCAAGTCCGCCGCCATCGTCATGGCCAATATTTCCCTGGTGAGCAGCGCCGGCCCGGAAATGCAGGGGCCCAACCAGCGCGCCAACAACGGCAGCCTCAACACCACCAACCTCAAGGCGATCAAGGATGACACGGGCCTGAGCCCCGAATTGACCGGCGCCGCCGGCTACTGGTCGACGCCCGGCATGATGCGCACCCTCGACATGGCGGGCGACCTGCCCGCCACCGCCAAGGCCGACGGCATCACCCAACAGAAAAACCTCGGCGCCTGGCTGGAAAACCAGGCACCCAAGGACGACCACGGCGTGCTGATGATGCTCAGCAACGCCTCGGTGCGCAGCTCGGTGGCCGATGTCGACACCTCCAAGCTGACCAAGGATGTGCTCGAACACCCGGAAAACTACGACGGCAAGACCAAAGCCGCCGTGATGATGGAAATCAGCGACGCCCGCGCCCGCATGGCCGCCAGCGACAAGGTCGGCGACGGCGACCTGTACGCGGGGATCACCGCCGACAGCGAATACCACCTCAACCCGACCAAATCCAAAGTCACCGACCAGTTGGATGCGGCCATCGGCCAACTGTCCAGCGATCCGGACGTGAAAACATTCCTGGCGCAGAACCAGGCCTCGGGCATGCGCGATATCGTCGCCAGCGACCCGGCGATCAAGCGCGAGCTGCAAGCCTACCAGGACAGCCAGATCAACAGCGGCAACGTGATCAACACCGCACTGGCCACCAAGGACAGCAACGGCAACCCGCTGTCGATGATGGACGCCCTGAGCCTGGCCGGCACCGACGCCACCCTCACCGACCTGGCCCTGGGCGGCGACGGGCATGTGGACTTGAGCGCCGTGGCCGACAAGTCCGGCAAGTCCGGCGACATCGAGCAGTACTTCAAGGACCACATTCTCAATGGCAAGGACTTGCAGGACGCCCTCGCCCAGCCGAACGCCGACCCAATGACAGCCATCGGCCAGTACGCCGCCCACGCGGAATTGCTCAAGGAGTTCCT
This sequence comes from Pseudomonas sp. SDO5271_S396, assembly GCF_054071795.1. Classification (NCBI taxonomy): domain Bacteria; kingdom Pseudomonadati; phylum Pseudomonadota; class Gammaproteobacteria; order Pseudomonadales; family Pseudomonadaceae; genus Pseudomonas; species Pseudomonas sp. SDO5271_S396. The sequence continues at coordinate 39,607 of NZ_JBSVWB010000035.1, forward strand.
GGGCGACAAGGTTTCGGCCCAGGACTCCTCGACGGTGCAGCAATACGTCAACCAGGCGGTGTCCGACAGCCTGGTCAACGGCGCCAATGACGACGTGCTCAAGGGCGCGTTCGGCGACAGCAACGGCAACTTCGACGAGGCCAAGACCAAGGCCATCATCGACAAGGCCATGGCCGATGACCCGGACATGTTCAAGGATGCCAGCGGTGCGCAGATCAAACCGCAGGACGTGATCTCGCTGATCCGTTCGATGTGGGACGTGAACCGTCAGGGCGAGAAGATCAGCGACGTGCTGCCCAAGGCAGTGGACGGGCTCAAGCTCAACGTCAGCGACTCCTACAAGCAAGGCCTGCTGCATATCGGCAGTGCCCTGCTGGCCGGTGGCGTATTGGCGGCGCGCTCGGCCACTGGCGGCAACAGCGCGTCGGATAACGCCGGGCGTGTCGCGGCGGGCATGCAGTTCGCCGGTCTGATCACCGAAGGCGGCACCAAGTACGCCAAGGAAGCCGGCTACGGCATGGCCTGGAAACCCACGCCGATCGACCCGAGCAAACCCCAGGGCATCGGCGATTTCCCCACCGGCAAAATGGTGCAGAACACCGACGGCATCAACAAACTCGGCAACCTGGGCAAAATCGTCGGGGGTACAGGCAGCTTCATCGGCGGCGTGTTCGGCCTGATCAGCGGGGTCAACAGCGCGTTCTCCGGTGACAAGCTCAACGCCGGCTTCTCTCTCACCAGCGGAGCCCTCGGTACCGGCGCGGCGGTGGCATCGATCATCGAAGGTGGCGCGGGGTTGTTCGGTATCGCCGATGCTGCGGCCATCGCCGGGACTTTCGCCGGTGTGCTGGGCTGGGCGGCAGCGGGCGTGGGCATCGTCACCGCCTTTGTGTTCCCGATCATCGAAGTGGTGAAGCGGGAAAAACAACAGGACGCGTTCTTCGGCAACCTGGTGCCAACCCTGGACAAATACGGCCTCACCGGCGGCCCGATCACCGACGCCGACCGCGCCGACGAATACCCGCCCTACACCAACACCGGGTTTGCGTGATTCCATCTATGGCAACCATGCTTCTGTAGTGAGCGGGCTTGTCCCGCGCTGGGGCGCGGGCGGTGCGATGCTTCGACAAGCCCGCTCACCACAAAAACGCCCCCTGCATAACCACCACAATTGCTTACAATGGGCGCCCTTTTCTTTTGCCCAGGCCCGCCGATGCCCGCCACTCCCCCTTCCCGCGTTGCCATTATCGGCGGTGGCCCTGCCGGGCTGATGGCTGCCGAAGTCTTGAGCCTGGCGGGCGTGCGGGTGGACCTGTACGACGGCATGCCCTCGGTGGGACGCAAGTTCCTGCTGGCGGGCGTGGGCGGAATGAACATCACCCACTCCGAAGCCTACCCGGCGTTCCTTTCGCGTTACGCCGAACGCGCACCGCACATGGCGCCACTACTACGGGCGTTTGGCGCCGACGCCTTGTGCGAATGGATCCATGGGTTGGGCATCGAAACCTTTGTCGGCACCTCCGGCCGTGTATTTCCCACGGATATGAAAGCCGCGCCCCTGCTGCGCGCCTGGCTCAAGCGCCTGCGCGATCAGGGTGTGGTTATCCACACCCGGCATCGCTGGGTGGGCTGGACGGTCGAAGGCGATTTACTTATCCACAGCCCCGACGGCGAAAAAACAGTCCACAGCGATGCCGTGCTGCTGGCCCTTGGCGGCGGCAGTTGGTCACGCCTGGGCTCCGACGGCGCCTGGCTCAAGCTGCTGGAAGAGAAAGGCGTTCCCTTCGCGGCGCTGCAACCGAGCAATTGTGGCTTCGAGGTGTCGGCCTGGAGCGACCTGATGATCAGCAAATTCGCTGGCGCGCCGTTGAAAAACGTCGCCATCGGCCTGGGCGATGACAAACCGCGCCTCGGTGAATGCGTGGTCACGGCCACCGGTATTGAGGGCAGCCTGATCTACGCGCTGTCGGCGCCGATCCGCGAAGCGATCAACCGTGACGGCGCGGCCACCGTGCATATCGACCTGCTGCCGAGCAAAGCACTGGACAAGGTACAGGCCGCGCTGGGCAAACCTCGTGGCTCACGCTCGATGAGCAAGCATTTGCACAGTCAGTTAGGGCTGGACGGCGTCAAAGCCGCGTTACTGCGAGAGCTGGCACCGGCTGAACACTTCAACCACCCCGCGCAGTTGGCGGTGGATATCAAGGCACTGCCGCTGACACTGGTGAAAACCCGGCCCATGGACGAGGCGATCAGCACCGCCGGCGGCGTGCCGTTCGAGGCGCTGGATGAGCGCCTGATGCTCAAGCAGCTGCCGGGGGTGTTTTGTGCAGGGGAGATGCTGGACTGGGAAGCACCGACGGGCGGGTATTTGCTGACGGGGTGTTTTGCCAGTGGACGGATGGCGGGGCTCGGAATTCTGAAATGGTTGACCCCGCGCATCTTGGATGATCACTTGGGCCGGTAGCCATCGACCGGGCGAAATGACTTCAACTTTGGCATAATTTGTAACTCGAACCTCCAAATGGAGGTTTGCCCTCATCAAACGTTGACATTTCTTTCTTCAGAAACGCATCGTCGTCCGGTAAGACAACTTTCAACTTGTCGATGTAGAGTTTGTGTTCCATACAAAGGGACTTAGAGTTGTTTTGCATGGCTTCAAAACTTCTGACCGTCATACGAGCATCCAAAGGGTTGAGTTTTTCAAGGCTCGCCCATTTTTTCTTGAATTCGTGCGTAATCTCTATTGCCTTCTCTTGGCTCTCAAAGATCATGTTTTGCAGTGATTTATTCAACTGCGCCATCGCATCAGGCGTCAAGTTGTAGTTTTCCTTATAAAGTGAAATCAACTCTCGAAACGACTTGATCGCTGGCGCGTACTCACCTTTCGCCGAATGCTCATGAATCTTGGCATTCAAATCGCTCACCCGAGACTCCAGCTCTTCCCGAGCCTTCTTTTCTTCCGCCGCGTTGTTTTTCCTAACTTCCCGCCCGGCAATCGATCCACCAATAATCCCCAATCCGGCCAAAACGACCGGAATAAAAGGAAACAATAAAGCTGCCATATCCACCTCTCCAATTCAAAATAAACTTCAGAAGTCAGTTATTTGACTTGGTTTTCAGTGGCTATTGAAAGCCTTCAGTTCCCAATATTGGCAGCGGCATCAGTAACCGATTAATTCGTGGAAAACTCGCAGGCGTCATCAGGAAAGGCGTTTCGTCTTCGATTGTAAGGGGGCTTCAGAGTTGGCATTTTTTTGCGAGTTCATAATCGCCTTCGCGGGCAAGCCCGCTCCCACATTTGACTGCATTCCAATGTTGGAACTCGGTCAGAAGTGGGAGCTGGCTTGCCTGCGAAGAGGTTATCAGCAGCCCCGCAAAATCACTTCTTCTTGCGCGGCCCGGTATTGAACACCGGCACCTTGCGCACCGGTTTGATCGACGGCTCAGCCGGCGCCACTTCACCGCTGTCCACCCACTTGCCCAGGTTGCGCTTGCCGCCACCACCCGACGCCTTGGGCTTTTTCGGTTTCTTCGGTTTTTTCACCACCTGGCCGCTGGCATCGGTCTCGGGCACGCGGTGCTCCGGTTCGAAGTCGGGTTCCATCTTGCGGGTCAGGGTCTGACGGGTCAGCACCTCAATGGCCGACAACATGTTCACCTCATCGGCGCACACCAGGGAGATCGCCTCGCCCGTGTTGCCTGCGCGACCGGTACGGCCAATCCGGTGGATGTAATCTTCGGCCACGATCGGCAGGTCAAAGTTGACCACCAACGGCAGGTCTTCGATATCCAGGCCACGGGCCGCCACATCGGTGGCCACCAGGATCTGCACGTCGCTGGCCTTGAAACGATCCAGTGCGCGTTGCCGCGTGGCTTGTGGCTTGTCGCCATGAATGCCGTCGGCGTTTACGCCCAAGCCCTGCAACTTGTCCACCAGCGCGTCCACACCATTGCGGGTCTTGGCGAACACCAGCACCTGCTTCCAGTGGCCCTTGCGCATCAAGTGCACAAACAGCTCCGGCTTGCGCTTCTTGTCCACCGGCACGATCCACTGCTTGACCGTGTTGGCGGCCACGTTGCGCGGGCTGACCTCGATGCTCAGCGGGTCGTTGAGCATCTGCCCGGCCAACAGGCGAATGTCATCGGAAAAGGTCGCGGAGAACAGCAGGGTCTGGCGCTTTTTCGGCAGCATGCGGTAGATGTTCGCCAACTCTTCGGAGAAGCCCAGGTCGAGCATGCGGTCGGCTTCGTCCAGCACCAGGGTTTGCAGCTGGTTGAGTTTCAGCGCGTTCTGGCGGAACAGGTCGATCAGTCGACCCGGGGTGGCGACCAGAATGTCGACACCCTTGCGCAGCTTCATCATCTGCGGGTTGATGCTCACGCCGCCGTATACCGCGTAGGTGGTCAGCGGCAGATTTTGCGCGTACTCGGCGACACTGGCGTGCACCTGCTCGGCCAGTTCGCGAGTAGGGCACAGGATCAGCGCGCGCGCCGAGTTGGCGGCGACTTTCGGCCCTTCCATCGTCAGCCGTTGCAACAATGGCACGGCGAAACCGGCAGTCTTACCGGTACCGGTCTGGGCGGCGGCCATCAGGTCGCGACCGGCCAGTACCGCCGGAATGGCTTGCGCCTGCACCGGCGTCGGGGTCTGGTAGCCAAGCGTCTCAAGGGCGCGCAGCAAGGGTTCGATCAGGCCAAGGGTGGCGAAAGTCATGTGTTTACCGTAGGAAAAATTCAGCGCAAGGTCGCAATGCGCGGCAGTTTACCTTATTTCCGGCTTGGGCTTGCGCCACTGGGGCAGACCGATCAGCACCACCGCGCTGATGATCACCAGCATGGCCAGGGCCTCTTCCATGCCAATGGTCTCACCCACGAATACGATCCCCAGCAACACGGCCACCGCCGGGTTCACGTAGGCATAGCTGGTCGCCGCCGCCGGGCGCACATGCTTGAGCAAGTACATGTAGGCATTGAACGCGATGATCGAGCCGAACACCGCCAAATACGCCAGCGCCAGCCAGCCCTCGATCGGCGGCACGGCGTGCAGGCGTTCGCCCGTCAGCGCGCTGCCCACCAACAACAAGACCCCGGCGATGATCATCTCCGCAGCACTGGCCATCGCGCCCGCCGGCAACGGCAAATGCTTGCTCCACACCGAACCGAAGGCCCAGGAAGCGGCTGCGAACAGGAGCAACATGGCACCGGTCGGGCTCGATTGCAGGTTGGAACCCATGTTGAGCATGGCGATCCCGATGATGCCCAGCACCACCCCGGCCCATTCCAGACGCGTATTACGCGCGCCCCAGAAATAGCCGCACAGCAAGGTGAACAGCGGCACCGTCGCCACCGCCAGCGCGGCCACGCCGGAAGCAACCCCCGTGTGCTCGGCCACCGTCACCGCGCCATTGCCGAAAGTCAGCAGCAGAACGCCGATCTTGCCGGCAGCCTTCCACTGCGCCCAGGTCGGCGCCGGCGCCCCGCGCCAGCGCAAGAAGCCATACATCGCCAAGCCGGCCAGCACGAAACGAATCCCGCCGAGCATCAGCGGCGGCCAGTACTCCACCCCGATGCGGATCACCAGGTAGGTAGACCCCCAGATCACATACAGCGCAAAAAAAGCGGCGATCAGCGGCAAGGGAAAGCGACGTGGGCCTGGCATTGGGTGGCTCTAAAGTCAGGAAAGGGAGGCTTATTCTAGAAAGGCCACCGCTTAAAAATAAGTTACAAAACCTGTTTAAAGCGCCCATACACTTTTCAAAGCATGGTTTCGAAGGCTATAAACCGTGCTTTCGAAAGCCACGCGCAACCGGAGCCTTATCATGGACAAATACGACCGCATGCTCCTCAGCGCCCTGCTCGAAGATGGCCGCGCTTCCTACGCGCAACTGGCGCGCACGGTAAACCTCTCTGCCCCCGCCGTGGCCGAGCGCGTGGCCAAGCTGGAGGCCAGCGGTGTGATCACCGGCTACCAGGCCAAAGTGGACCTGTCCAAAGTGGGCTTACCGATTCAGTGTGTGATTGAGCTGCGCCTGACCAACCATGGCAACCAGAAGGTATACGACGCACTGGCGGAAATCCCTGAACTGACCGAATGCCATCGGGTGACCGGTGACCCGTGCGTGATCATGCAGGCTGCGGTGGGCTCGATGCCGGAGCTGGAGAACCTGATCAACCGGGTGGCGAAGTTCGGGTTCAGCAAGACCTCGATCATCTTGTCGAGTGCGATAGAGCGGCGGGTGCCGCTGGGGCAACTGGAGGGGAAAAATGGTGGCTGACTACAGCAAGGTCGTGAGCCTCAGCCACCCGATCACGCCACGTATCCCGCTGTGGCCGGGGGACCCACCGGTGCAATTCGCAGACGTTGCCTCATTGGAAAAGGACGGCTATTTCCTGCGGCGTTTCAGCATGGGCGAACACAGCGCCACCCACATGAATGCGCCGAACAGTTTCTATGCCGATGGAATGGGGATTGATGGCTACGCGCCGCAAGACCTGGTGCGGCACGCAGTGGTGATTGATGTGCGCGCCCGTTGCACGGCGGACTACGAAATCAGCGCGCAAGACATTCAAGACTGGGAGCGCCAGCACGGCATCATCGAACCGGGCTGTGTGGTGCTGATGTACACCGGCTGGCAGCACCTGTGGAATGACCCGGCTGCGTTTTTCGGGCACGACGCCCACGGCTCTCATTTTCCCGGGATTGGCGAGGCCGCGATTGTGTTTTTGCTTTCACAACGACAGGTCGCCGGGGTGGGCATCGACACCCATGGGGTCGATCCGGGGCAAAGCACCACCTTCGCGACGAACCATGCGGTGCTGGCGGGGAACGGGATCGTGTTGGAGTGCCTGACGAACCTTGATCGGTTGCCGGCCAAGGGCGCGACGGTAGTAATCGGCGTTTTGGCGCTGGAAGGCGGGTCGGGGTCACCGATTTCGGTCATGGCGTTTATCCCTTGAGTGCGTTGCCGCTCGGGCTGACGCCATCGCGGGCAAGCCCGGCTCCCACAGAAGATTGCATTCAGGCTTGGCAACTCGGTCAACTGTGGGAGCTGGCTCGCTCCCACACAAGCCCCACATTTTGGATCTTCGGTGTGCTTGAGGTTGTGGTGGGTTCAGACCCCGCGATGTCTCTTCAGGTGCTCAGTGATCTTCGCCGCCGGCACTTTCTGCAAGCTGCACAGCAGGTCGTGGGACAGTTCGCGCAAGCCATGGGTACCGCGCAGTTCCTGGGCCAGGTGTGCCGTGAGGTTGGCCGCCATCTCCGCATCCGCCATCGCGCGGTGGGCCTTGCCGGTGTGGGGCAGTTGGGCGAATGTGGTCAGGGTGCCGAGTTTGTGGTTCGGCGCCGCCGGCATCAAACGGCGGGCCAACAGCAGGGAACAGGCGAACTTTTGCAGGCGGGTACGGCGGATCAGGCCCAGTTCGTAATCCCAGAACTTCTGGTCGAATGCGGCGTTATGCGCCAGCAACGGCGTGGTGCCGACGAACTCGTTGACTTCGTTCATCACCCGCTCGGCCGGTGGCGCGCTGCGCAGCATGGCGTTGCTGATGCCGGTGAGCTGTTCGATAAAACCCGGCACGCGCACGCCGGCGTTCATCAGGCTCTGGTAGCGGTCCACGATCTGGCCACGTTCGAGGATGACCACCGCGATTTCCGTGGCCCGGCAGTGGCTGCTGGGGGTGATGCCGGTGGTTTCAAAGTCGATGACCGCTATACGTTCCAAACCTGTTCCAACTCCGTTAAATATCTATTTAAGCAACAACGCGCCTTCGATGGGCACGTAGCGGCTGGCCGCGCGTATCAATGAATTGGCCGTCAGCCCCGGTACGCCGTAGGCCACGGCATCAATGCCATGCTTGTGGATGACACGTTCGAGCAACATGTCGAAATCACCGTCACCGGAGGCCAGTACGATTTCGTCGACGTGGTCGGCGGCGTCCATGATGTCGAGGGTGATGCCCACGTCCCAGTCACCTTTGGCCGAACCGTCGCTGCGCTGGATGTAGGGTTTGAGTTTTACCGTAAAGCCCAGGTTGCGCAGGATCTGCTGAAACTGCTGCTGCTTGCTGTCGCCCCGGTCGATGGCATACGCGTACGCCTCGACGATCTGCCCGCGCGCACTGATGTCAGCCCACAGCGCGGCGTAGTTGAAGTGGCAGCCATACGCCTGGCGTACGGTGTAATAGAGGTTTTGCACATCGGCGAACACCGCAATTCTTTTCACCGCACTTCCCCATGGCAACCACCAAAACCCCGACTGCGCGGGGTCGCAAAGATGCCAGTATGCCAGCCACGAGGAGGTTTCCGAGAAAAATCCGCCCGGGCCGACGAAGCGACCCGGGCCGAGGTAGGTCAGACGAAGGAATCGTCGTCACCGAAGGAGGACGAATCGTCGGAATAATCGTTATCCGCGAAGCTGTCCGAGTTGTTGCTACCCCAATTGTCATTGCCGGCATAGCGCTGGTCGTCATTGCCCCAGCCACCCGGATCACTGGCGGGCGCCGGTTGCTCGATGATTTCTTCAACGATCTGCGGCTGCTGGTTGTGATGGAACAGGCTGCTGATACCTTCGGCCAGCAACACACCACCGGCCACGCCGGCGGCGGTTTTCATCGCCCCACCGAGAAACCCGCTCCCCACCGGAGCCGCCGGCGGTTGCTGGTAGTTCTGTGGCGGAGCGGCATAGTTCTGCTGCGGCGCGGGTTGGCCAAAGGCGGGCCGCGCCGGCTCACGCCAGCCACCCCCCGAAGACGCTGGAGCACTCTGGGCCGGTTGCGGGTCGCGGGAGCCGCCGCCAAAGATGCTCGACAGGAAACCGCCGCTGCTCGGTGCCGGCTGGGCAGACTTGGCGCGCTGCAGTTCGTCCTGCAATTGCTGGATCTGCTGCGCCTGTTGCTTGTTCTGCGCGTCAAGGCTCTTGAGCGCGTGCTCCTGCACCAGGATGGACTGGGTCATGTAATACCCGGCCGCCGGTTGGCGAGTCATGTGCTCCTTGATCCGCGCTTCCGCCAGGGCGTCGCGCGGGGCTGAGTCCGTTTCGGCTTGTTGCAACCGTGAAAACAGTCCATCGATCAGGGTTTGCTCTTCGCTATTCATGGCGACCTCGTTAGATTGCCGGTAAAAATCGTGGCGCCGCCTATCATCAGGCGTGTGTACTGGTTAGCACGTCTCTGTTATGGGGCTGTTACCAGACGTTTCAATGGTCTTTACTCAAGGTTTACGTTTGCTTACCTCAGGTAATGATCGGTTAAAGTGTCGCCCTTGCTTTTAGGCCTGTGATGAACCTGATGAATCCGTTAGACGTACTGCGCGACTCCTTCCGTTTCACCCAGCGCAACCTGGGTGCCATCGTCCAGTTGTGCCTGCCGCTGGTGATCCTCGAGGCCGTGCTGCAACAGGTGCTCGACCACACGCTTGGCGCGGACGCCTTCCCCGGTTACAGCGTGGTGGTGGGTCTGTTGGTGTACCCGTTGTATACCGGTGCGCTGATCCTGTTTCTCGACGCCCGCACCCGTGGTGACTCGCCGCGCACCCGGGATGTGTGGGCCATGGCCCTGACCCTGTGGCCGCGCTTCGCGCTGCTGACGGCGATGAGCACGCTGCTGATTCTGCTGGGCTTGTCGCTGTATTTCCTGCCGGGCCTGTGGCTGATGGTGGTGCTGGCTTTCGCCGAATACCTGCTGGTGTTGCGCGGCATGCCGGCGTTGGACGCGATGAAGGAAAGCTTCCGCCTGACCCGCGGGCATTTCTGGCGAATCCTGGTGTGCCTGCTGTGCGTGATGACGCCGCTGTGGCTGCTCAAGGGCGCCAGCGTCGCGGCCTACCCTGACCCGCAAAACCCGCTGCTGGGCATCGTGATCGACAGCGCCCACAGCTTCCTGCAACTGTTCACCAGTGTGGTGCTGTTCCGTTTATTCATGCTGATCGGTGGCGATGCCGACGCGCGGTGATATGCTCCGTGCCATTCCCGAAACGCTATAAGCCGAGCCGATGACCCGTTTATTGCGCATCACCCTGCTGAGCCTGCTGATCATCGCGGGCCTGCTGACGGCCCTGATCTACAGCCTGACCTGGCGCCCAGCCAACAAGGAAACCCTGCCCGTAAGCTGCGTCGCCCCCCGTGCGCCCACGTTGCTGCCCGGGCAGGCGCTCAAGGTCATGACCTGGAACGTGCAATACCTGGCCGGCAAGAACTACGTGTTCTGGTACGACACCGCCGACGGCACAGGCCCGGATGACAGCCCCACCGTCGAAGACATGGCCTACAGCCTCGACGAAGTCGCCCGGGTAATCCGCGACGAACAACCCGACCTCCTGCTGTTGCAGGAACTCGACGAAAACGCCAAGCCCTCACACTACCAAGACCAATTCGCCTTGTTGCAGGAACGCCTGGTCGACCTCTATCCGTGCAGCGCCCAGGCCTTCGATTGGAAAGCCGACTTCGTGCCCAACCTGCATATCTTCGGCAGCGTCGGCCGCAAACTCGTGACCCTGAGCCGCTACCAGATCGAACACGCCGAACGTCTGCAATTGCCGGCTCGCCCGGCCGACTTCATCAGCCGTCAGTTCCAGCCCAAGCCCGCCCTGCTGCTGACCTACCTGCCCTTGAGCGACGGCGGCCAACTGGCCGTGCTCAACACCCGCCTCGACGGCGACAGCCCCGGGCGAACAGCGGTGCAAGACCAGGTGAAAACCACGGTCAAGCTGCTGGATAAATTCGAAGGCCGGGGCACGCCCTGGTTGATCGGCGGGGATTTCAACCTGCTGCCACTGGGACAATTCCTGCGCCTGGACGCCGCCAAACGCGGGCAGTATTCCCCGGACAGCGAACTGCACCTGCTGTGGGACAAATACCCGATGATCCCGAGCAACAGCCAATCCAGCGGCATCGACCGGGAAAAATGGCTGACCCACTTCCCCAACGACCCGAGCGTGGACGGGCCGGATCGCACGCTGGACTACCTGTTCTACAGCCCGCGGCTCAAACGGGTAGAGGCCAAGGTGCGGCAGGAGGATACGTTGCGTATCTCCAACCATTTGCCAGTAATTGCGCGATTCCTGCTGCCCGCCGCGCAGTAACAGCCCCACAAAAACCTGTGGGAGCTGGCTTGCCTGCGATAGCGTTGGACCAGTGAAACATTCTTCAACTGACCCACCGCTCGCAGGCAAGCCAGCTCCCACATTTGATCTCCACATGACCTACTTGCGGGGTTTGACCCGCGCAGTCGGCTCGGCAATCAGTGGATCATCCGGCCAATAGTGCTTCGGGTACCGCCCTTTCAAGTCCTTCTTCACCTCGGCATAGGTGCTGCGCCAGAAGTTCGCCAGGTCCTGGGTCACCTGCACCGGTCGGCGCGCGGGCGACAGCAGGTGCAACTTGACCACCTGGCGCCCGCCGGCGATGCGCGGGGTGTCGGCCAGGCCGAACAGTTCCTGCAGGCGCACCGCCAGAATCGGCGGATGTTCGCTGTAGTCCAGGCGCACCGAGGAGCCCGACGGCACCGTCAAGTGGTGCGGCGCCAGCTCGTCCAGGCGCTGGGGCAGCGGCCAGGGCAGCAGGTTGTGCAGAAAGCTGGAAATATCCAGGTTGGCGAAGTGGCTCAGGCGCGAGACCTTGCCCAAGTACGGCATCAGCCAATGTTCGAGGCTGGCGAGCAAGGCGCTGTCGCTGACGTCGGGCCATTCGCTGGTTTTGCCCGCATCCAGCTGACGCAGCAGCAGGACGCGAGCCTGCCATTGGCGCAATTCCGGGGTCCAGGGCAACAGTTCCAGACCTTTGCGGCGCACCAGGTTGACCAGCGCCTGGTTGCGCGCTGACTCATCCAGGCCCGTCAGCGGCTCGCGGCTGAGCACCAACTCGCCGACCTTGCGTTGACGCTCGGCGCGCAGCACGCCTTCGCGTTCATCCCAATCCAGCTGGTCGACGTTGCGCACTTGCTCGGCCAATACGCTGTCGAACAGCATCGGATCGAAATCCGCGGCCAGATAGATGCGCTCTTCACGCTGGCCCTGGCGGCTACCCAGGTCGGCGATCACCAGCCAGGGCTGTTTCATCAGGCTGTCGGCTTCGGCGAACAAGGCTGCGCGGCCATTGGCCAGGCGATATTCGGCGCCGCCGGGGCGACGTTGCTGGGCCACACGGTCTGGATAGGCCAGGGCCAGCAGGGCGCCGAGCCAGCGCGGGTGCTCGGGGTCGGCCACCGCTTGGGTGGCCTGGCCTCGCAGGTAGCCACGGTATTGTCGGGCCAACTGTTTGGCCCGTTGCACACCACCTTGGGTGCCGCGCGCGCGCTCTTCGCCGCTGAGCAAGGCCAGGCGGCTGTGCAAGTCCGCACCGCCGCCGCGCAAGATATCGCGCTCGCCCAGTAACGCAGCCACATCGCATGCCGTCGCCGCCAGCCCCAGGTCCTGCCCGCGCAACAGCAAGTGGGCGATACGCGGATGCGCCGGCAATTCGGCCATTTTCTGGCCGTGGGCGGTAAGTGTGTCGTCATTCAGTGCACCGAGGCGCTGCAACAGATCCTGAGCCTGGGCATAGGCGGCGGTCGGCGGCACGTCCAGCCATACCAGTTGCGCCGGTGTGACACCCCAGCGCGCCAGTTGCAAGGCCAGGCCCGCGAGGTCGGCGGCGAGGATCTCCGCGCTGCCATAGGCGGCCAGCCCTTCGTGCTGGTCCTCGGACCACAAGCGGTAACACACCCCCGGCTCCAGGCGCCCGGCGCGACCGGCGCGCTGGGTGGCGCTGGCGCGGGAGATACGCTGGGTGTCGAGGCGTGTCATGCCGCTGCCCGGGTCGAAACGCGGCACCCGCGCCAGCCCGGCGTCGATCACCACGCGCACGCCGTCGATGGTCAGGCTGGTCTCGGCAATGTTGGTGGCCAGCACCACTTTGCGTTTACCGGCAGGTGCCGGGTCGATGGCGGCGCGTTGGGCGCTCAGGTCCAGCTCGCCGTGCAGCGGGCAGAGCAGCACATCACTGTGTTCCCCCAAGGCATCGGCCAGTTGTTGGTTAACCCGACGAATCTCCGCCTGCCCCGGTAGAAACACCAGCACGCTGCCGGTTTCGTCATGCAGGGCTTCGAGGACGGTTTGCACCACGCGCGGCTCGATGAATTCACCCGGCTGGCAAGGCCGTCCCCAGCGCGTCTGCACCGGGAACATGCGCCCTTCGCTGCGCAGGACCGGCGCGTCGTCCAGCAGGCCCGACAGGCGCTCGCCTTCAAGGGTGGCGGACATCAGCAGGATTTTCAGCGGCTGCTCATCCCGGAACAGCTCGCGGCCATTGAGGCTCAGGGCCAGCGCCAGGTCGGCGTCGAGGCTGCGCTCGTGGAACTCGTCGAAGATCAGCAGTCCCACGCCGTCCAGCGCCGGGTCGTCCTGCAAGCGGCGCGTCAGGATGCCTTCAGTGACCACTTCGATGCGGGTATTGGGCCCCACTTTGCTGTCGAGGCGGATGCGATAGCCGACGGTTTCACCGACCTTTTCGCCCAACTCGCTGGCCAACCGCTCGGCGGCGGCGCGGGCGGCGAGACGGCGCGGTTCGAGCATCAGGATGGTCTGCCCAGCCAGCCATGGCTCGTGCAACAACGCCAACGGCACGCGGGTGGTTTTACCGGCGCCGGGCGGCGCTTCCAGCACGGCTTCATGGCGTTTCGCCAAGGCGTCACGCAGGGCAGGTAAAACATCATCGATCGGCAACGAATTCATACTGGCTCCAAAGCAGAGCGGCGAGTATAACGGCGAACTGCCGTGTGCCGATGGTGGTCTCACACGCACCACCCGATTGACTTGGCAACATGGTCAAATGTGGGAGCAAGCCCGCTCCCACATTGGATTTTCGTCGCTTATAGTCCCGTATTGATTGTGTTCAGGAGATAGTCCATGCGTATCGCTTCCCGTGTCATCGGCGGTGTCCTCGCCATCAGCTTGCTGAGCCAGTTGACGGCCTGCGGTTCGATTTTCTACCCCGACCGCCGTGGCCAGATCGACGGCAAGATCGACCCGGCCATCGCCGCGCTCGACGCCATCGGCCTGCTGTTCTACATCATCCCGGGCCTGATCGCCTTTGGGGTGGACTTCGCCACCGGCGCCATCTACTTCGAGCCTGGCAAGACCGCCCACGTGGCGCCGGAAAAACTCCATGAGGCGATTGGCGCCGACGGCAAGGTCGACAACGCCAAGCTGCAGACCATCATCCAGAAAGAAACCGGCCGCAGCCTGCCGCTGGACGACCCGCGCCTGATCCAGTTCAAAGGCAGCGTGCAGCAGCTCGCCAGCCTGGGCTTGAAACCCGCCGCCTGAGGATTCGATGCGCCTATGACCAGCAGCCCCGAACACGCCAGGCTCCTGCGCCTGGCCACCCGCGCCTCGGTGGGCGTGGCCTGTGTGCTGATTATCACCAAGGCCATCGCATGGTGGCTCAGCGGCTCGGTGAGCATGCTCGCCGGCCTGACCGACTCGCTGCTCGATGGCGTGACCTCGCTGCTGAACCTGCTGGCGGTGCATTACGCCCTGCGCCCGGCCGATGATGACCACCGTTACGGGCATGGCAAGGCGGAATCCCTGGCCGGCATGGCCCAGGCGCTGTTTATCGGCGGCAGTGCGGTGCTGATTGCGCTCCAGGCCTATGACCGGCTGAAACACCCCGAGCCCGTGGGTGCACCTTGGCTGAGCATTGGCGTGATCGTGTTTTCCCTGGCGCTGACCGCGGCGCTGCTGATGCTGCAACACCGGGTGATCCGCGAAACCGGCTCCAACGCGGTGCGCGCGGACTCCTTGCACTACCGCTCGGACCTGATGCTCAACGCCAGTATCCTGGTGGCGCTGGTGCTCGCAGGCTTCGGCTTCAATCAGGTCGACGCCTGGTTCGGCCTGGGGATCGCCGCGTACATTTTGTGGAGCGCGATCCAGATCGCCCGGGAGAGCTTTGCGGTGCTGATGGATGAGGAACTGCCTGCCGACGTCAGCCAGCACATGCTCGAACTGGCCCGAGGTGTGCCGGGCGTATTGGGCGCCCATGATTTGCGCACGCGGATTTCCGGCAGTCACTGGTTCGTGCAATTGCACCTGGAACTGCCGGGAGAGTTGACGCTGTCAGTTGCCCACGGCATCAGCGACCAGGCCGCCGATGCCATTCACCAGGCGTACCCGCGCGCCGAAGTGCTGGTGCACGCCGACCCGCAGGAAGTGGTCACGGGCAACAAGGCCTAGTACTGCACCTGATAGCCGCGACTGCTCAGGCAGTTGCCCTGGGCCTGGCGGTAGGTTTGCACCACTGCCGGGTCAGGGGCGTAGGTCACTTGCTGCGGATCGAAACCGCTTTGCTGCACCGCCCAGCGATAACAGTCATAACCGTCCTGCTGCACCTGGGCCGGGGACTGACCGTTGGCGGGATAGGCCACTACGTCATAACCGTTGCCCTGGGGCGCAGGCTGCGGCGCCGGGACGGCAGTCGGCGGGGCCACCACCACATACTGCTGGGAACTGCTTTCGTAGGTGTAATACGCCCCCGCCGCGAGGAAGAACAACGCGCTGCCCACCCACACTTCCCGCGCGTAGTCCGGCAGGTAATGCACACGGATGCCGTACGGTGGCGTCACCACCACATAGCGCGGGCCTTGCGGGCGGTACCAGTAGCCGCCGGAAAAGAAGTAATCCTGGCCCCGGTAAGGCACCCGGTAATTACGGTCGGGGAAGCGGTCGATCACGTACCCGGGGCGGTGCTGCGGGCCGGGGCCCCAGCCGTTGCCGTGCCCATCGGGACGCCCCGGCCAGCGGGTATCACCGGGGTGATTGTTGTAGCCGCCGTTGTTGCCGGGACGCGGGCCCGGGCCGCCGGCGTCCCAGTGCGGGTTGCCGTCGTTGCGTCGGGGAATGTCGCGGTAATAACCCTGGCGCGGTTCCTGGGTCTGGCGCACGGTGTCGGGGCGGCTCTGGATCGGCAGGTTGTTCGCAGGTTGCGGGGCCGGGGCCGGGCGTGGTTGCTCGGCGTTCTGCGGGCGCCCCTGCCACTGGCCGCGTGGCGGCTGGTCGGTGCGCTCGAAATGCGGGTTCTGCGGACGCGGCTGGTTATTCTCGAAATGCGGGTTCTGCGGGCGCGGTTGTTCATTGCCACCGGGCCGTCCGCCCTCCGGCCCTCGTTCATGCTGACCACCGCCGTCAGGGCGCGGGGAGTTATCCCGCTCATCGGCCACGGCCTGGGCGCCCACGGCCACCATCAACACACCTACACCTGCCAAACGCCAGATGCGCTTCATGCTATTCCTCACTGCGGATTAGGGCCTGTCCATGAGACTGGGAAAGCGCGGCCCGGTTCTCGGACAGGTTATCAGCCAGCAAAAGAAAAGGGGCGACCCGTCGGCCGCCCCTTGAGAACTTCGTCCTGGCTCAACGCTTTTGACGTTGGCTCACCTCACGCCGTCGGATAGACAGTGTGCAGCCTGGAGGCCGGCTCGACCCTGCTGGGGTGGCGGCCGCAGCGGGCCTGATAGGGCGGGCTGCTGTGGACTGTTGTCCAGGCGGTGATTCTGTTGATAAAGATACCCGCGAAGCCCCGACAGATGATTGCGAAGATTGCGTCAATAAACAGTGCTTGCGCAATTTTTAACCCTTCATGGATAATTCGTCGCAATAGTTACGACAAAGGCCAATCCAATGAGCAAGCTTGATCGATACGACCTGAGTATTTTGGCGGAATTGCAGCGCGACGCGAGGATCTCCAACCAGGAGTTGGCCGAGCGTATCGGCCTGTCACCCTCGCCCTGCTCACGCCGGGTCAAGCAATTGGAGGACGACGGCTATATCGCGCGCCAGGTGGCCTTGCTCGACCGCAAGATGCTCGGCCTGAGCCTCACGGCCTATGTGCTGATCGGCATGGACCGCCACACTCCCGAACGCTTCGAGAATTTCGAAGCGGCCATCCGTACCTTGCCCCAGGTGCTGGAGTGCAGCCTGGTGACCGGGATGGACGCCGACTATCAACTGAAAGTGGTGGTGCCGGACATGGACCACTATCAAAAGCTGCTGCTGGGCCACCTCACCCGCATCGAAGGCGTGACCAGCGTACGCTCCAGCTTTGTGCTGAACCAGGTGCTCAACAGCACCGAATTGCCGTTGACGCACCTGCGCACCTGACGCACCGCCGAACCGTAAAAAGCGCGCACGCCGGCGATAGTGGCAGGCAGGGCTTACGTATGCCCCCCTACCTGCAAAATGGTCACGGTACGGGTAGCGTTGTCCACCAGGAAGGTCGCGCGCTCGGAACCCGACAGACGAATTTGATACTGCTCGGTGTTTCCCAGCTTTTTGTAATCGGCGCTGCCAATCATTTGAGCGGCGTCTCTTGGGTGGATGCCCAAGTTATGAATCGCGTTCTGGAAGGTGTCAAAGTTGTTCTGTGCGGCGCGGGGAAGATGGGCGGTAAACGACGCGCTGACTTTATTCAGGTTCCACATTGGGTTGCGCTCCTAAGAGGGGTCTTGCATCCAACGAACATTGAAGTTGACGCGGCTTTTCAACAGGCCGACTCAATCGGGCTCAAAGCTGCTCACTGACGACGAATTTCAAGGCCGTCATCGACATGTTTCGCGTGTTGGGGAGAGTGTTATCGACCCTGTTTTGATAACGTCAATAAAACAGGTCGGCGGGCGTTTTTATTCCACGACTTTCACAATTTTGCTGCCGCGTCGTGTGCGACTGACCGACGCAGGTCCACTCCAGGTCGATGGCACTGCCTTATACTCGCCGTCTCCTCCGCCGGAAAAGCCCCTATGAACTCCATCGACCCCGCCCTGTTTGAAGAATGGATGATGACCGGCCTGGTCACGATCCTGATCATCTTCATGGGCTTTATCGTCTGGGACTTGGCGAAGAAGTCCAAGGCCGGGCGCTTTGGCTCGCTGATTCTGTTCTTCGTGCTGGGGCTGGGCGTGGCCGCGTTCATCATCAAGAGCGTGGTGATCGGCCTGATCGAATCCGGCGCCCTATAGACGCGCCGGCACTGCCTTCCACTGGCCCTGGTCCAGGCCGTCGATCGACCACTCGCCAATCCGCACGCGCACCAGGCGCAACGTGGGCAAGCCCACGGCAGCAGTCATGCGCCGAACCTGACGGTTGCGCCCTTCACGAATGATCAATTCCAGCCAATGGGTTGGCACGCTTTTGCGAAAGCGCACCGGCGGGTTGCGCGGCCACAGTTCAGGCTCATCCAATTGCCGCGCTTCGGCGGGCAAGGTCATGCCGTCATTCAGCTCCACACCGTCACGCAGGCGTTGCAGTTGCTCTTCGGTGGGTTCGCCTTCCACTTGCACCCAATAGGTTTTCGCCAGCTTGTGCCTGGGGTCCGCAATCCGCGCTTGCAACTGCCCATCATTGGTCAGCAGCAGCAGGCCTTCGCTGTCACGGTCCAGACGGCCCGCCGGGTAGATACCGGGGATATCGATGAAATCCTTGAGTGTGGCGCGCCCGCCTTCGTCGCTGAACTGGGTCAGCACGTCAAACGGCTTGTTGAACAGGATCAGCTTCGGCTCGGCCGGTGGCGCCTTGGCCACGCGCCGCGCAGCGGAGTACGGAGGTTTTGCGCCAGGGCGGCGCGCATCGGGGCGAGTAGGACGGGACATGGCACACAAACATCTAACGGTCAGGACCAACCATGCTAGTGGTCTGACCGTTAAATGACCATCCCAAGCGCTTAGCGGAACGGCGGCTCGTCGAAGCTGCGCAGCTTGCGCGAGTGCAACGAGTTGAGCTCGGTGCGCAGCAAGTCCACCGCCTCGATGCCGATCTTCAAGTGCTGGCTCACCGCACGCTCATAGAATGCGTTGGCCGAACCCGGCAGCTTGATTTCGCTGTGCAGCGGTTTATCCGACACGCACAGCAAGGTGCCATACGGCACACGCAAGCGATAACCCTGGGCCGCGATGGTGCCGCTTTCCATGTCCACGGCCACGGCGCGGGACAGGTTGATCAGCGGCCGCTCCTGGGCCCAGCGCAGTTCCCAGTTGCGGTCGTCGTAGGTCAGCACAGTGCCAGTGCGCAGGCGTTTTTTCAGCTCTTCGCCTTTTTCGCCAGTGACATTGGCCGCCGCTTGCTGCAACGCCAACTGCACTTCGGCCAGGGCCGGAATCGGAATGTTCGGCGGTACCACGCGGTCAAGGATCCCGTCGCGGCGCATATAGGCATGGGCCAGTACGTAATCGCCGATAGTCTGGGATTGGCGCAGGCCGCCGCAGTGGCCGATCATCAGCCAGCAATGCGGACGCAGCACGGCCAGGTGGTCGGTGATGTTCTTGGCGTTGGACGGGCCGACGCCGATGTTGACCAGGGTCACGCCATGGCCGTCAGCGGCCTGCAAGTGATAGGCCGGCATCTGATAACGGTGCCACACCACACCGGCGGCAATCGCCGACGCTTCGCCGTGGTCCATGCTCTTGTCGATCACCACGTTGCCCGGCAGCACCATGCGGATGAACCGTGGGTCGCTGCGCAATTGCTCCAGACCATGCAGGATGAACTGGTCCACATAACGGTGGTAGTTGGTCAGCAGGATCCACGGCTGCACATGGCGCCAGTCACTGCCGGTGTAATGCACCAGGCGGCGCAGGGAAAAGTCCACGCGGGCCGCATCGAACAGGGCCAACGGCAGTGGGTCGGTGTTTTCCCAGTCGTACAGGCCGTCGGCGATGCCATCGGTGGCCGCCGAGAGGTCGGTGCTGGGAAACACGCGGGCCAGGGTCGCGGCAGTCACGCCGGAGCCGGCCAGCTCATCGCCCTGCTCGACCACATACGGGTAAGGAATGTTCTGCTGGCTCACGCCCACTTCCACCGTCACGGTGAAGTCGTGCATCAACGGCACCAACTGTTCCAGCAGGTATTTACGGAACGCCGCGGGATGGGTCACGGTGACGCTGTAGGTCCCGGGTAACTGCACCTTGGCGTACGCCCGGGTCGTCTGTGGGACTTCGCCGTGGCAATGGTAGGTCAGGCGCAGTTCCGGGTAGCGAAACAGCGCGCGTTGTTCGGCGTCGGGCTCGACGCGGTCTTTGAGGTATTGCTTGAGAGCCTGATTGAGTGCGCCGGTGGCACGCTCATGAAGAGCCGCCAGCCGATCCACGGCTTCTTCGGCGGTTTGAACGACAACAAAAGCTTCGGTCACGATAAGCATCCTGTGTTCTTGATGTGCAGGCCTTTATCTTGCCTGTATCCCAGACTCACATAAACACCAGAGTTGGAATGCTCTGAAAGGTGGGAGCTGGCTTGCCTGCTCCCACATTTTGATTGTGTTTATTCAATGAGGGGTCGAACGAGCAACAATAGCCTCCACATCCACCCCACGCGACAAGGTGCCATATACGCGGCCGGACGACTCGCCCAACCGGCTGGCAATAAACCCGTCACTGACCGCCGCATTCCCCGCCTCCAGCAACAGCTTGGCCTGCAACGCCACGGCAATGTCCTCGGTGAGTTGCCGCGCGCGGTACTGAATGTCCTGGGTGTCCATGAACGCCGCTTTCAACTGTTCAATATGCCGGGCCAGTCGTTTGTCGCCATGCCCGTCGCCCAGCTCGACAAACAGTGTTTCCAACACGCCGGGCTCCTTGGACAGCGCGCGCAGCACGTCCAGGCACTGTACGTTGCCGGAACCTTCCCACGTCGAATTCACCGGTGCCTCACGGTACAGGCGCGGCAGAATGCTGTCCTCGACGTACCCCGCACCACCCATGCACTCGGCGGCCTCATTGATCATGGCCGGCGCGCGCTTGCAGATCCAATACTTGCCCACCGCCGTGACCAGCCGGGCGAATCGGGCCTCCTGCTCGTTGTCGAGGTGGTCCAGCGCGCGCCCCATGCGCAGGCTCAGCGCCAGCGAGGCTTCGCTTTCCAGGGCCAGATCGGCCAGCACGTTTTGCATCAAGGGCTGTTCGCTCAGTACCCGCCCGCCCACCAAACGGTGTGCGCAGTGATGACTGGCCTGGGTCAGCGCCTGGCGCATCAAAGCGCTGGAGCCGACCATGCAATCGAAGCGGGTCATGGCAACCATCTCGATAATGGTGGGCACGCCCCGGCCTTCCTCGCCGATCATCCAGGCCAGGGCGCCACGGAACTCCACTTCGCTGGAAGCATTGGAACAGTTACCGAGCTTGTTCTTCAGGCGCTGAATGTAGAACTCGTTGCGCGTGTCATCCGGACGGTGTCTGGGCAGCAGGAAACAGCTCAGGCCCTTGTCGGTCTGGGCCAGGGTCAGGAAGGCATCGCACATCGGCGCCGAGCAAAACCATTTGTGCCCCACCAGCTCATAGGCCTGCCCGGGACCACCCGCCCCCACCGGGTAAGCACGGGTGGTATTGGCGCGCACGTCGGTGCCGCCCTGTTTCTCGGTCATGGCCATGCCGATGGTGGCGCCGGCCTTGTGGGCGATGCCAACGTTGCGCGGGTCGTATTCGGTCTTGAGAACTTTCGGCAGCCAGGTCTTCGCCAGGTCCGGTTGCAGGCGCAGGGCCGGCACGCAGGCAAAGGTCATGGTCAGCGGGCAACCGGTGCCGGCTTCGGCCTGGCTGTGCAAGTACGTCATGGAGGCGCGCGCCACATGGGCGCCGGACTGCGGGTGGGCCCAAGGCAACGACGGCAGGCCATGTTCGACGGCGGTGCGCATCAGCTCGTGATAGGCCGGATGAAACTCCACCAGGTCGATGCGATGACCATAACGGTCATGGCTGTTGAACACCGGTTTGTTCTGGTTCGCCAGGAACCCCGCTTCCATCAACGGCCCACCGGCCAGCGCACCGTAGGCATCGATACGCGCCTCGGCCCAACCGGCGCCAAAGCGGCGCGACCAGTCTTGCAGGGGCAGGTCGATGCGATACAGATTAGTGCCGTCCAGGGACGGGGGCTGGTTGGTGACGTCGTGGGTTTCGGCAAACTGGTGCAGGTTCATGACGGGCCTCCTGGAAAAAGGCCGCACATGTCGTTGAGGCCTGAATTTCAGTTAAACACCGTCCACCACCTTAAAAAAGTGACATAAGCGCCTAATTCGCGGCGCTTTCGCCCTCTAACGGGCACAGCAAGCGGCGTTCCAGCACGGCCTGCAGCGCCTCGAAACGCACCGGTTTGGCCAGTCGGTCAGTGACGCCGATGCCATGGCAACGTTCACGCTCGGAAACATTCAACGAGGTACTCAGGGCAATCACTGGCAGCTCGCCGCAGCCGGGCAGCGCACGAATCTGACAGCACAACGAGAATCCGCCTTCAGGTACATCCAGCAATACTGCGTCGAAACTCTCTCCCTGCAATGACGCCAGCGCCGCCGGACCAGCGTCCACCGTCTTCACCCGATAACCCAACTTGAGCAACATGCCACGTACTACCAACTGGCTGACGCTGTTGTCGTCCACCAACAGCACCGCACAGTCCTGGGGCGTACGGCGGTTGTCCGCAGCCGGGCAAGCGGGCTTGGACTCGGGCGGTGCCGGGCTGGCCTCCATTTCGAGCTGGAAGCGGCTGCCTTTTTTCGGTTCCGAATGGTGTGTCAGGCGCCCGCCAAGCAGTTCGATCAATTGCCGGCAGATGGCCAGGCCGATTCCCAGGCCGCCATATTCGCGAGTCATGGAAGCATCGAGCTGGAAGAAACGCTGGTACAGCGTGGCTTCGTCGAGAAACGCAAAGCCGATGCCGGTATCGGTGACGATGAAACTCAGGCGCACACTGCCATCACTGTGGGGCACACCCACCACCCGCAGACGCACGGAGCCTTCGTGGGTGAACTTGAACGCGTTGTCCAGCAGGCAATCCAGGCACTGAAGCAACTTGCCAGCATCCCCGCTCAGGCGATCCGGCAGTTCGTCCGCCACGTCGATGGAGAACGCCAAGCCCTTGCTCTGGGCATTCGGCGTGAATTGCTGACGCAGGCTGTCGAGCACACCGCGCAGGCTGAATACCTGGGGCTGCGCGCTCAAGCGACCGGCCTGCAATTCGGTGAGCGTGAGGATGCCGTTGACCATGCGCATCATGTCCCGCGCCGAACCGGCGGCGGTTTTCTGGTATTGCGCGAGGTCGGCGTCCATGGGCACGGTCTGCATCAGTTCAAGTGAACCGATCACACCGTTCATGGGCGTGCGCAGTTCATGGGTCAGGGTCGCCAGGAATTCATCCTTGAGCCGGTTGCTGCGCGCCAACTGCTGGTTGAGCACTTCGAGCTTCTGGCTGGCATCGAACAGAATCTGGGCCTGCTGCTCTCGCATGCCGTTGATGCGATCGGCCAGGGCCAGGGACAGCAGCGCCACTTCGATCGCCGAACCGATCTGGCTGGCGTACATGGTCAGGAACACATTCGGCAGGTAACCCAGCACCATCAGCGTATTCACCACCCCGCCCAGCAAAAACGCCGACCAGGCAATGATGAAGTAACGCGCCACGCGCTGGCCGCAGTACCAGGCCTTGATGGCGGCCACAAAGATGGTCACGGTAAACACCAGCGCCAGCCCGGTGGCCAGGCGCAAGGCCAATGCGTAGCTGGTCATCAGCGACAACAGCATCACCACCGCTCCGCAGGCCACCAGTGTCAGCAACAGCCGATTGATCCAGCGACTGTGCTGCGCCGTGTGCAGGAAACTTCGCGCGAACAGGCTACCGAACAAGGCCGCCGAACCGATCAGGAACGGCGTCGCGGCGTTCGCCCACCAAGGGTTGCTCGGCCAGAAATACTCCACCGCCGCGCCGTTGACCGACAGCTGATACATGCCGAACGACGCAATATAGAAGATGTAATAGAGATAGCTGGTGTCGCGCACGCTGAGGTAGATGAACAGGTTGTACACCAGCATTCCCAACAACACACCGTAGATCAGGCCCAGCACATACAGGCGCAGTGGTTGTTGTTCCAGGTAGGCCGTGCTGGACCAAAGGGTCAGCGGCGCCTGGATCGAGCCCTCGCTTTGCAGACGCAGGTAGACGGTCTTCGCCTCTCCGGGGTTGAAGTCGACCTTGAACAGGTAATTGTTCTGACGGATCTCGCGGCTGGCGAAGGGCAAGGCATCGCCGGTACGCCCAGCCAGACGATAGGTACCACTGCTGTCAGGCAGATACAGGTCAAGATGATCGAGGGGCGGGTAGGCCAGTTCCAGCAGCCAGGTGCGCTGAACGGCAGGATCGTTGGGCTGATAATGCAGATTGACCTTGAGCCAGAACACCGAGCGCGAGTAGCCGGCATTGAGGGTGTCTTTGTCATGGGGCTTGAATCGGCTCGCGAAGGCCGCATTGCTGACATCGGCGATGGTCAGGGCGTCGGTGGGGTCTTCGAGCACTTGCATGGCTCGGCCCAGCGGCAGGCTCCGCATGTCCTGAGTGAACTCGATGGCGCTGGCGAGCATCGGCAGCCCGCACAACAATAAGATCAGCAAATAGCGCATAAAGCCCCAGCGTGGCCTGTCCGGTTATGTCAAAAGCCCCCCATTCCTTTTGAGATGACGTATACCGGCGATACAGAGAGTGGTTTGGATCCACTCTAGCATAGCCAGTAAAGGCCATTAGACACCATTGAAATAATTTTTTGAAAGGCTCTAGAACGCGCTTTTCAAAGGATTTTCAAGCATAGCTTATTGCCACAACTCCCCACCCGCGCGGGGCGAAATTCAACTATCGCCGGACAGCCACGCCAAAAGCGTTTGGTGGTAAGCTCGCGCACCATGAATATCTACAGCTCTCGCCCCGTTGTCCTCTGTCTCTCCGGCCACGACCCAAGTGGTGGCGCCGGCTTGCAGGCAGATATCGAAGCGCTGCTGGCCCAAGGCTGTCACGCGGCTCCCGCCGTCACCGCCCTGACCGTGCAGAACACCGTGAACGTCAGCGATTTCCGCGTGCTCGACCGCGAGTGGGTACTGGCCCAGGCCAATGCCGTGCTCAGCGATTCCGAAGTGGCGGCGGTCAAGCTCGGCATGCTCGGCTCCACCGCCATGGTCGACACGGTGGTCGAACTGCTGCAGGCGCATCCGCACCTGCCAGTGGTCTGCGACCCCGTGTTGCGCGCCGGCGGTGGTGGCAGCCTGGGCAAGGATGAAGTCGGCTATGCCATGCGCGAGCGGTTGCTGCCGCTGTCGCTGATCGCCACACCGAACCTGCCCGAAGCGCGCATCCTTGCGGAACTGCCCGAGGGCACGGCAGACGAGTGCGCCGAGAAGCTGCTGCCGTATATCAAGCACCTGCTGATCACCGGTGGCCATGGCGACGAGCATGAAGTGCACAACCGCCTGTACAGCCGCGACGGCACGCGCCAGACCTTCACCTGCCAGCGCCTTCCGGGCAATTACCATGGTTCGGGTTGTACGCTGGCCAGTGCGCTGGCCGGTCGGATTGCTCAAGGTGAAGGCCTGGCCAGCGCCGTACAGTCGGCCCTCAACTACACTTGGCGCACCCTGCGTGACGCTGATCGACTCGGCCAGGGCCAGTTCGTGCCACGCCGTCTGCCGCTGGATTTCTGCTCGTAACACGCTCAAGGGGCCTGCCCGATGAAACTACGTGGCCTGTACGCCATTACCGACAGCCAACTGTTGGCCGGCAAATTCCTCGCCTACGTCGAAGCGGCGCTGGAAGGTGGCGTGACCCTGCTGCAATACCGCGACAAAAGCAGCGACGAAGCCCGCCGCCTGCGTGAAGCGGAAAAACTGCGGGAGCTGTGCTCGCGCTACAAGACCCGGCTGATCATCAACGACGACGCCGAGCTGGCCGCGCGCCTGGGCGTCGGCGTGCACCTGGGCCAGACCGATGGTCCGCTGACCCCGGCCCGTGCGCTGCTCGGCTCCAAGGCCATTATCGGTTCGACCTGCCACAGCCAGATCGAGCTGGCCGAGCAGGCCGCCCGGGAAGGCGCCAGCTATGTGGCCTTTGGCCGGTTCTTCAATTCCAACACCAAGCCCGGCGCACCCGCCGCTACCGTCGAGATGCTGGCTGACGCCCGCTCACGCCTGACATTGCCGATCTGCGTGATTGGCGGCGTGACCCTGGAAAACGCCGAACCGCTGGTCGCCCATGGCGCCGATCTGCTGGCCGTGATCCACGGCTTGTTCGGTGCCGACAGCACCCAGGAAGTCACGCGCCGCGCCCGCGCCTTCAATGCCCTCCTCAAGATTTGATTTCAGAGAGCCCGATCATGTCCCGTTCCGAAACGCTGTTTGCCAATGCCCAGAAACACATCCCCGGCGGTGTGAACTCGCCCGTGCGCGCGTTCAAGAGCGTCGGCGGCACGCCGCTGTTCTTCAAACATGCCGAAGGCGCCTACGTCACTGACGAAGACAACAAGCGCTACGTGGACTACGTGGGCTCCTGGGGCCCGATGATCCTTGGCCACAGCCACCCGGACGTACTGGACGCGGTGCGCAAGCAGCTGGAGCACGGCCTGTCTTACGGCGCACCGACCGCCATGGAGACCGAAATGGCCGATCTGGTCTGCTCGATCGTGCCCTCGATGGAAATGGTGCGCATGGTCAGTTCCGGCACCGAAGCCACCATGAGCGCGATCCGCCTGGCCCGTGGTTTTACCGGCCGCGACAGCATCATCAAGTTCGAAGGCTGCTACCACGGCCACTCCGACAGCCTGCTGGTAAAAGCCGGCTCGGGTCTGTTGACCCAGGGCGTACCCAGCTCGGCCGGTGTGCCGGCGGCGTTCGCCAAACACACCCTGACCCTGCCGTTCAATGACATCGCTGCGGTCGAGCAGATGCTCAATGAAGTGGGCCAGGACGTGGCGTGCATCATCGTCGAGCCGGTGGCCGGCAACATGAACTGCGTGCCGCCGGCGCCGGGTTTCCTCGAAGGACTGCGCGAACAATGTGACAAGCACGGCGTGGTGCTGATTTTCGACGAAGTGATGACCGGTTTCCGTGTCGCACTTGGCGGCGCCCAGGCTTACTACGGCGTTACGCCAGACCTGAGCACCTTCGGCAAAATCATCGGCGGCGGCATGCCCGTAGGCTGCTTCGGCGGCAAGCGTGAAATCATGCAACACATTGCCCCGCTGGGCCCGGTGTATCAGGCCGGCACGCTCTCGGGCAACCCGCTGGCCATGGCCGCCGGCCTGACCACCTTGCGCCTGATCAGCCGCCCGGGCTTCCACGCCGAACTGACCGACTACACCACCCGCCTGCTCGACGGCCTGCAACAACGCGCCGATGCCGCCGGCATTCCGTTTGTCACCACCCAGGCAGGCGGAATGTTCGGCCTGTACTTCAGCGGTGCCGACGATATCGTTACGTTTGATGACGTGATGGGCAGCGACGCCGAACGCTTCAAGCGCTTCTTCCACCTGATGCTGGAAGGCGGCGTGTACCTGGCGCCGAGTGCGTTCGAAGCCGGCTTCACCTCGATCGCCCATGGCGAAGCCGAGCTGAAACTGACCCTCGATGCCGCCGAACGCGCCTTCGCCGCACTGAAATAGGGGGACGCAAAAATCAGGCACCGCCCAAACGGTGTCTGATTTGCTACCTTGCTTACAGAACTTTCCGACTTTTTTCGAGAATTCACCTGCAATCCAACAGATAACTTGCACAGGCAGCAGAAAAACGAGTAAAGACTTTGTAAGCAGAGGCCTGCTTATTTCATAATGCGCGCTTATTGGATCCCCCGAGGATCCGCGTGCTCCGTCAGAGGTAAGTCGATTCCCATGAAACGCACCGGCCGCACCCTGGTTCTGGGCTGCCTGTTGCTCCTTCAGCCGCTGCTGGCGCATGCACAAGCAGGCGGCAACTCGTTGTTGATCCCAGCGATGGGTCGTTGCACCCTCAATACCCAGCCAGACAGCCAGGCCGAAGCCCTGAGCGCGTGCCAAAAACAGGCCGAGAGCGGGGATGCGCAGGCGCAATACGAGTTGGGCGAGTACTTCCACGACAGCAAAAACCCCGCCCGCGACCTCAACAAGGCCTTGAGCTATTTCGAGAAAGCCTCGCTGCAGGGCCACGCCCAGGCCCAATTCCAGCTGGGCAACATGTTCTTCAAGGGCGAAGGCGTACCGGCCAATAACGTTCAGGCGTATATCGTGCTGAAAATGGCTGCGGTCAATGGCGCCGAAGATGCGCTGGACACCGCCGACGAAGTCGCCGAACACATGCAGCGCGATGAACTGGAAGTGGCGACCCAGGTGCTGGGCCAGATTTTCCGCAACTACCTGCAGGAACTGCAGAGTGCTGATGGGCGTTCGCCTTTCTCACCCTTACCCTGATTCTTCCTGAACCCATCTATCGCCTTCGCAGGCAAGCCAGCTCCCACACTTGAATGTGTTCACAAATCAAAATGT
>NZ_JBSVWB010000036.1:0-60315 GCF_054071795.1 Pseudomonas sp. SDO5271_S396
CTGGAAAACCAGGTCAGCAACGTCTGGTCGATGGGTAAGGATGGCCGCTCCTACTGGCCCATCAAGCGCCAGGCCGCCACGGCGGATCGCATTGCCAACCACAAGGGACGCAATCCGCAAGAGCGCGCCTCCCTGAAAAAGCGTCTGCTGCGCAAGTGGATGAGCAAATGAACCTGTCCACCGGCTATCGCTTGGGCGCGAATCGCTGAAGAAGCAGAACTCCCAGCCGGCTACGAGGGCACGGCGACGCCAGAGGCGCATCGGGCCTGCGAGGTGATCCAGGAGCGGATTCGAGAGCACGTCGTCGCCACCAATGACATGCGGCTGTTCGGCCTGCTGCACCTGCTTGGGCAGGCGTCGCTGCGCATGGAGCAAGCGCTGTGGCCGGAAGAATATGCGCGGATGACCCGCGAGGTCGAGGAAGCTCTCCGAGAGGCCGACGACCCCAACGCCAAGTCGTACACCCACGAAGAAGTCATGCGGGCGATGCAGGAACTCATCGACCAAGCGCGAGACAAGCCATGTTGATCGGCTGACGGAAATTTCTGGGTTTCCGGCTTACAACCCCTATCCGCTGCAAGCCACAGCGTAGCTGTACTACTGATAGATATTTCATAAATGCAGTGGTGTCAGGTTGGGGTATACCCTAACCTGATGTCAGGTTGTATTATGTCGATGCGTCAGAATAGAGTTGTTTTTTGATATTCTTGACACTTGCGTACCAAGGTCATAGATTTCAACCTGACAAATCTACCCTTGGAGTCAACTTGCAAGGACAACGCATCGGTTACGTCCGGGTCAGCAGCTACGATCAGAACCCGGAACGCCAGCTGGAACAGACCGAGGTGAGGAAGCTGTTCACCGACAAGGCCTCCGGCAAGGACACCCAGCGTCCGCAACTGGAGGCCATGCTCGGCTTCGTCCGTGAGGGTGATACGGTCGTAGTGCACAGCATGGATCGCTTGGCGCGCAACCTGGATGACCTGCGACGTCTGGTGCAAAAGCTGACTAAGCGCGGCGTGCGCATCGAGTTTCTGAAAGAAGGCCTGGTATTCACCGGCGAGGACTCACCTATGGCCAACCTGATGCTGTCGGTCATGGGGGCCTTCGCCGAGTTCGAGCGAGCGCTCATTCGCGAGCGACAGCGCGAGGGCATCGCCCTGGCCAAGCAACGTGGCGCCTACCGGGGTCGCAAGAAAGCCCTGTCCGACGAACAGACCGTCGCAGTCCGGCAACGGGCCGCTGCCGGCGAGCCGAAAGCCCAGTTGGCCCGTGAGTTCGGTATAAGTAGGGAAACCCTCTACCAGTACCTTCGCCCGGATGACTGATACATGCCGCGTCGCTCGATACTCTCGGCCACTGAGCGCGGCACTCTGCTTGCGCTGCCGGAAAGCCAAGACGATCTGATCCGCTATTACACCTTCAACGAGTCCGATCTGTCGCTGATCCGTCAGCGACGGGGTGATGCCAATCGACTCGGCTTTGCCGTGCAACTCTGTCTGCTGCGCTACCCCGGTTACGCGCTGGCCAGCGACAGCTTACTGCCCGATCCGTTCATTGAGTGGGTGGCCCGACAGATTCAAGCGGCCTCCGAAAGTTGGGTGAAGTACGGTGAACGCGATGTAACACGCCGTGAACACGCCCAGGAGTTGCGCACCTACCTCGGCTTGTTACCCTTCGGGCTTCCTGACTTTCGAGCCTTGGTACGCGAACTGACACACCTGGCCCAGCAAACCGACAAAGGCCTGTTACTGGCCGGGCAGGCTCTGGAGAGTCTGCGTCAGCAACGGCGGATATTGCCGACCCTGACGGTCATCGATCGGGCCTGTTCCGAAGCCGTGGCGCGAGCTAACAGGAGGGTCTACCGCGCCTTGATCGAGCCGCTGAGTCAGCAGCATCGCAACAAGCTCGACGAACTGCTGACTGTCAAAGCAGGCGGCAACAGCACCTGGTTGACCTGGTTGCGACAGTCACCATTGAAACCGAATTCGCGGCACATGATGGAGCACAT
Source organism: Pseudomonas sp. SDO5271_S396 (assembly GCF_054071795.1). Lineage (NCBI taxonomy): Bacteria > Pseudomonadati > Pseudomonadota > Gammaproteobacteria > Pseudomonadales > Pseudomonadaceae > Pseudomonas > Pseudomonas sp. SDO5271_S396. Next base: position 2,012 of record NZ_JBSVWB010000036.1, read on the forward strand.
CGAGCGGCTGAAAATCTTCCAGCTGGTGGCCCTGCCCGAAGGGCTCGACCGGTACATACACCAAAACCGGCTGCTGAAGCTAGCCCGTGAAGGTGGGCAGATGACTCCCCAGGATCTCGGCAAGTTCGAGAACGAACGGCGCTACGCCACCCTCGTGGCCGTGGTGCTGGAAAGCACCGCAACGGTGACCGATGAGCTGGTCGATCTGCACGACCGCATCCTGATCAAGCTGTTCAGCAGCGCCAAGAACAAGCATCAGCAGCAGTTCCAGAAGCAGGGCAAGGCGATCAACGACAAGGTGCGCCTGTACTCGAAGATAGGCCAGGCCTTGCTGGATGCCAAAGCATCGGGTGACGATCCGTTCGCCGCTATCGAAGCGGTAATCCCTTGGGATGAATTCGCCCAGAGTGTCACTGACGCCGAGCTGCTGGCCCGCCCCGAGGCCTTCGATCACCTGTACCTGGTCAGCGAGAACTTCAACACGCTGCGCCGCTACACCCCGGCCTTTCTGGAAGTGCTTCAGCTACGGGCCGCACCGGCAGCGCAACGTGTGCTGGATGCCATACAGCAGCTGCGAGAGATGAACGCAGACAACTTGCGCAAGGTGCCGTCGGACGCCCCGACCGCCTTTATCAAACCGCGCTGGAAACCGCTGGTGATCACGCCGGAAGGCATTGACCGGCGCTTTTACGAGATCTGTGTTTTGTCCGAGCTGAAGAACGCGCTGCGTTCCGGCGACATCTGGGTCAAGGGCTCACGGCAGTTCCGTGACTTTGAAGATTACCTGCTACCGCCCGCGAAATTCGCCGCACTCAAGAAGGAACAGGCGCTGCCATTGGCGATCAACCCAAACAGCGACCAGTACCTAGAGAAACGCTTAAAGTTGCTGGATGAACAACTGGCAACCGTCGCCAAGCTGGCCAAGGACAACGAACTCCCCGACGCGATCCTCACCGAATCTGGACTTAAGATCACGCCGCTGGATTCGGCGGTGCCAGATACCGCACAGGCGCTGATCGACAAGACCAGTCAGTTACTGCCGCGAATCAAGATCACCGATCTGTTGATGGATGTGGATGAGTGGACAGGGTTTACACGTCACTTTACCCACCTGAAGGATGGTGCCCAGGCCAAGGATCGCACACTGCTACTGTCTGCGATCCTCGGCGATGCCATCAACATTGGATTGACCAAGATGGCCGAGTCGAGTCCGGGGATGACTTACGCCAAGCTGTCTTGGCTGCAAGCTTGGCACATCCGCGACGAAACCTACTCGGCGGCACTAGCCGAGCTGGTCAACAGCCAGTTCCATCACTCCTTTGCTGCCTACTGGGGAGACGGCACCACCTCATCCTCCGATGGCCAGCGCTTCCGTGCAGGTGGACGAGGCGAGAGCACAGGGCACGTCAACCCGAAGTATGGCAATGAACCAGGACGACTGTTCTATACCCATATCTCCGACCAGTACGCGCCGTTCAGCACCCGCGTGGTGAATGTCGGTGTACGGGATTCGACTTACGTGCTCGATGGTCTGCTGTATCACGAGTCGGATCTGCGGATCGAGGAGCACTACACCGACACGGCTGGTTTTACCGATCACGTCTTCGCGTTGATGCACCTGCTGGGCTTTCGCTTTGCGCCGCGCATCCGCGACCTGAGCGAAACCAAGCTGTATGTGCCACAGAGCGTCCAGGACTACCCGACACTGCGGCCAATGATCGGCGGCACACTGAACATCAAGCACGTCCGCGCTCACTGGGACGATATTCTGCGTCTGGCAGCATCGATCAAGCAAGGCACCGTCACCGCCTCGCTGATGTTGCGTAAGCTGGGCAGCTATCCGCGCCAGAACGGCCTGGCTGTCGCACTACGGGAGTTGGGTCGGATCGAGCGCACGCTGTTCATTCTGGATTGGCTGCAAAGTGTCGAGCTGCGCCGTCGCGTGCATGCAGGGTTGAACAAAGGCGAAGCGCGCAACTCCTTGGCCAGAGCGGTGTTCTTCAACCGTCTCGGTGAAATCAGGGATCGGAGCTTCGAGCAGCAGCGCTACCGAGCCAGTGGCCTCAACTTGGTGACTGCTGCAATAGTGCTGTGGAACACGGTCTACCTGGAACGTGCCACCCAAGGGCTGACAGAGGCCGGAAAACTGGTGAACACCGACCTGTATCAATACCTATCGCCGCTGGGCTGGGAGCACATAAACCTGACCGGCGATTACGTTTGGCGGCAGAACCGCAAGCTAGAAGACGGGAAATTCAGGCCGCTCCGACAGGTCGGAAAACCCTAGCGTACGATTTTTTCCGAATTCTGTAGGCTCCCCAGATCTATGCCCGCACCGGCACTTCCGAGGGGAAGCTGTACAAAGATTTACCGTTTGATAATCAGCCAGGATCGGCAGAGTTCAAACAGTCATTCAAGCAATCCATGGAGTTGGGAAAAGCTGACTTTTGCAAGGCCACGCTGGGTAAAACGGAGTTGGCCAAGCCTGATCAGAACGAAGTGGCGTACGGCATGAACGCGAAGCATGACATGCCCGCTATGAGGAAGGCCGAGGATGGCAAAACTTACGAGGGCAAGATCGTTTCGTTCAATGCGGGAAAGGTGGTTCAAGCAGTTACCGATGGTAAGCAAAGCTACTTTGTTGAGCACGCCCGGGCTGCTCTGAGTGGTGCAACATCCGGCCTGATCGCGAAAGACAAGGATTTGTCGATTCGCTATGCCTACGCCGGGGTGGTGGTGGTCAAAGACAAAGCCTTGGAGCGCAAAGTGCCGGAGCATGAGGCCAAGGGTTTTGGCGGTGCAGGCCGCTACTGAGTAAGCCCTAGCGACTCTCTGCCAGGATCCACTACGATACTTGTCGTTGTTCTGGTAGAGAGCCCCCCATGAGCGTTTCAGACAAGCTCGAATTGGATAGAAAACTGCGACCCTTTCATCCTACTTTTACAGCGTCTAACGTGCCAGGGCGCCGTCTCAGGGTGTCTTGTCGCCAATGGATGGCTTAGCGTACGATTTTTTCCGAGTTCTGCGCGCTCGCCAACTACATCTCGTGTCAGGCTGAACCAAAAATTGGTAGCGACAGAATGCTTGTCGCTCTCACTTTGGTAACATACGCACCCTCGAAACCACCTTGTACGACGATGAAACTACTCAACACCTACGACGATCGCGACGAAGCTGAAGAAGCCGCCGAGAAGCTAACAGGCGAGAAGCGCCTCGCCAGTGAGCGTGATGCCACTGTTGTTATCTATAACCTGTTCGGTATTCCGAGCTGGGGCAATTTCCACCGCCTTGGTATGTACAACCTGAGCGAGCTGAAGGGCCTGCTGGAATGCCGTGCTAAATGGCAGTCTGTCGACCTGACACGGCATGTCGAGATCATCGCTACGCTGAATACGGTTGCGAAAAACCATGCGATTGACATCCCAGCCCACTGGCTTTAATTCCTGAAAGCCAGTGAGCTATCGGTCATTTCAGACTATCCGTGCAAACATGCTGCTCAGATAGCTGTCGCGGCCGTCTTCCATAAACAACACATGGCGATCTTCCAATTCAGCCTTCTTCGTTGGGTCAGCGACATTGAGCAAATCAGCGAACTTCGTCGGCGACAGCACAAAAGCATTCAAGACCAAGGGAGGCTCACCCGGTTTAGCCTGAGCCGCCAGTGTCGTCTCAAGTTTCTTCACTTCTTTGTAAAGTCCGAGCTTTGGGTGCGACAGATCAAGATTACGCAGGCCTTTAGGGTCTACGAAGCTCAGCCACTGCTTACCTGTTTCATCGTCCACCAGCCACAGCAGGAAGTCCGGGTAGAAATTGCCGGCCAGCGCAAAGCCTAGCCCCTTCGCTTCACTGTCGGCATTACGTAGCAAGTAAAGGCTGCGCGCTCCGATGGCAGCTTGGCCCTTGGGCGAGTTGTAAAACTCCTCCAGGTCGCGAACAAAATCCCATTCGCTTGGCGCATCAAAAGCCAGAGGACGCATCTTCAACGGCACCACGTCTTTGTCTTCCAGTGATAGCAGCGGATAGTACAGGTGGCGATCAAAGCTGATGGCGACCATGTGAGGGGCGTTCCACTTGCTGGCCTCACCAATCTTGCCGTCCGCAACCAGCTTCTGCAGCACCTCCAGCCTTTCCTGATATTCCAGACCGTCATCCGTGTTCTCGATCTCGAACTGGTAGAGCTTCAGCATCGATCCGTGGTCTTCTTCCATGCGGATTACATCGTAAAACTGCCCCTCGTAGCCGGTTTTCAGCGCCTTGTAGAAGCGATCGGTGTAATCCGTTAACAGACGGATCAGGATTTCCTCCTGCTTACGGATATTGCTGAAACCGGCCACCGACAACTCCGCTGCTGGAATGTACAGCGTGTACCAGTCAGATGAGCCCGCACAGAAGTCGACCAGTTTTTGTCGATCCAGGCGCAGGTTGCTCCAACTGCGTTGCAGCTTGTAATCTTGCAGGGCCAGATAGATACGATCCCAATCAAACAACGTAAACAACGCTGCGTTTAGTTTGCCCTTGTGGCGGGCTTCAGCGGTGGCCACCACAGCTTTATCCCGCGTGGACAGTGCTTCAACTCGCGGATACAGATCAAGCACCACATGCGGGTCTTTGATTTTGTCCTTAAACGTTTCGGGAATCTCGTACAGCAATGGGAAGTGAGTACGCTTGAACCCCAGCTTCTGGTTGTCCTTGTAGCCATCCTTCAATGTCAACGTCTTGAGCGTACAAGCGGGCAGGTTCGGCCTGGTTTCGAACTCCAGGTGCAGGATTTCGTCACTGGGGGTAATACCTTCTTCGCGCAGATAATCCTTGAAGGTGGCCATATAGCTGGCACGCACCCCGAAAATATTCAATGTCTCCAGCTTGTCCAAATGCACGCCTTTTGGCCGCTCGTTTGGCAAGCTCCGCTTAAGCGAAAAGCCCTTACCCTTGAGACGCACGCCGCGCCCGAACAACTGAATGATCTGCGAGCCTTCCCCCTGTCCCATATTGAGCAGGCCCATGGTGGAGACACGCCAGCTGCTCCAGCCTTCGGTGAACTTGCGCGAGCCGATCAGCATGTTGAGCCGGCTGTCCTTGTTGTTCAGAGTGCCAAAGAGTGCGCCGCCGAAATCGTCGCGTTCAGTATCGAAATCATCGACATTCTCTGCGAGGCCAAAAAAACCGGCATCGTCGCCAATATTGATAAGGCCGAATGGCTCAGCATCACCCACCCGCAAGGCCAGCTCACCTTTGCTGCTCTTGATATTGACCAGCTTCAGCCGTTGCTTGGCCTGCGCATTGAACACCCGCTGTAGAATGTCGGCATACAGATCTTCTGGCTTACCCGTAAAGCACATCAGGGAAGTGAATCGCCCCTTGAAGATATTGTTGCCCCGCGCGTCGAGGATCTGTGCCCGGTCAGCGATCAGATCGGCCAACCAGATCTTGATCTGCGCATCGTTGTTCAGGAAGTAGGCAAGGAAATTCACAACTTCTAGGATGTCCGACTCCTCACCGGACACCCTGTTGCCCACGAACACCCACAGCGGCTTTTCGATGTTGAAATCGGTCAGATTGTCGCGGTGTGTATTCCACAGCCAGAGCTGTTGATAGAACGCTAACAGGCAGGCAGTGAAGTATTTTTGGGCGTAGTCCTCCTGCTCGTAGGCCTCGCCGCTCATATTCAGAATCAACGACTCCTTGCCGTAGCCGTCTTCGTAGAAGAACTTGTAGGAGTAATCGAACAGGATGCACTTGGCGTAGATTTCACGGGTGGCAGCGATACGTGCCTGGCGTTTTTCCTCGCCGCTCAGAGCAATCTGCGCCAACTGGCTGTCGTCCAGCTTCTTCAGGCTGGTTGTCTCGAACAGCATCTTGGATTTCTTTTTCTGGACGTCTTCTTCCGCCGCAGCCACGGTCATTCCTTTGGCTACAGCCTGCCCGAAAGTAGCCGAGTACTCGAAGGCAAAGCCGCCGCGCACCAGCGCATCGCGCCTGCTCATCCAAGCGCCGCCTGCCTTACCTGTGCCGGAATGGCCTTCGTCCACCAGCACCAGATTGTTGCCTTCGAACGCATCCACAGCAACAACCTTATCCCCCATCTCGTCACCAAGCTTGTTGATGTCGATGATCTCAATGGTTCCGCGTGCAGGGCTCTGCGCCTTATTGAAGAACTGCGCAAAACCGAAGCCTGACAGATGCAGCTCTTCCAGATGCTGACGTGACAAGCCCTCATTGGGCGTAAGCAGAATGATCTTGCTCGGATAGTGCTCACGCTGGCCAGCCTGAAAATAGTGCAGGTACTGCCTGATGTTGACGTGCAGCAGCAGCGTCTTACCACTACCTGTAGCGTTCCAGAAGGCAATTTTGTTTAGATCATCCGCCTCGAATGCTTTGAATTGTTCCGCACCCGACTCCGCACGGTAGCGCAGCATCTCCTCATTCAGGCCATCCAGCAGGGCCTGACGTTTGTTGAAATACCAGTCCAGATAGATCTCGGTGAACAGCAGCGACAGGTACTGAAAGTACTTCATCTGCAATTCATGGCCTTCGAGCTTATTACGCTGAGCGGTGATGGCTTGCCAGTGGCCAACAATGCTCAGGTCATATCGCCGTAAGTCAGCTTCCGATACCCGATCTACTTCGAACAGATTGCGAGTCAGCTCGTGGAAGAATTTGGTTTGCCCGTCCTCGTCGATACCTTCATGTCGGTCATCGACCAGTCGCAACTTTAAAGCACCGAGGTTACCGCCCTTGAAGAACCCCATCATCCAGCGGTTGAGTACCAGCTCCTGGTGAAAGCTGCGCTTTTTACCAGCGCTTCTTGCGCCTGCGGTGGCCATGGCCTTGCGTGGACGCGCCATCAGATGTCCTCCACCGAGAACATTCGCTGCAGAAACTCCGGCTCTATCTGGAGCATCTTGAGCTTGCGGGTAGCGCCGCCTTCCTCGGCATTCTGCATCAAGACGGTCGGGATGTTGTGGTCGCCGTTGATGTAGACAACATCGAACTCGTTATCTGCCGGGTTGATGGCAAGCCGGTCGCAGAGTTTGCTCACGCCTTCGTAATCTAGCATCTCGCAGTCACGCCACAGCACCAGGCAGCTCTCGCCGCTAGGCAGCGTGCCAGTGACGGTGACAAAGCCACGCGCCGGTTGAGCATCCATGTGCCTGACACACAGGCCGATCAGGTAGCTGAAGGTCTCCACCAGGTCGATCTTGCGCGGCTCAAACGCTCCCGCTGAGTCGACCGCCACGTTCAGGCTGTAGTCGAAGGGCTTGTTGAAGTCCTGCACGGATAGCAGCGAGTCACGGCTCTCTACGTCCAGCATGTAGTTCAGCAGGTAGTCGTCCTGGGCCTGCTGATTCAGCAGGGACAGCGTTTCACCCTGCTTGGCGTCCCGGCGCAGTTGCAGGTTGTTCAACGTGTCTTCGTAGCTTTCGAGTTTGAGGACTTTAAAGCAGTGGGAGATACCGGTTTCCGGGGCAGTGGGATTCCCGCTTGCCCACTCGGAGGAGAAGACAACCTTCTGGAGCCGCGGCTTTAGGACAGTCTCAAAATACTCCCCTTGCTCGACAAGAACATACTTCCGCTTTGCGCCATCCTTTCGATTCAACGAAAGGGTGGCGTGAGCAGTCGTTCCTGACCCAGCAAAGTAGTCGAGAACTGTAAAGTCAGTCTTTCCAAAAGACTGCATCCAGAATGCTTGCTCAAGCGTTTTGACAGATTTCGGATAGTCAAACACACCGCCAAGCCCCAAGTTGTCCAAGACCGCCGTGCCGTTGGTTCCTGCGTTGTAGTCAGCGCCGATCCAATTGCTAAACAGTGTTTCTCGCTTGTCCTGGTGGTCGATCATCTGCTTTACAGCTCCTCGATCGGTCAGAACAATCTCACAATTCTCCACGCGCCTCTTGCCCGTCTCGTAGGACGAGCGCCAGACACGCTCCTCGCCACTTGAGTTGATCGGATAGATTCTCTCAAGCCCTTCAGGTGTGGGTCCGGTTGGATACTCGGAGTCAAGCGGAGGAGGCGGTTCCGTTCCTACAATTTTGCGCGTAGTTGGATCGACAAGCAGTGCATAAAAGCTGCGCCAACGACCAACACCCCCGCCGCGTGGTGCACGGTAATTGTTATCCGCCGTCCCGCTACGCATGAAACTACGGTCCTCAGTCTCGTCCTCCTTGGGGAAACCGAGGTACTGAGGGCCATTAGTTGGCGAAGCGACGATATAGTACTCATGCGTTCGCGATAGTCGGCCGCCTGAGCCTTGCGGGTGGTGATTGATGACGATAGTCGAAACATCGCAATCTGAGAAATGATCGCGCAGGCACGTGAATGCGTTGTTATATTCGTAGTCGTCTATGGCGAACCCGAATGAGTACGAGTCACCGAATAGTTTCCGGGTGAACGGGAGGGTGTTCGAGATCAGAGCGAGCCAGCTTGAGTGCTCAAACTGGTTCTTGTAGGCGATCTTCGAGTGAACGGTGTTGTATGGGGGGTCGATATACGTAAAATCGATACTCGCCCTATAACGCTCCTTGGCGAAGTTCAGCGCTTGGAAGTTGTCGCTGTGAATCACGACCCCGCCCAGACTGGCGTCGATGTCATCGATGGCTGCCAGCAACCTCCGTGTGAAGTCGATCTCGAATAGGCTGGTATCCACCATCCGATATGGCCCAGCCCTCAAATCGTCAATTGTGCCGGGCGCACTGCCATCCCAGACGTTGAGCTGCGTCCAACGGCCCCACTGCTCCTCATTTGCCACAATCTCTGGATAGAACTTTTCCGGAATCCGGTCTAGCGTGATGCAGTAATGGCTGGATACAACAAACTTTTTCTTCAGCCACAGCTTCTTCTGGAAATCTTCCAACTGGGCCAGAAACGCAATAAGCTCCAGTGCAATGGCGCGCAGGCATTGGATCATGCGCAGCGATTTCTCGATGTCGGTAAAGGCGCTGGCATTCTGCACATCGTCTAGGTGCATGACTTCTTTCTTGATATAGAAGTCCAGCTCTCGGCGCAGGAAGCCACCCAAGTCCTTGTGGATAAAGTAGTCGGCGGTATTTTTGGTGGTGTAATCGCCCAACTGTTTTTCCAGCAAGGTGCGCTGGGGATTATTCTCAGTCGGGGATCGGCTACCCAAATCCAGCCAGCGAGCCTTGACGGCGGCGTCAGCCAGTACTGCCTTGACAGCCTTTTGCACCAGTGCGTCTTGCTTGATGCCCTTGGCAACGGCCTTGTACTCGAAGTGAACGATCAGCTCCTTGCCGCTCGCGCCATCCACTTCCTCGACCGGCAGGAGCTCTTCGTCATACTCGTCGCCCTGCTCGTCAATGCGAGTAACGGTTTTGTGTTCAACTAGGGCAAAACGGCGATCCTTATCGTTGTCCTTGCGGTTGTCCTTGGCAGTGTCTGCCGACACTAGCCGGAAATGAACCGTACGACCCGGTTGTCCGTCCTCACCAGCTAGCTTGAAGCTGTAGTTGGCGAAATTTTCGCCGCTCTTGGTGTAGTACTGGTCCTTGTTGGCCCAGTGCAACATCACCTCTTCCCCTGCATAGGGGATGGCGTAGGTGTCGCCCTTGTAGCGGCGCTGGCTGATGAAATCTCCGTTATCGTAATAGCGCGAGAAGAATGTGAGCAGGTGCGAGAACACAGCGTTTTCGTGTTCGCCATAACCGGTGGTGGCTGCTTTCAGCTTGTTGCGCAGCTCCTGCACCTTAGGTACGCCATCGGCGCTGACGCCCAACGCTTGGGCATTTTTCTCCGCCTCCTGCAATTCGGTTTGCAGCTGCTGGGTGTTGGCGGCGTTGCCTACGGCCAGCGCGGCCTGCACTTTCTCTGCCAGTCGGTTCTCTAGGTAGTCGTTGATCTCATCGGCGCGGGCATTGAGGATGCGATAGATTCCAAAATCGAGCTCCGGTCGGTCGATCTGGAATATCTCGCGCAGCTTAGTAATGAGCTGCTGGAATTTTACGTTCTGTTTAGCGGTCACAGCTATACTCATGATTCGGGCCTTGATTCGTTCGTTTTCTGTTGCTCGATTCACACCACCTGCCAGCGCAGGGTGAACAGCGTTTGGGTATCGGTTTTCTCTTGTAGCCGCTGCTGCAGCGATTCGATCAGCGAATCGCGCTTCTCGATGATTTCGTCTTCAACGGCAAAAATTTCCTGCCGCTGGCTGCGCTGCTTGCGCTCCAGTTCCGACAGCTCACGCTGAATGGACTCCTGCTCTTGAAGTGTCGCGGCTTTGCGAGCATCGCGCTTCAACTGAGCAATGCTTGCCTTGGTGTTCTTGAGCGCTTCCTCTGCGGCGACAAGCTTGTCATCAGCCCAGCGTTCCAGCTTGTCGCGCTCTTCGTTGAATAGCCGCTGGTTAGCTTCCAGCACGTTGGCAATGGTGGCCTGTACCAAGCGTTGACTGTTCGCTGTCAGCGCATTTGGTGCAGCATCATCAATAGCGATGGGCTTGCCAGCCGCGGGGATGGTCAGCAGTTTTTCGCAGACATCTTGATCAAGCAGTTCACCATCGTCCGTCTGGCCTGAGAACAACAGAGCCTCGGTTGTCTCAAAAGCTGTCACTTCAAGCCGCACCAGTGTTAGCCAGCCTGACTTGCCGAGTAGCTTTTCAATGACCGAGATGCGCGTGCCATGCTTGGCGTAGTCGAGCTTGAGCTGGGCGACCGGAGTAGAGACGTTGAGGCTGGTGGCAATACTCCACTCGCCCAACGGATGGCTGAGTCGGTAGGCGTGCGCCAACATATCGGGTTGTGCCGCGCCACGGATGAGCTGATAGCGGCCCGGCGCTATGTGCGAAAACTCACTCTCTGGTGGACTGGTCAGCGAAAAGGCATAAGAATGATCATCAAAGTGTGCTCGGTCAATCAGGGCATAACGAGTCACACCCCAGAACCACCGCCCCAGTCTATCGAGCCGGGCTTCAGCTTCGTCCAGTCGTAGCTTGAGGCGGTCGTGAACGTCCTCGTCAAAGTTCTCCAGTAGCTGGGACTGGGTGTCTTTTATGCGGTCATTGATCGCTTCTTCCAGCTCTGTCTGCAGCGCATTGAAGGCAGCTTCTATCTCATCTGGCTGGCGACAGGTATCGTAGATTTTTTGGATGCGTTTCTCGAAATCCAGGCCACCTTCGATGCTGCCCAGCACTTCATCACTGGCACCGAACACACCGGAAAACAGGCTGAATTTTTCCGTCAGCAGTTCGAGAACGCGCTGGTCTGCCTGATTGCGGGTATTGAGGAAGTTGATCACGACCACATCAAACTTCTGGCCATAGCGATGGCAACGGCCTATGCGCTGCTCGACTCGCTGAGGATTCCACGGGAGATCGTAGTTAATCAGCAAAGCACAGAACTGCAGGTTCACACCTTCAGCAGCAGCCTCTGTGGCAATCATGATTTCTGCACCACTGCCATCACCCTGGCGAAAGTGGTCGATCAGCGCGGTACGGCGGTCCACCTGGGGGGAGCCGGTTACCCGATCAGTACCTTTATGTGTAGCCAGCCAATGCTGGTAGATAACAGTGGAGTCGGGATGATTGTTCGTGCCACTGAACAACACCAGCTTGCCGTCATAACCGTTGGCAGACAGGAACTGATGCAGATACTCCTGAGTACGTTTTGATTCGGTGAATATGATGGCCTTACGCGAAGCCCCAAGCTCAGCCATGCTGGTAAAGCCCAGTTGCAAAGCAGTGAGTAGGGACTTGGCTTTGGTATCACTACGCAGCCCATGTGCGCGATCAATGATGCCGGTCAGCTCATCTATTTCTGTCTGAATAAACTGTTTTTTATGCTCCGGCTTTTGAACACTGGGCTCTGAAGGCTGCAGATCATCCGAGATAGGCTCCTCATCTTCCAGATAGTCCGTTTCGAGGTCATCCTCTTCTATCCATTGCTCCAGCAGATTGATCTGCTCCGCCGAGGCCTCGTCTACCAGCATCTGCTCCAGCCGAGCCCGGACAGTAATCAGCGTGGCGACAATGGCCGGAGTACTGGAGGCGAGCAGTTTGCGCAGAATCAAACCAGTGAGATGGCGCTGACTCTTGGGTAAGGCAAAGGAATGTTCGCGCAGCAGGAAGGTTGATACCTGGTCATAAAGCGCTTGCTCGTCATCTGTGGGGCTGAATGGCTGGGTTATAGCCTTGCGCTCGGTGTACTTGATGTACTCCAACACATCCTTGCGCAAAGTGCGTTGAGTGAAACCATTAAGGCGTCCTCGCAGCTCCTCCAATCCAGCGGGATTGTTCAAGTATTGCTTACGAAAGGCTTTTTCATCGCCAAACAGATGCTCATCAATGAGCGTGGACAGACCATACAACTCCATCAGTGAGTTCTGCATCGGCGTAGCCGTGAGCAGCAACTTCTTGCGGCCTTCCAGCGCTCGGCGCAGGGCCTGGCCGGTGCGGTTGCTCTGACGGTGAGCATTTCGAAGCTTGTGGGCTTCGTCAAGAACCACCACATGCCAAGGAATGGCGCGCAACTCAGCCTCAAGCCGGGTAGCAAACTGGTAGGACATAATGAGGACTGACTTACCAGCCAGATGCTGCAAGGTTTCAAGTGCTCTGCCGGCTGACTGCTTCTTGAATGCCACGGCATCCAGCACAGTGCACGGCACGGCAAACTTCTCTGACAACTCTTGCGCCCACTGCTTGCGCAGGCTGGCCGGCGCGATGATCAGCAGTCTGCGACTGCGCTCCGCCCATAGCTGACAGACAACCAGCGCGGCTTCAATAGTTTTGCCCAGACCCACTTCGTCTGCGAGCAAGACCCCTTGCTGCAAAGGGTTTCGCAAAGCGAACAATGCTGCCTCGATCTGGTGGGGATTTAGATCGACACTCGCGTCGAACAGGGACTGAGAGAGGCGGCCAACACCATCGGCAGCATGGCGTCGTGTCAGTTCGTGCGCATAGTACTTAGCGTGATAGGCGGTAATCATTTCTTTGCTCCAGCCGCACGCCCAGGCTCCGAATAACCTGGAGCCAGCGCAGCGTTTTTCACACCGTAGATAGCCAACGAGTCCCTTAGCCACAGGCGGTACTCTGCCCCTCGCAGACTATGATCCGGAGTACAGTCCACGCCCCATTTGCACAGTACATAGCCCGCCGTTGCAGCACGCAGTTTCATTCGCAATGCGCCGCCCTGCATACCGTAATCCATCTCCGTAATTTCGGGATGCGGCCGGTCCGGGTGTGGCACCAACTCCAACTCGACAATGCGCGTCCACTGGATGTCCTGATTGCTCAGTTCATGGGGTGCGGACGACTCACCCTTGAGCAAACGCGGGCGTTTGATCCGCGTGATCACAAAGTCACGAAACTCTTGGGATTTGCGGTCAAAAGCCCGCACACGCCAGCGCAGGCCGGTGTCTAGCAAGGCGAAGGGCACAATCTCTCGCTTCGATTTGCCGCTGGAGATGGAGTGGTACTCGATGGACAAAGGGCAGCCCAGATGGATGGAACGGGTTACGTTCGACAGCACATCCAGATCGGGATTGGTCAAGCGGGGCGGGATTTCACTGGGGACCCAGGGTTTGAGCTCCAGCGGTTCACCATCACCGAAGGCCTGGGTCAGCCACGACATTACTCTTTCGGCCGGGTAGTCGAACAGCGAATGAAAATCATCGCCCAAGACATAGGTTTTGCCCTTGGAGTCATAGTCGATATTACCCGGGGCCAGCTCTCTATAGAGCGCAAGATCTCGGGTAGCTGCAGCAGACTGGATGGCAAACCGGTCTACTAGATCCTGCCTCCGAATCTCCCCGACGAAGCGCACACGCAGTTCGATAAAGGCCAGGCGGTCACGCTGTGGCTGAGCGAATTCTGCAAGCGGGTTCATGGGCGTCATGTGAGTTCGCAACTCTTGATACGAATAATTTAGCAGAGCTTATTACATGCCTTTTAGCACGTCTATCGTTGCATTTTACAACAAAATGGTAATCATTTTAATTACTTAAAATTCAGTACAGCAAAGAGTCATCACGCACGATCCCGGAGATGTCCGCGGCAACACTCTCACGCTGCATCGCCCTGCGTGCCGCAAACGCCATTGCCGTCAGCAGGGCTCATAACTCACACAGATGAGCCCTACAGATCACGCTCTGATAGCGGTATCACCCTCTACTCGTGCCACAGTCCGCAAGAAGTTTGCAACGATACCGACACACCTTCACTCGCTGATTTCTCGCACGCGATAAAAGCCTCGCGGGGCTTTTTTTGGGCTCTATTTCGTGCGCTCCATGCCGCCGCTTGGGCTGTTGGGCCGCGCTCGTTTTTCGCGTTCCAGGGCGCGCTCGGTTTTTGGCCCATCCACCACCGTTTTCGGCGCGTGTGCTTTCTGCAGGCGCTGGGCGTCCCGCTCTTTTTGCAGCGCCAATGCAGTGGTTTTGTCGTAGCGCTTGGCAATGGCACCCGGCAAACCGGCGATAGCATCGGTGTAGATCCTCGCTTCCAACCGCGCCCGACTGATGGCCACGTAGAACAGATTGAGCGAAGTGGTACGGCTCTTGGTGTTCACGGAGATCATCACGCGATTATTGGTTAGGCCCTGCGCACTGTGAACAGTCGCGGAGTAAGCGTGTTCCAGGTGCAACGGCTTGTTCGCTGGCAACTTCACTACGCGCTCGGGCTTTCCGTCGCGCTCTTTGGTCGAAGCCAGCTCGATCACGCCGTTGGCTGTGCTGACCACACGCATCCGGTCGCCGTTGGTTAGGTCGAGTGACGGAGTGTTACGGGTAATGCGTACCAAGTCTCCAATCGACAGTTCCGGGCGTTCCATCTTGTAGACGCTGAGCTTCGTAACCTGTCGAGGGTTGATCTGGTGACTCTCTCCATCTGTGCCGGTGACTACAAGAATGTTCCCCGGCAGCGCCTGCTTGACGGTGTAGATTTCGCCACGGACCAAGCCCGCTTTTTTGTAGTCTTTCTCCGGCTGAATCACCATCCCTTGCTGGTAGGTCGGGGCAAAGCGGCGCTCTGCCTGGGTCATGTCAACGCGGTTCAACGTGTCGAACTTTGTCCCTTGGCCCTCAAGTCCCAAGGCCTTGCGCGCCAAGGTATTGATCTCTTTACGGTCTTTGTTCGTACCGGCAACGATCAACACATCTTTGCGCTCCTGGTCAGTGAGCTGCATGTAGTCGTTCACAATCGCCTGGTGTCGATCGTAAGGATTGCGCAGTTCCTCAATGTGCTTGATGTGCTGCAGGGACATGGGGGTATTGCCATCGGCAGCGTGCTCGACGGCAATTTTCAGTTCGGGGTCTTTCTGTCGCTGGATTTCCTTGATCCGGGCGGTTTGCATGCCGTTCTGCTGGAGCTGGGCGAATGGTTTACCCGCCTCGATGGCCTCGGTCTGTTTGGTGTCGCCCAGCTGGACAAGACGGGCACCGGACTTTTCCACCAGGCGCATGAGCTGTTCCATCTGGCGAGCGCCGACGACACCGGCCTCGTCGAGAACAATGATCGTCCTCTCGTCCAGGGTCTTGTCTTTGGTGTTGAAAAAGCTGGCCAGGGTATGAGCGTCCATCCCCTCATTTTTGAGTGCGGCAACCTGGTTGCCATACGGAGCCAACGCGAGGATCCGGTAGCCGGGTTGATCCTCTGTCTTGCCGTAGCTCATTGCCTCGTTGACGGATGTGAGCAATTGCACCGCCCGTTCAACAGAGTAGGTTTTGCCCGTCCCGGCATCGCCCTGAATACCCACAAACCGGTTCGGCGTGCTGACGATGGCCTCGACGGCTTGCCGCTGGCCAGCCGTGAGGGTTGACCCTTCGAGTGCTTTAGCGACCTGTTCCTGAGACATGAGCGGAGTAACCTGGCCCCGGCCAGTGCGCTCAATGGCAAGAATGGCTTTCTCGCGTTTCAAGCCCTTCTGCGTGGTGTAGCGCTTTTCGGTTGGCACCAATGAACCCCGCTCGATAGCGGTGGCCACGTACTGTTTTGCCTGCTTGTCCGTCCAGCCTTTCAACTCCTGCAGGTGAGATTGCCAACCTGCAGGCGATAAAACAGGCGCGTTCTCCGTGGGCTGCGCCATTGCGTAGGCCGGTGCCGACTCTATGAGCGTGCCCTGTTTTACCAGGCGATCTATTTCACCCCTTACCTGGTCAGGACCGGCCAAACCTACCGAACGTCGAAGCGCCACGGTCATTAGATCCTGCTCGGTAACTACCTGCTCGCGCTCGGTCAGGTGATTGATTGCGTACTGCACAACGGCTTGGGCTGGTGTGATCGCTGCGGGTAAGTTGGGATCAGATGGAACACCTGCCCCTGACTCTGGGCCTGTTTCACCATATTCGCGGCCATCCAGCCGACTCTGTGGGCCGTAGTCGATTCCCAGCTCGCGGCTTTTCGTCACCCAATACTGTTTCACCAGGTCCCGGTCGCGTTCGTCCTTATGCGGCCTGGTGGCCATGGAGATAACTTGTTTTTCAAGGGTGGTCGCGTCGGCCCGGGTTTTCCCGTCCTTGGCCAGCGCTTCCTCGATGACCTTGCTACGGCTGGAGAATGCTTCGATCTGTTCCCGTGAAATGTGATTCAGCTCGAAGTTACCCTTGCCATCGAGTACGCGAATCTCGTAGCCCAGCTCGCGCAGCTCCAAGGCCAGTTGGCCCTTGTACATGGCGTCAACTTCATGCTGAACCTTGAAAATATCGTCGTTGAACAAGGCGCGCCATTTGCCATCGGCGCGCTGTGTCATGTTCATGATCACCGCGTGGGTGTGGAGCTGGGGATCCTTGCCGCGACTCATTTCGTGGCGAAACTTACCGATGACCATGTTCCCGGTTCGTTCGCGCAGGAACTTGCCCTGCTCCTTGCGCCGTGCCTGGGCGAGTTTTTCAACGTGGTGCATGGCCTTGGCCACCGCCCGGTCGTGAGCCAGGGTGACATTTTTGTCGCCGGCGACGAGTGCTTGCATCGAAACCGATTTCGGCGCCGAGAATGTCATGTCCAAGCCCATGCGCCGCTTGTTGGTTTCGGCATTGAACGTGGTGTGGATCCGCTCGCCGTTCGGCAACTTGCCGTCAAGCAGTTTGGCCAGTTGCAGCTGATCGACGGGGCCGATCAGGCCGAGCCGTTCGGCACCTTCGCCTTGCCACTCGCCGGGTGTTTCCTTGGCGTAGTAGTCGTCTGCAGCAGAGAAATAACGTGCTGCAGCGTACTGGTTGTTTCCTCGAATCGGCGTGACGTTGAGCATGCAACCTCCGTTACGCCGCCTGACCGGCAACGACTATTCCCTGCGCTCTTTCCTTGTGCTTCACAAAGGGCAGTTTGATCTTGGTGATAGGGAAGTCCTCACCGAATTTCAGATAAGCCTCAAGGTCTTTCAAGTTCGAGATTTCGGAGTCCATGACCACGGGCTCTTTCTTGATCTCTGGCGAGCGGTTGCTGCGACCGTTGCTGAAAGAGACACGCATACGCCTGACTTCCTGCTGGCCAAGGATCTCGCTGGCCTTGTCCGAGGTCTGTGCGTTGGATGCGGCAAGAATCACGTAATTACGGAAACAAGACAGCACCGTTTCCGCATCGTGTTGGCCATAGCTGGTGATCAGCTGCGACCAGTCCTGCAGGCTGGCAACCATACGAAGGCCGTGTTTCCGGCCTTTGGTAGCCGCTGGCACGAACGATTCGAGTTTGCCCAGCGACTGCAGCTCGTCCAGGAACATCCAGAGTCGTTTCCCGGTCATTGGCTCGTAGCTGAGGATGGTCGCGCAGATCGTGTCAATCCACATGGCCACCAGTGGCTGCATGGTCGAGCGCATGTCTTCCCGCCAGGTGATAAACAGATTGCCCGCATTCGGGTCTGTCACCCACTTATGAATCGAGAAACTACCCTTGGTCATGAAGCGCAGCGGGCGAATGTATTTGTTCATCATGAACTGAATACTGGCAATCGCCTTTTCTGCGTTGTCGCGAAAATAGCCCTCGGAATCGGTGTTGGCCAAGAACGCTCGAATGGTGTCGCCATCCTCCCGAACCAACAGGTTTACCAGCGTGTCCTGGTTCGGGTTGTTGGTTTCCTTGAGTTTGCGCATGGTGTCGGCCAGCACGTCACGGGCATACGCGCACCACTGTTCATCACCTGGATCCACCTGCGGCGGAATGATGGATTTCGCCATACGATCAAAGTCGTGAACACCCTTGATCTCGTTGAACACTGTCCAGCCTGCTGACCGTGCATCGAATGGGTTGAGAATCACATCGCCTTTGAAACTGAACTTCGAGTAGAAGGTCCCGTTGGGATCGACCACCGCCATCTTGTCGTTACGCTTCAACGCCGAGGCCATCATGCTTTCCATGGTGACGGATTTACCGGCACCGATGGACGCGCAAATCATGGTGTTTCGATCTTCAAGGTGCAGTGGCATTGGCACCTTGCCGATCATGATCGGGTCGATGTTTTCCTGCCCACTCTTGCGGCGTTCCCGGTTGGTTTTGGCGTTACGTCTGCGGACTTTGCTGTCCACGTAGTGCCAATTTCGCATGCGAGAACCGCGCAAATGCTCAACGAACCGTTCACCACGGAACCCATCGTCGCAATATTCGTTGAGGTAGTAGACCAGGGCACCGGCCACCACGGATGTGGCCACCGTGCATCCGGCCATGATTGGGTTCTGTAGTGTCTGGTGCAATGTCTCGCGGAAGGCGCCGGGGAATGGTGTAAACGGCATCTGCGCGAGGTAGGCGCCGCCGACCCAACCGGCGATTGGTAGAGCAATCCCCGCCGTCAATGTTGCGCTATCGACTTCTTGTTTGTGCACTAATCCTCTCCTGATAGACGTTCAATGTCCTTAGCCAACTCGGGCAACAGAGCGGCTAATGCTTCCTCGTTGCTCCCCAATGCGGACAGTTCGGCGCGCAGCTCGTTGAGCTTTCCTTGCGTGCTGTTCTGTCGCAGCAGGTAGACCACGATGGCCAGAATGGTTCGGTTAGTGGCCTGCGCCTGGTCGAGTGATTCGAGCAAACTCAAGATGCGTTGTTGGTCTGCCCATTGATCAATTCCGCCCTGGTGACTGTCCACTTTGGACGGTTCAAGCAGGCGGTCACGCATGTAAGTGGACAGGTGTTTATAGCCAGCCAAAGCCGCCGATTCCTCGACCCTGGCCAACTGCTCATCGTTCAAACGTATTGGTACGGTCTTCCCCACATTGCCCCCTCATGGCGGTCAAAATCCCCCCTTGAAATGGAGGGTCCAGATCTTCGAGTTCATGTATAACAAACGTGATACACAAAGCACTAGTAAAATATGGTCTATATGGTATATCTGTAATACATATGTATCACACGTGCATTCAGGTAAAACCCACTGGAAGCACTGTATATGCTGGTCTTACCTCCCGCTAGGGAGGTGCGTGTTGTGTATTAAGATTTTGATCCTGTTAAGGATCAAAAATTATGCTCTTGTTAAGGGCGTATCCATCATTTAGGTCGAAGACCGTATGGTAGGGTGCAGTATGGGTGCAGAAGGGTTTAGCTTGACTATGCATAGGGGGTGATTAGGATGCATAGAGAGAGCAATAAGGGTGCATATAGGGTGCAATATGGCAAAGCTAGACCTAGCGACTGCATTGCAGGCAGTTGAACCGGAAACCAAGGCGGCACAAATACGCCAGGTGATGCCGATTATCGAGCAGCAATTGAAGGCCGGAGTGAGACGGCAAGCGATCCTGGATGTGCTCAAGGCGCAGGGGATCGAGATCACCATGGAGACGCTGAAAAGTTACCTGTATCGGTATCGCAAGTCGGTCAAGGCCGGAACGGTCGAAGCACCGGCAAGCCAGCCGAATTTGCAGTCAGCGGCGGCAGTGGCACCAGCCGAAATATCGGTTTCTATATCGTGCGATACAAAACCTGAAAGTGAGGAACCACCGGCACCAATGGCGCCGACCGAATTGAACAAGATCATGAACCCTGGGGATGATGTGAACGCCTCAGAACTGGCGCGCTACGAAAGTGCGAGCCCAAGCAGAAGGAGACGCACATGAGCAAAATCGCCGTAGTGAATTTCAGCGGCAACACCGGCAAGACGACTGTATCCGATCAGTTGTTGTCGCCACGGATGGACGCGCCGCGTTTCGCCATTGAGACGATCAACGCGGGGGCTTCTGATACTGCCGCCGAGATCGAGCGCATAAAGGGCCGCCAGTTCGGCGAGCTGCAAGAATGGCTAATGGTAGAGAGCAAAGCGGTGGTCGACGTGGGTGCGTCGAACGTCGAAGACTTCTTCAAGTACATGGGGCAGTTCGCTGGCTCGCAGGAAGAGTTTGATTACTTCCTGGTGCCCACAGTCAGCGAGAAGAAACAGCAAGCCGACACAATCAACACGATCAAGACGCTTTCCGCGCTTGGCGTTCCAGCCAAGCGAATCCTGGTCGTGTTCAACAAGGTGCAGATCGACGATGCAGACGACCTGCCGCAAACCTTCTCGGCGGTGTTCGGCTTTCACACGCTGGAGAAGAAATTCACCCTCAACCCTGACGCGGTGATCTATTCCAACGAGGTGTTCGAGCGGCTGCGTGCGCTCAAGAAAAACATTTCCGAGGTCGTGAAAGACACCACGCCGTACCGTGAGCAGTTGAAAGACGCGAAGACCGAACAAGACAAGGAACACGCTATACGGATGATATCGGTTCAGCGCCTGGCTAAGTCGGCCTGGAAGAACCTCGATGACGTGTACGCGGCGCTGTTCGGGAAAGGGAAGTAACGGCGATGGCCAAGGATCCGACAACCGCCCGCGAAGCGTTGGCGGTTCAGATGATGGAAGACATTGACGCCCTGGTGCGCCGTCTCGAAGAAGTGGACGGCGAACTGGGGGCGAAACTGGACCAGGCGATCAAGGACGGCGCGGCCAAGGCGTTGCTGCAGACGCGGCTGAACTTCGAGTCAATGATGGAAACCCAGCAGGTAGCGTTGCTGCAGGCTGGCCGTGAGGCCGCTGCCAGGATTGGTAACGAGCTGAACCGCAGTTCAGCGCCGGTGATCCTCGCAGCCGGAGGCTTGCGCCGCTGGTTCGTTGTGTTCGCACTTACAGCGGTGGTGTCGGCGATTGTCGCCGGTGCCGTGGGTGCTTTCATCGGGTATCGCCTGGCCGCAATGTGAGGGGGGTGCGCCCCTTTTTTGATGTTTATCCTGTATCGTACGATACAGGATAAACTTTTCGTATTGCCACAACCCTCCCCCCGCAGGCGATCAGGCCAGGGGGGGGGGCTCGCATGCGAGAAAAGGAGGACACATGACCGCAACTGCCAGTCAGGAACTGTACGAAGAAATCGAAGGCGCCTATGCGTACTTCAATGAGGTGCTGTTTGATGGCCAGCTCCCTGGCTGTCTGTTCACGTTGCAGCGCAAAAGCAACACGTTCGGGTACTACTCTGAGTCGCGCTTTCTTCGCCGGAACGGCGACGGAAAGAGCGATGAGATTGCGCTGAACCCTGCATATTTCGCGCACCGTCGCGTAGAGCAGACCTTATCCACACTGGCACATGAGCAAGTCCACCAGTGGCAGGCCCATTTCGGCAAGCGCTCCCGATCCGGGTATCACAACGCGGAATGGGCTAACAAAATGCAGTCCATCGGGCTGATGCCGTCGGACACTGGTGAGCCTGGCGGGAAACGTCATGGCCAACAGATGACGCACTACATCATCGAGGGCGGGCCGTTCGATCTTTCCTGCAAGGAATTGATCGACCAGGGCCGCATGTTGTCGTGGATCGACGTAGTAACCAAGCGGGTTCCTATGTCGGCAGTGCTGCTCTACGGGCCTGGTGGCGAGCCGGTGCCAGGCCCGGCAGAAGACCCAACGATAGACATATCGGCGCTGACTTCGGCGGGTTTGCTGCAGCCAGATCCTGGCAAGGAAGACCCGAAGAACAAGCGCAAGTACACCTGTCCGAGTTGCCACCTGAATCTATGGGGCAAACCGGGGCTTAGCGGTCGCATTCAATGTATTGAGTGCGCAGTCCCGTTTGTGGACTCGAAAGAGCTGGTCGAAGTCCCGCCAGAGGTGGCGGCTGAGAGCGGCGAATAGGCCCGCGCAGATCGCGGGCGAAGCCCGAACCATTCCAACTTGCGGATCCAAGGGGGGCACCCCCTTGGTCGCCGAAGGCATTCCGATGCAACGGCCAGCGCACACAAAATCGCCCAGCGAGCGGGGCCCGTCAGAGGCCAGAGCGAACGATGCAGTTATCCACGGGGCGGGAGGCTTCTTGCCCGGGCGGTGGGTAACTGCAGGGTGATTTCCTGAGTCGTGCGCAGATCCAGGACGCGGGCTGTTGCATCGCCCGGGCTGGCCCGGGCTATCGGCTTTTTCCCTGTATCGTACGATATAAACCGAGTGGGTGACGTTGACCTGGTGCAAGCGGAGCGCGCAGCCCGGGACGGGCGAAGGCGTGAGGATCGAAGCCCGAAGGGCCAAGACCCGCCGCACTTTTGGCCGGGGCTTGGTTTACGAGAGCCGTTTCGGCGAAGCCGAACACGCACAGCGGCGGGGTTGGGTATCAGTGCGTGTCGCGGGTTGCTCGCTACGAGCATCTACTTGGCGTCGTTTCCAACAACGTGCTGGCAAAGCTTGCGGGGGTCACACCGGCTCGCGTTGCGGATATTCGCAAGCGGAGGGAGTTAGAGCGCGGATTCTCTTAAAAAGTGGGGGTGTAGAGCCCCGCGGATTCGTCAGATTTCAACGTAGCGCGGGGTATCCCTGGTGCGGTGGCCACCGCACCAGGTGATTATTGTGTGTCGTCGCCTTCGAGATCCGACAAGCTATCTGCAAGGTCTATTTCCACCGGAAAGTTATCCGAACCGGCCACGGTAAACGAGCAGGCGCTACCGTGTTCCTCTGCGGCGATACGCTCTTGAAAATAAAGGTCAGCTACGGCCTGTGCAGCGTCTTTGTGGTTGCCCATTACTTCGACGTCCACCGTCCAGGTTACGGCGTATTGGTTGCTCATCGCGTCCTTCCCTAAGGATGAGTCTCAGTCCAATCAGCGCAAAAAAGACATGGATAGAAGTTTGGGTCTTTGATGGAATACTACACGTGCGTTGAGTCGATATAGTTTGCTCCGTAGGTGCGTACAGTATCGTCAGGCGCAGCGAGGTTTTTTGCATGGTCGATCAGAAATGAGCCGTAACCGGCTTCAACTTCACTTGAGACTATTGGTGTCACGTATGCGAGACTTTCCCCAAACTTATTTTGATTATCAAGGGCGTATTCGAACACAGCACTGACTTGACGATCCATGTTGTCGAAAATGGCATGCACAATAGGTTTAGTTTGCGTGATCTTTAACTTGGTTCTTGTCATTATTTTTATAACGGCAACTACATATGCAACAGTTATAAGATCAACAGGTAACTCATGACCCATGGATTTAATTGTGTTGAATTGGGATTGCAGGAAATACTTAACCTGTGGATCAACCTCACCCTTCTTGGTTGACCTAAACTTCTCCAATTTTCGACTGCTGTTGTCGTCATCGCCGGAAATCAGCACCAGTCCAGCCGCCCAGATGGCCATGCCAGTCACGAATCCGAAATTAACAGGGAAGAAAAGTATTCCTGGCGCAAAGAAAAGCAGCAGAATCCCAATGATTACGGTGCCAAAACAAAAGCCGAGCCACGCGATTTCCACGGCAACGGTACCTGCAAACACACCCAGGGCACACAGCAGAAACAGCAGCCCGGTCAGTTTTCTAATCATCTTTAAATCCCTTTTGTATAACTTTATCCACTAAATCAGCGATGATATCCGGTAGATGGCAAAATGCCAATCGAGGCAATAATTGCGACAATTGCGACAATTGCGACAATTGCGACAATTGCCAGTAATCATACCTGATGAATAATCTATTTTTATATCTGCTACTCCGTGTCTGTTTCAATTTTTGCTTCTACCGGAGCAGAGGGTGCGAGTGAGATTTTTCTACGATATTCAGTAATGAATTTCACTCGATCACCCTTGAAAAAAAGTGCTGGATTTACCCAGAAAGTGGATGGCGAGCGTGGTGCTAGAAACTGCTTAACTGGTGGTCCGGCAACGGGTCGGTTGCCGGGGCGGTGGGGTTGGGATCATGCCGCCTGGCGGATGCCAGCCGCGAAGGCGCGGAAGTCGCTCATGGTGAGCCAATCCAAAGAGGCCAATGCGAATTCACGATCTTCGGCTTCTTGCTCTGCCTCGATCTCGGCGCGCAGGGCGGCAAAATTTTCGTCATGGCATGACTCGAAAAGGTGATCGTATTTATCACCTTCGCCGGTATCGCCCTCGAAGTGGCCGCAAACCGTGCAATGGATGTTGTTGTAAGCGTTGATCGCACCGCCTTCGCAGGGTTCCCAGTAGCGGGCGATTGCCTTGCCCTTGCACGCTGGGCATTGAACTTCGTCGTGGTTGTCGTCGAGATCCATGCCGCCAGGTTCTACACCAGGTCCAAATACGCGAGTAGCCATGTTGTTGCTCCTTCTCAGACTTCCCGGAGCGGTTGCCGCCGCTTGATCCGGGCGCCGAAGCGGTATTGCTTCGACGGGGTTAGTATCTCAAACCCCGCCCAACATGTAAACTATTTGTAAAAAATTGATTTACTTAAAGCGTACATTCTCGCGTGCGAGAAACATCACTCAATGACCCGAAACTGTGCCCGCTTCTGCCTGGCCCGCGATTCGCTACCTGAGTGAGCAAGGGAAACTTTCCCATGCGCTCCAGCTCGGCTCGGCTCTCGCCCTTACTCTTGCTCATTTCTTGCTGACCTTCCCCTTGACTGCTGGCTGGTCATAAGGCGCTGCCATTTGCCGAACCTGCTCGGCCAGCTCAGGCGGAAGCCAAACCATCACCGGCACCAACTCTTGCGCCTGGTGTTCCTCCAGAATCTTGCGAACCCGTTGCACGGCGGCATAGACAAGCTGGCGGGACACGTCAGATTGTCGCGCCAGATCCGAAGGTCGCACACCGTCAACCAATACCGCCTTGGCCATCTCAACAGTGCCGACAGCCAAACCGCGAAAGGCCGGGGAAACCTGTTCCCATTGGGCGGCTGTGTACTTTGGCTGCATTCGTTTTCTCCGTAGGTGAAGCGCCCGCAGATCTGCCAGGCGCTTTTAGCGTTTTAGTGTGGTGGTGAACCGTGAGCCTGTCGATCAGTGAACAGGGTTCCTGTAGCGCTCATGGTGACGCGCTGGATAATCATCTGATGCGTGAGGGTGGCCAACCCCAAGAAAGCCCAGTAGCGGCCATGACAGAGCGCATAAATTCGCGTCAGATTTCCAACCTCGTACTTTTCGAGCTTGAACGAGTAAGTTTTGCCGTCAGCGGCGAAGTCCAGCACCGGTAGACGGGTTAGCGCGTAGTCGTAGCGAGCCTCTGTGATTTCTTGGGGTTGCGTACCTAATGTGGCTTCCTGGGCCAGCAAGAAGGCTTCTTCATCACCTAGCACAGCGCCGGGGTGGCAGACGCGCAACTCGGGCAGCATCAGCATTCTGCAGCGGGTTGCCCACATATTCGGGGCGATCTCGCGGGCATAGTCGATGATCGAAGTTTGGCCGGGTCCATAGAAAACTTTGGACATGGCTGTATCTCCTACCGCACAAGAACCGGGCGCACTCGGCGCCCGGTTGGGTGATTAAGCGGCCTGCTGAGTGCGCAGGGCCTGGGCCAGAACCCACAGGGCGCGATTCAATTTCACGTCCTGGTCAATGCCACCAACGGCGCGGGTAGTCGCCCGACGCCCTTGCTTGTTACGGCCTCGCAAGCCTCCTTTGATCGAGTTTTCTTGAATGCGGTTGAAGGTAGTCCATAAGTCGTTGTCGTAGTCCTGGACACGGCGCGGGCTGAGCAACTGGCTGGACGTCACCGGCGCCGGTCCCTCTTTCGGGTCGTAGCGGTAGGCCAGCGCGGCCATGGCGAAGGCTTCTTGCTCGTCCGGGCGCAGCTTGATTTGCTTCATGCACTCGCGCTGATCGTTCACGGCGTCGAACTGATTGAGCACTTCATAGGCTCCCTCGATCACGTCGCTGATAACGTCACCGCGACCGCTGTGCCGTACTTTCTGATCAATCGAGCAATCGCCGATTACCAGGCCATTGGCGCAAACAAACCGGAACATACCCGCCATCATCTGGTAGCTGCTGGTTCCGTCATGGCTGTTCAGCAGAATGATTTCGTTCGCTTCCTTGTCCATGATGGTGTTGGCATGGCGCAGGCGCAGCATGTGTTTAGTGTGTTCGCGCTTGTCGGTGTTACGAACGCGGGTTTGGCACGCCATGAATGGCTGGAAGCCTTCGGCGCGCAGTGCGTCGAGCACCTTGATCGTTGGGATGTACAGGTAACGATCGGAGCGGCTGTCGTGCGCTTCTTCGGCAAAGATCGAAGGTGCAACGCTGGCAATCTGTTCATTGCTCAAGGCTGCATCGCTGCGGATCATGCAAGGGTTACGGAAATTACTGGATAGACGCATTTTTGAATCTCCTTCGCAGAATTCCCGGAGCGGTTGCCGCCGCTATGTCCGGGTGTCGAGGCGTGATTGCTTCGACGGGGTTAGTATCTCAAACCCTGCGCATCATGTCAACTTTTTGTAAAATTTGATTGTACATATAGCGCTTGAATTTGCGTGATTTATAAACTACAATCAGCCTATGAAAACGATCAAACAAACCGCCACGTTCATGACGTGGGAACGCAAGCTCAAAGATCACCGCGCAAAGGCGATCATTGCGGCGCGGGTCTTCCGGGTAGCCAACGGCCTTTTGGGTGACGTTGAGCCGGTCGGCCAGGGCGTTAGCGAGTTGCGTATTCACTACGGCCCCGGCTACCGGGTCTATTTTCAGCAACGCGGCAATGAGCTTGTGCTGTTGTTGTGCGGCGGCGACAAAAGCAGCCAGGCACGCGATATAGAAACCGCCAAGATGCTTGCCAGTCAGTGGAGTGAAGACGAATGAAAGAGCCAATCTATGAATATGATCCAGCGGCAGCGCTGACCGATCCTGAAAGCATCGCCATCTTTATGAGCGATGCTTTTGAAACCGGCGACGCTGGCTACATTGCCAAAGCGCTAGGCGTTGTTGCCCGCGCAAAAGGCATGACAGAGCTGGCCAAAGAATCCGGTTTGTCCCGTGAGCAGCTTTACCGCTCATTCAGTGACAAGGGCAATCCAACCCTAAAAACCATGCTGGCCGTCATGCGCGCTGTTGGCCTCGATCTGACAACCCGGCAACACGCACACCCTTAATTCTCGCGTGCGAGAAAAGCGGCGAATTGCTTGACGCCGCCGCTTTTCCGGGCTGCTCCGAGGCCGAGTGTTAGAGCGGTAAATAAACGCTTTTCAGCCGTCCGCGAAGCGGGCGCAGCAAAGCCCCTCGATCTGGAACGCGCTGCCGCTGGTGGTCTGCTCGTCAGCGTCGGTTGGTCGCGGTAAGCCCGGGCTATCCAGAGCCAGGCCGCGTGCAATGGGACCGTGGAATACCGCAGGCCCAGCTTCACCGGGCCGAGGATATGCCGCGAAAGCCCGTTGCAGGCAAGGCCTGGCGGCGGATAGGCCATTGGGGCGATCCGCTACCAACCGATGTTGATGAGCCACCTGGTGAACGTGGAAGGTCGGGCAAGTCGTCCTGCAGGACGGCGCGCAGGACGAAGGCCGGAGGTAAGCGGAGCGCGCAGCCCGAAATGGGCGAAGGCGTGAGGATTGAAGCCCGAAGGGGCAAGACTTGGCAGCTTCATCGCCAGGGCTTGATTCACGAAAGCCGCCCCCGAAGGGGCACGCACGATCAGTTCAATCCGCGTTGTTGTGCGAAATTGCACTCCACTTGACCAGGCGTTTGCATTGGATTTGACCAGCACGCTTCCTAACCATGATCGGCAGAGAACGGCCAGGAGCGGACGCTCACAAAATAACGTCTATCGCCGAATTGCCTCCTCCTGATGGGGTGTAATTGTCGAAGGATGTTCGGTTTCGATTAACTAATGATTAACCAAGTCTAACGATTAACCAAGTCTAACCAGCAAACATAAAATCAGGTGGCAGCCTATATTAATCACAAACAGGAGATTTAGTATCGGAAAAATAATGGATGAATACTAAACTCTTTTTTATAGTCACTGACGTCTAGCTCTTGCTTTTCGAAGCTTGAGTAGATAATTAATGTTTCAGACTTTTTAATGCCAACAACACCTACAACGAACCATATATTTATAAGTGCGCTTATGTCGTTTATAATATCGTTTGTCACAGAGTCAATGTTGTTTGCAATATGGCTGATCACGTCATTCTGTATCTTATCAGCTTTTTCGCTCAGCGTTTCACACGTGAAAGATGGCGTGGATACTTCAGCAAGCGCATCAATATATTTAGTAATGTTCGGATAAATACTTGCCCACTCTTTGCACAAAGCCTGTTTTCTTGAGACATAGAATTTTTCCTCTGCCTCTAACACCAAATTTTCATTAAGAACCGTAGATCCATCTGCTTCAGAAAGGCATAAGTTTACAAAATCGATGGCGTCACGCGGCCTAAGCATGGTGCGTCTAAGGATGAAATCTTGTGATCGTTCATTTTTTATAGAAAAATCAAAAATATCAGAAAATTTTGTCGTAGCATTTGATTGATATTTATCTTTTATGAGGAAGTCTATTCTTTTGTCAAGAATTTCTTGGATCTCTAATTTGTCCCAATGAATATCTAGAATAAGAGACTTGTCTTTCTCTTCTTGCCTTAGATTTTTTAAATATATGCCCCTTATTATGTCAGTGCGGACCGATATTATTATTTTCACGGTCTTGATGTCTAGTAGCTCTTTAAAAGCGTCCAGTAGGGCATTAATAAAATCGTAACGTATTTCGCTAGAGCTTAACCAGGATTTATCTAGGTCATCAATACTGATAAGGAAGCGGTGCTGACCCTCTCTTGATTTTTCTTGCGTCAAAACCTTGATAAGTTCCTTTTGCTTTCGTAGTAACTCTGTGCTCACATATTGCGCAGTGGCGCGTTGTATTTTTTCAGTAAGCTCGGCACTACCCTTACCGTCTAATTTGATGGGTGGGATATTAATTCCGCCCGCCAACTCCATATGCATCCTTTCGGTTATCTCACTAACTATGCTTTCGTTAAAAAAATTGTCCTTAAATTTTTCAACATATTCTTTGGCAAGCGATGCGTTGTATTTTTTTTTGCTGCTGGTTGGTAGGTCTAAAATCATCTCGAAAAATGTTTTGCCCGGATACAATAACTCTACCACCCTTACTAAAAGAACATGAATCCACAGTGACTTATAAAAAATCCTCAGGTCAATGTTGTTATCGATTAACTTCGATATGAATACGTTATTCTTGATGTGCTCGAATACGGTGGATTCTGCTTCAATTACCAAATGTTTTTTGATTTTCGGATTTTCTGATAATTGCTTTATCAGAGCCGTTTTGCCAGATCCTGTTCTTCCTACTACAATGCGCTTGGCAAAATCAATGCCATCATCAAAACTCAATAAGTTGGAATAAATATCTGTTTCGAGAAAGCAGCTTTTAAGAAATGTATCAGTTTCTGCATCTAAGTTGCCAATTTTACTATTTCGCCTAAAAATGAACGTAGCCACTGTCACTCCCTTTTTTGATTATCTTATTCAAACGAGCTGAGCTGATCTCAATTCTGAATCGTTCCCTATCACTTACTTCATTGTTACATATGTCTCAAACTATCTAAGGCGAAACCTTCCTGGTAGATGCTGTAGTAGCTCGATTGAATATACCCGAACAAAATGGTGAAGTGGAAATGCTTTGCACAAAAATTAAAAATATGGGGCAATCTCAATGCATCATTGATTTTCGATGGTATTCATAAAAGCACCGACGCCTCATAACCCAGCCTAAGCAGATAGGTGACCGCTTGTGGCCGATCTCTGCCGGTTCTGACCGGCTGCATTGGGTCGGTTGCCGCCCTTCGCGACAGGCAGAATTCGGCCAAAAGCGGTCAGTCGCGAACAGCAGCAGTCAGCCAGCGTGCCGGGATCGCAGAGAGGCCGCTGCAGGAGTGAAGAAAAAGTGAACCGGCGTGCGGGGGGAGCGACGGAGCACGCCAAAAGCGCGCATTTGGTATCCCTACCCACATAACCCACACATTCTTCGCGCCTCCCCCCAAATAATAGCTTAAGGCAAGATGTCCAAGATGTATCCCCGAGCATGGCTTTTTGATAGCGTTGCGGAAAAGCGCTCCGCATCAGACGCGCAACGTTGACGATGCGATTAGCCGTGTAAAAAAGGGAAGGAACGGACTGATGATCAGGAATGAATACGTGCGCTTTATGCAGACCCTGTCTGCGCCAAGTGCAACAGATGATATACGTAAACTGGCTAATCTATTTCTTGATAAACTGGACGTAATTCAACCGCTCGGAACAAGTCAAGGGCAGAGAGTAAAAAAAATCACACAATTGGCGCAAGCCGAGTGGAACACTTTGCCGATTGATATCACTGTTGAAGCAGTTAGTGTCAGTGATAACACCCCTTCGATAAGTAGATTAACGAGCCTTAGCGTCGGGCCTTTTCGCGGTTTTGCGCGGCAGGAGAAATTTAATCTCAACAGTTCATTAGTACTAATTTACGGACCAAACGGCACTGGAAAATCAAGTTTCTGCGAAGCTCTCGAATATGGCCTACTTGGTAATGTGTCGGAGGCAGAAGCCAAACGATTTCGCTCGCAAGACGAATATTTCAAAAATGCGCACACTGGTAAGTTCTCAAAACCTGTAATCGAAGCTATCAACGCCGAAGGAACCACGCATCCAGTTGTGGCCAATGAATCAAATTATCGATTCTGCTTCGTTGAAAAAAACAGAATTGATAACTTCTCTCGTATCGCTGCCCATTCTCCCGCTCGACAAACCGAGTTGATCTCTTCACTATTTGGATTGGAAAAGTTCAATGACTTCGTGCGTGGCTTTAGTAGCGATATAGATGCGCGATATATAGATCTTGTAGGTGTAAAGAAAAAGGAGCTTCAAGAAAAGCAACAGACCCTGCTGGGGCAAAAACAAACTATAGAAAACAATACCAAAGAGCTTTCTGAGTTGGCAATCCGCGAAGCCAACCTAGCTCAAACACAAAATCTGCAAACAACGTTTTCCGAAATGATCTCTTTATTGGTAGGTACTGCTGAGACACCTGGAAAGATCTCAAAACTAGAAAATGAGCTACAAAAATCACCCCCATCAAAAACAGGACTATCCTTACAGTCACTGTTAGCCAATTACGAAGCCATTAAGTTTTCTGACAGCGGACTAATC
Organism: Pseudomonas sp. SDO5271_S396; assembly: GCF_054071795.1. Classification (NCBI taxonomy): domain Bacteria; kingdom Pseudomonadati; phylum Pseudomonadota; class Gammaproteobacteria; order Pseudomonadales; family Pseudomonadaceae; genus Pseudomonas; species Pseudomonas sp. SDO5271_S396. The sequence goes on from NZ_JBSVWB010000036.1 coordinate 33,252, forward strand.
ACAGCATCGTTAGAGCTTTCAAAAGCCAGCGAAGGGGTCTCATTTAAGCAACTTTACACAGCAATACAATCTTTGCAAGACAGCAATCAAGACTACTGCCCTGCTTGCAAAACTCCACTCGAAATAGTAACAAGCAACCCGTTCAAGTTAGCGACGCAAGAGCTAGAAAAACTTGCTCATCTGACTCAGCTAGAAATCGAGCGTGATCAATTCGAAGAAAGCAGACTTAAGGGGATCGAATCTATACATCAGATTTTACAGGTTGCGTCCAAACCCTACGATAACTACAACGATGTAGGGCTACTGCAAGCCTTCCTTATCCCAGAGGAAACTCAAGATTCATGGGAGTGGTGGGCATCGCTTCACATCGAGAACGGAGAAATGAAGACTGGCTGGCAGGCTCTTCAGGACCGCGTTCTAAGTCTAGAAAAGCGTGATATACAAATCAAAGCTGAAGTCCTTGAGAGAGAATCAAAACAGCAAGAACTGAATGTCCTTCGTCAAGTTGCACAAGACGCATTGGTGCTTCAGACACAGCGTAAAGGATTGGAGGACGGAGTACAGAATGCCAATGCTGCTATCGCAGCATTCGATGAGGAAAATAAAGGACTAATTATTGCCGCAGAAGACGAAATAGACTCTATTCGGCAGAACCAGACAATTGCTGCGGCTTATACGAAAGTAGTAACACTCCTATCTGCTTACAAAGACCAGCTGCCGAATCAATTGGTAGCAGACCTCGGCGACAACGTGGCTGAGTTATATAACGCTTTCAATCGATTTGACTCCAAACAAGATCTCATCGCCGCTATAAAATTACCGGTAGCTTCTGGGCAGCGGATAGAAATTTCATTTCAGAACAATCCAGATCGTTACTTTGACGCACTTCACATACTTAGCGAGGGTCACATTCGATGTGTTGGCCTCGCAATCCTGCTTGCAAAAAATATCAAAGAAAATTGCCCGCTTTTGGTGTTTGATGATCCTGTCAACGCTATAGACGAGGAGCATCGAAAAGCAATAAGAATAACTTTGTTCAAGGATAAGTTTTTTAATTCTACACAAATTATAATTGCATGCCATGGCAATGAGTTTTTCAAAGATACCCATCAGCTAATTGGTAAAGAAAATGCCGGAAAATCGGAATCATATATTTTTCGCAGTCAAACAGAAGAAAAGCACATCCAGGTAAGCTCGCTTAGTCGACCGATAAACTACGTATTAGCGGCAAGCACTCTGAACGACCAAGGCGAGCTAAGGGACGCTCTTATGTCGGCACGTCGGGCACTTGAAGAACTCTGCCCCAGAATTTGGACTTACTATAACAAACACGGTGGCGGGCCTATTAGCCTTCTCCAGCGCGCGCCAAACGCCCCAATTGATTTGAGGTCGCTAGCTGAAAAACTTGCACTTGAAATAGAAAAAGCAAAATTTGAGATCAAAAATAGAGAGCCAATCGCTACATCTCTTAGGACCATTCTTGGTCCAAACGGCCAGCATCCTCACTGGATTTGCCTGAATAAGGGCACGCACGAAGAAGAAGATCGAGAAGAATTTGAAAAAACGGTCGTCACAGAGATTGTTAACGCGCTACTAGTGTTAGATAAATCAACTATCTAACATAAAAACGCTTGAAAATCACGGGTTAAGGTCGGTATATAATCGACCTTAATTCTTTCAATTCATTTCAAATCTCTTTCAATAGGATTGAATTTCATGGTGAGTCGGCTCGCGTTTCGTAGACATTCTGAACGACTTCTTTTGGCTGATTTCTGCCTGTCGCACTGTCGCCACCGGCAGCTCTTTGCCGATCATGGTTACTAAGTGTTGGTTAAATCCGATGCACTCGGTGGTCAGATCGAATGCAAACGCCTGGTCAAGCGCAATGCAAACGAGTGGTCAGTACCGATGCAGTCAGGTGGTCAAGTGGAGTGCAATTTCGCAGCTACGAAATGTTCGACTTCGACATGGGGTACGAGTGGTTGGAAAAAACCGGGCGCCGGGGTAGCATGTCGGAACGGCCTTTTGCTCCTTCGCAGAAACCTAGAAACCCGCAAGCATTGCCGTGCTGCGGGTTTCGTCGTTTTCAGGCTTCCGGATCATCAGTGATCGACGGCAAATCAGGCAGCATGCCTTCCAAAGTCTCCTGAACTGGTGGGCTCTTGCCGTCACCAGATGGCAACTGAATATCTCCTGGTGCCATGACAGGCGCCTTCAACAGCTTGCCGGTTCCAAGGTCGCTTTGGTCTTCCGAGGACACAAGTACTCGAGCATTAAACCGTGCAAAACGAATGTTTTCGCGGCTATCAGCCCAAGCGATCCTGCTGTTCACCACATAGGCCAGCGCACCGCCTCGATCACTGCCCAACCTGATTGTCTGAATCCAAGCCTGTTCGATCAGTACCGACAAAGCTCGCTTTGTCGTGGCTGTAGATGTTTCCATCAGCTTGGCCAAGGTGGCTTGGCTGGCAATGAGGGCACCGCTCTTATCCATGTTGGCCACGAGTATGTGCAGCAGCTGGGCCGCACGTGGAGCGTGCGCGATCAGTTGCGCCCAAGCTTCATGGCCCGCACGTTCTGTCTGAACCCAAGTCCCGCGTGGTGCGGGTTGGTGTAGATTGCGGATTTCCTCAGACATTGACCCTCCTGTCATATCGTCCAAAAGTGTTGTTTGCTATCTCTCAAACTTGTCAGATAGCGAGCAAGAATGAGCCAAGGGTAGCTCACGCTGTGCTCTATGGGTAGATCAAATTTGTTCGCTATCTGACAGGCTTGTTGGATATCGCGCAAAAAATGAGCTAGGGGTAGCTCATGCAGTGAGCTACGGGTAGCTCAAGGATGTTTGCTATCGAGCACCGATGAGCGAGGGTTAGCTCATCCACGGGGTAGCTCATTACGTGAGCTAGGTTAGGTCACAGCCTATGAGCGAGGTTGGTTCACAGTTGATGACCGAAGGTTCGCTCATAGGTTGAGCTATCTACTGCTCTGGAGGCCCCGTAAATCAAGGGGTTAGAAGTCCTGCTTCTTATGATCTCTAACTGTCGTCTTCTGCCCTGCTGTTGATCAGTCAAAGTCGCCTGCCGGCGGCGGCCACTCGTAAGCGCCTGACAGACTACGGCTTCGCCTTCGCTAGTCAGTCACTTCCGACCGGCTCAATTAATTGAGCTGTTGAATCTGATCACGGATTTTGAGAACGGTCGTGGTTGAACAACCTGCGTGACGGGCAGTTGCTCGAATGCCCAAATTTGCAGCCAGTAGCTCACGTACTCGCTTGTGCAGATCGGCATCAATGGGTCGGCCCTTATATGCGCCCGAATTTTTGGCTTTGGCAATTCCCTGGGCTTGCCGCTCACGGCGTTGTTGATAGTCCTTACGAGCAATAGCCGCCATCATTTCGATCATCATGTTATTGATTGCTCCAAGCATGCGACTGGTGAATTCGTCGCCTTGGGTGACTCTCAACGCCAGGTGACTGGTTGGCAGATCGAGCGCGACGATGCAAAGTCCTTTTGCGTCGATAGTAGCCTTGAGCATTCGCCAATCAGGATCTTCCATGCGTGACAGCCGGTCGATGCTTTCAACCAGGAGCACGTCACCCTTGCGCGCATCCTTGAGCAAGCGAAGAAGCTCGGGCCTATTCGCTTCGGTGCCGCTGGCATTTTCTGTGTATGTGTTGGCAATGAGGTGACCATGTTCAGCTGCGAATTGTTCCAACGCAGCATTGGCCCGGTTCGCGTCTTGCTCGATGGTCGAGGCGCGCAGATAAGAACGGATGAACATGACGGGCTCTTCTCCTTCGTATCATTTTGAGTGTTCATTTAGTAGTGTATCAAATTGAACGTATCATTAATCGAAGTAAAACCCTGGGCTGTTTGCTTCTGACTGTCTCAGTTCATGTATGCCCTAAAGAAACAGACCCACAGTCAATGCTCAAGCTTCTGTGCTGCCATCCCCAATAGCGGTTTCAGCAATTTTGAGATTGCTCGATAGTCGCTTTATCGATCATGCGTCCTTGTCCTTCTTTGTTGTGGATTTGCTCTGCCAATACCTCAATCGCTCCGTGTCGGCCTCTTTGACGAAACGATTGATCATTTCCTCGGGGGCGCAGATCTGCGCATAGCTCCAGCCTTCGGGAGCCTGGAGTAGATAAGCTGAGTAGATTTTGTCCCTTATGGCTAACGCGCGCTGTTTCGTCAGTCCGTGAGCGTTGGCCACTGCTACAAGCTTTTTGCCCTCAACGAGGATTTCAAAGGCCACGTCAAGGCTGCGGCTGTGCATCTTTGAGTTACTGCGGATACGCTCGAAGTCTTCGGGCGGTATTCGTAGGTCCTGGTCAGCAAGGCGGGTAGTCATTCTGCAGGCTTCCACTGGTCGGCGATTTGTTGCCGTGCTTTCTCCAGTTCTTCAGAGAGATACACCTTTTCAGACTTCAAGGTATTTACCTGCTCAGTCAGGAGGGCAACCTGTTCTTTCAACAAATCGAGTTCTGTCGCTTTGCCTGGTGTCTTGGGCTTGGCTTTGCCCCCGCCTATCCTGAGCGCCTTGGTTGTTTTGAGTTCCGTGCGTACTTCGTTGCGGACGTTCAGGTCAGGATCAGCTTCGGCACGCTGGACCACATTGGCGGCTGCAGCGGGGTCTAGACGTTCAAGGCGTGCTAGGTCGTTTACCACTGATACGTCAGCGGTTATTCCGTTCTGTACTGCTGTGCGGGTAGCTCCCCCCGCTTCGATGGCATCCAGATAGGACAAGCGTTCAGCCACCCAACTGATGCTCTTTTTCCATTCGGCAGCAACTGCCTGCAGGGTGCCTAATTCTTCCTTGTCGGCTTTCAGGGACAGGGCTATTTCGATTTGCAGAAGTCCTTCGCGTTGGACATTCTCAGAACGTTGAATCCGTTTGGCCTGGGCGTCTGTGAGGTCGCGCACTACTGCTTCAAGCAAAAGGCCTTTGAGTGCGCAAGACCGTAACCGTCGCTCACCCGCGACCATTAGGTATTTGAACCCGCTTCCAGGGTTTGGGTGGGGCCGTAGGACGGCTGCTTCTGCCTGTCCGTTTTGTTCAATGTCGTCGCCCAGTTCAATCAGAGATTCTTGTGTGAAGCCTGGGTTGTCCTTGCCTCGGATTTGCGGCTTGCACTCAACCTCGTCGGGGTTGACCTTGATGATGCGTTCACCTTCCAGAACTGCCGTTTTTTGCTTCTGAAAGTCAGAAAGCTTTTTGACTGCACCCCCGAATGCGTTGGGTTTCTTCGTTGTCATGACATGGCCCTCATTCAGCCCAAACTTTATCGAGAACGGCCTTACAAGCCCGTTTCATTTCCCGGCCTGCTTCACGCTGACTGCCGCTGCGGGCCTTCCACCAGACCGGATTACCAGCGGCCAGCGATTTGTTGATACAAGGCCGGTAGATGATTTGCTCCGCGAACATGGCATCACCGTAGCTCTCGCGAAGCCCGGGGAGGGCGTCTATTTCCTCGGGCGAACGGCTGTTCACCAAGTTCGGCAAATAGCCCAAAAAGCGCAGATCAGGGTTGTACCTGTCTTGCACAGTTTCGATGGTGTTCATCAATTTTGGGAGTCGAGCAAGGGTAAAGGCGCTGATATTGAACGGGGCCACCACGGCATGGGAGGCCGTCAGGGCCGCAACCATGCGACGTTGCAAGTTCGGTGGGGTGTCGATCATGCAGAGATCAAAATCGTCAGAAAATCGTTCCAGTGCAGGCCGTAGAGCGTGGATTACGTCTAGATCCATGTCGTCCACGTCGAGCAGTGCTACGTCAGCTTCGATCAACCAGATGTTGGGACCGACCTGGCGTGGCTGACGCCCTTCATGCTCGCCATTGAACAACTGGCTGGACATTAGATAAGGCGTATTATCGCCATCCTCTGCTTGGGGAAAAAACTGCGATAGGTCGCCTTCATCAAGGTCTACGACCAGGACACGCTTACCATCCTCTGCCGCGCATGCTGCCAGGTGAATCTCTAGGGTGGTCTTCCCTACGCCGCCCTTTTGATTCGCTACAGTTGTGATCTTCATCATGATCTCCGGCTTGTCCGATAGTGGACCGTGATTCAAGTTTGCATATGGTAAACCCTTTGGTCAACCCCAAATTAGGGTTTACTTTGTATTTTTCTCGCATGCGATAAATACACGACACCGCGTCGCGTTCTCGCACGCGAGAATTCGTTTCACGGCTGCCCGGCTTCGCGACCTTTGCCCCTCCCCACGTCGAACGTTCGTTCAACTCAGCTCAATACCGTTCATCAGCTTTTTTCAAATAATTGAGAAAAATCCGGTCCCCGCTGTCACACCCGCGTGGAAGGCTATGCCCTCTTGCCTTACCTCATACACGACATGAAGCCGCCAGGCCTCAAGGGATAGATCGTGAAACGCCTTATGTATCAATCACTTATCGCTACCAATCAGTACGCAGGTTTATTCCTGGGGCATTCGTTCGTCCCCACTCTTTTCGGAATCCAAAAAATGCAACGTGAAACGTTGATTTCGTTAAATGAAAAGAATATATTGAGTAACGAAATACAGAAAACGTTAAACAAAACGCTAAAGAGGAAGAAAATGCGAGGTGGGATCTAGAAGAAAAATGTCAGGGGCTACAGTATCCCCTCTGTTTTTAGCGCTGAGCTATTCAGAGGACATGATGCAATCCCTAGATAAAAAAGACCTGGTGGTTTTTACCAACGCCCAACCGGATTACCGAGTTCATCTACAAGAGCGGTACTTGGATAATGTTCGGAAGTGGGAACTCATCATCGAAAGTCCGTCAACAGGGCAAGTGTTTTCGGTTGTTACAGCGTTAGGGAAGACCAGACTTTTTAAAAATGCCGATACTGCTATCGACTTTATAAAAGAGACCTGTCCTAACAATCCGAACAAAGCAATAACCATAACGTACGGGGATTCCCCGTCATGACTATGAAGAGGCAACGGTATGCAAATCGAAACTGGAAAATCGAATTTCCGTAAGTCAGAAACCGTTAACAAACAATCCTGGGTAGCAACGTTTCAACAAAGCAACACCGTAACAACCCTCCGCAATATCTTCACTCCGAAACACGGAATGAACCACGCGGCCCTGATGCGCAAAGACTGGACTGCCAAGGCAGAAAAGATCGCCGTCCTCGGGTCGCTGTTCTCCCTGGCCCTTCTCCCTGAGTTCGCCAATGCGGCGATGGACTTCAGTTCGGTCAAGAACCTGCTGAAAGACATTGTTAGCTTCCTGATCTTCGATATCGGTTACTACCTGGGCATCCTGGCCATTGTGGTGCAGGGCTTCCGGGCTAAGTCGGGCCGTGTCGAGTGGTCCACCTTCGGTTGGACTGTCGCCGGTGTGTTCCTGGTGTTCTTCGCACCGAATATCGTCGCCGAGATCAAATCCGGCGCTGCAACCTCACTGCAATGAGTGCGGTCGAGCACGCACCCGATGAGGGTGAGGTGCTCGTCTTAGCGATGGCTCGACCATCTATGGTCGGCGCCTTCACGCTATCGAGCATTCTTATCAGCATCTTTGGACCGCTCATAACAGCATTGGTAATTCGCTCGTTATGGCCGGTTGGGGCAATACCACTTCTGTTTGGCATTTCGTATTACATTTGCAGCAAAGACGTTTATTTATTTGGTGTCTTGCAATCTGCATTTCGTTTACGGGCCTCTCGGAATAGGAAATTGTGGGGGTATCGGAGTTATGCGCCTCGTTGATAAAGCGTTTAGGAAATTGACGCGCAATCTCGACTTGTCGCTAGGCGTTCAACAGCCAGCAGGATCCGAAGAGGATCTGCTGGAGTTGGAAGTCAGCGCAATGGTGCCGTATGACTATCACTACGATGATCAGACGGTAATGACTAAGGAAAGCGCGTTAGTCCAAGTTATAAAAATTGATGGCTTGCTCTTTGATTCGCTGACCGAAGAACAGGTTAAACAGTTTGAAGTACGCCGTAACACGCTGCTGCGTACCGTCGCATCCAGTAACTTGGGCCTGTACGTGCATACCATCCGCCGTAAGGTCTTTGACTTCCCAGAAGGCGAGGGCGGCACCTGGTTCTCCAAGCAACTCAACGCTGCTTGGCGTGGCCGCTATCAACACAAAGGGTTCTACGTCAACGAGATCTATATCTCGCTGGTACGCAACCGTTTCCGGTCTGGTGTACCAGGGCTGATGGATCGAGGCATTGCGCTGATTACAGGGACCAGCCCGACTAAGCAGGATGCTGAATCCTATGACGACATGGCTGACGATCTGTACAAGGCTGCGAATCTGCTGCTGGGTGGACTGTCCGAGTACGGTGCGACTCGCCTGAAAGTGCAGCGGCACCCTAAAACCGATTCAAAGATGATCGACCGTGACCGGGCTTATGACGCGGTGCGTCGTTTCCGTTGGAGCTGGGCGGATTTCAAAGAGCACAACGGCGATCACCAGCAATACCCTTCTGAGGTCGTGTATGACTTCCTGGGAGAGGAATTCTCTGAACTCAGTACGTTCTTCAACTACCTGATCAACCTTGAGGATCGCAAGATCCCCCTGAGCGATCAGAAACTCTGCGAAACGTTGCCATACGCTCGCCTTAACTTTCGTGTGTTGGCAACCATGTGCGAAGTACGTGGCAGCACCAGTTCGCGTATCGGCGCGATGTTGAGCATGGCTGAATGGCCGCGCAGAACTCCATCGCGAATGATGAACAAGTTCCTGCAGCAGCCGGTGGAATACATCATCACGCAATCGTTCTTCTTCTCTAACCGAATCGAAGCTGAATCGGCGATGACGCAAGAACAACGGCGCCTGACTGTCTCGGACACCCACGGCATCGCCGACGATGACAGCAAGGAACTGACTGAGGGTATTCGGGCGTTGCGCCGTGGTGATGCTGTCAACGGTCTGCACCACCTGACCATCTTTGTGCATGTGCCGTCGTTGCCTATGGACTCGGAAGCGAACCGTAAGCAGAACGCTAGCGAACTCGATAAAGCCGTGGGCCTGGTGGAAAACTGTTTTGTTGACCTGAACGTCAAATCGGTACGCGAGTGGATGGGCCTGGAAACCTTCTACTGGTCGCAGCTGCCAGGCCAAGCACAGAACCTGATTGGTCGTCGCGGCAAGATCAAATCGACCAACTTCGCGGGGTTTGCTTCGTTGCACAACTTCGCCAAGGGGCGTCGGGATGGCAACCTGTGGGGGCCAGCCATTACCGCTTTTGAAACTGAGAGCGGGACTTCCTACAACTTCAACTTCCATCGCGAACTGGAAGGGATGGTTGCAGGGCACACGGCAATTGCCGCTGATACGGGTTCGGGTAAGACCACCGTTATTTCTCTGATGGTCAGTGAGGCCGACAAAGCCGAGCCACGAGTATTCTGGTTCGATAACCGCTACGGCGCAAAGGTGTTCATGAAAGCTATGGGCGGTGTGCATACCACGCTTTCCCCTCATAGCGGCATGAACTGGAACCCCTTCAAGCTGCCCGATACGGCTGAAAACCGTGCGTTTCTGGTGGATCTGCAAGTGCTGATGCGTCAGTGCTACGCATCAACCCCTACGTCTGCTGATGACATCAAGCGTTTCAAGGCTCTGGTGGACGAAAACTACAGCCTGCCGTTCGAGGATCGCCGGTTCCGCAATGTCGTGTGGACGTATGGCCAGGGCGAGCTGGCCGATGTTATGGCCATCTGGCACGGCGCCAAGGGTGTCACTGGCGCGAATGCCGGTGTCTTTGACAACGTGAATGACTCCATCGACCTGAGCACGTCGCGGCACTACTGCTTTGAAATGATGGAACTGCTCAAGGGCGGTGAGGCGCGGCCAGAACTTCCGGTCGTGTTGAGCTACCCACTGCATCGCATCGAGCAAGCAATGGATGGCACGCCTTTCATCCTGGTACTGGAGGAAGGGCAAAACCTGGTGAAGAACGAGTATTGGAAGAAGCGAATCGACAACTTCATCATGCAGATCCGTCGCAAAAACGGCCTGATTATCTTTGTCACGCCTGACGCCAAGTATTTCCGCAGTGAAACCGACTCAATCGACAAACAGAGTGCTACCAAGATCTATCTGTCGAACGACGCGGCCACTGATGAAGATCATCAAAACCTGACCGTCGCTGAACGTAAGTGGATCCGCGAAATCGGCCAGGGCTCTCGCAAGTTCCTTATCCGTCGCGGCAAAGAGTCGATCAAGGTTGTATTCGATCTGACCTCAGAGGATCCGAAGGCCGATCTGTCCGACTTCATCCCCGTGCTGTCCTCGAACGATGTTGGTGTGGCTCTGATGGAGTCGATCATCAAGCGCCTGGGCACTGACGATCCAGAGCAATGGGTTCCGGTCTTCATGGCCGAAGCCAAAGCCAAAAACACTCACAACTTGAAGGCGGTCAAATGATGACGACTATCAAAAAGCTGAGCCTCGCTACGGCGGTGGTTATGGCTATCAGCGGCCAAGCACACGCAACGGGTGTTCCAACTGGTGACGCTGGCACCTGGGCTGCGTTGGCCCAGCAATACCTCGTGTTGAAAGATCAATTTGACACGTTGAAACAGTCCTACGAGACGCAAAGCCGAACCCTGGACAGCCTCAAAGGTTCGTACGGTCGCGGCGCTATCGGTCTGAATGACGCGATCAACTCGGCCTCGGTCGTGCCAGGTTCATGGCAGGAAGTCGTTTCCCGTCAAAACTCGGGCGCTTATGGCAGTAAGCAGTCGTATTACGAACAACTGATCAACACGTTGCCGCAGGAACTGTTCAACAACCCGCAGGGCCAACGGGCTCAGAATTATCAGCTCAGTTCTGACTCTGTTCGCGCTGCAATGTCTGGTGGTGACGCGCTGTACAGCGAGGTGCAAGTCCACCTGAACAACTTGGCCACGCTCTCGGCGCAAGTCGATCACACCGCCAATGCCAAGGACGCCGCAGACCTGCAAAACCGTATTGCCGCTGAAAACGGCATGCTGTCCTCGGCTCAGTCGAAGCTGTCAGCGTTGAACATGAACCTGCAAGCGAACCTGAACAACGCTGAGAACCAGGCTACCTCGGACAACGAAAAATTCTTCAAGTGGAAAGATCAGTAATTCTCGCGTGCGAGAAAAGGAGTAACCGCATGAAAGCAATCGTCTTCATCTTCAAAGGCGTCACCCTCCCGATCTGGCTCCCGCTGTGGGTCGTGTTCAAGCTCTGGAAAGTGGTGCTGCTGGCCGTGGTGGTCAGTGCGGCCTCGGGGTGTGTCACCAATACCGGCAAGATTGATAAGTCGCCTTGCGCTTGCCAGTTCACCCCGTTTGTCACAGCAGACCAGGAGCGCAGCAATGCTTAAATTCAAACTGCATCACGTCCTTTCGGTAGTCGTTGCCGTGGTCGTTGTCGGTAGCGTGGTTTACATCAATACCGCTTCGTACTTCTCGACGGAACCTGCTGAACCAGGCAATCCAACAGCACCGATCAGCGTCGGGAAAAACCCTCTGTTGAGCGCATCAAAACACGACGTTGGCAACTGGTTCCCCGGCACTTGCTTTGCTGAGATCTACATGAAGTCGTCGTCGTACGGTGGTTCGCTGGTTCAAGGCTGCATCGAACAGACTTCCAGGGAGATCAAGGCACAAACCGGTGTGCAGTTGAGTGCCAGTGACTTCCGCGACCCCGAAGTGCTCTCTCACTTCAAGGGTGTGTACGGAGCATCGAACCCATGGCGCAGCTGACCCTTGAGGGCTTAATCGGTGCCACAGACGAAGTGACTACCAGCTTCGTCGCCCAGGTGTTTCCTGACTTGGCGGAACTGGTTTCCCCAGCCGTGTACCTGATTGCCGTTGCTTACTGGGCAGTGCTCGGGTTCACGATCTACAACGGCCAAGCCATCAAGTATTGGGATCTGGCGCAAAGGATGTTCCTCACTGCCATGGTGTTCCTGACGCTGAATTGGTCTACGGGAGGGCTTGTGTTCTACCAGGCATGGGGCGGTTTCACAGAATCCATTGCCGCGAAAATCATGAGCGGGGGTGTCAACTCGACGTCGATGCTCGACGCTTTGTATGTGAATGTCGGGAAAGTAGCCAGCGTTCTGATGAACGTCAGTTGGCGGCAGTTTGCAATGATTATGATGGGCTATGGCTTATTCGTTATTAACTGCATTCTGTTCGTGGTCGCGATTTTGAACATGCTGATTGCTAAGTTTGGTGCAGCTATCAGCATGTCGATTCTTCCGATCCTGGTCGCGTTTTTTTTCTTTCCACAAACACGGGGTTGGGGAATGAATTGGCTAAGCAAGATGTTGAACTTCTCGCTTATCTACATTCTGTCCATCGCCATTATCCGTTTCGGTTATTCCGTCTTCGGAGACGCCATTAACGAAGTTGCGCAAACTGCGACTATCAGTGACGCAGCTTTAATGACGGCTCAACAGTACGGCACATTATTGATCGTGGAAGGAGTTTTGATTATCTGCATGTTGCAAGTTCGCGGTTGGGCCGCTGCGTTGTCCTCTGGTGCAACTGTAGGGGGGTCGTCGCTGGTGATGATGGCTGTTAGAACTTTGGGAGTGAAAATGTAATGGACAAGACATTCAAGAATGATGAGGCCGTGCGCCGCAATTCATTGCGAGAGCAGCAGAAGGTCAAACAGGAACGCAATCGCTCCCTGTTCCTCAATGGTGCTCAGGCGATTTCCATTGTTGCGTTGGCTTGTGCGGTCTATGTCCTGTCGGATCTGCACACTGTCATTCCCGTGGTAGCCACCATCGGCGCAGACGGTGAAGTCCTGAAAATGCGCGTCATTGACAAGGACAACGTGTCGGCAGAACAAGCCTTGATCGAGTCAGACCTGTACGCCTTCGTGAATGCGTGCAACACCTTTGATCCACGCAGAAGGCAGTCACTTTCTGACACCTGCCACCTGTACACAACGCCGGAGGTTGCCCGTCAGTACGAGCAGGAAATCAATCCAGATAATCCAAGAAACCCCTACGCATTGCTGGGTGAAAAGGAGTGGATTGAAGCCGAGGCGTACAGCATCAACAAAGTAGGCGACATTTATCAAATTTCATTCACGTCAAACTTTCATCAAGCAGGGAAAGCTGATCCCGTACCAACGAACTACACAGCGAATCTGAAAATAGCGAACACACTTGTGCCGCGTCAGCTCGGTGATCGCTGGGTTAACCCGCTCGGTACTGTGATTACTCTTTATCGAAAAAGTGAAGAACTAAGCCGCCGGTAATTCACCCAACTCAAGGAAACTAAAATCATGAAGCAACATTGCATTTTGCCGACCGCTATCGCCCTGAGTTTGTGTTTTTTGGGTGGTTTTGCACACGCCGCTAAGTTTCCAACCCCGCTCTTGACCGATAAACGGGTTAAACAAGTTGCTTATGACCCGAACCAAGTCTACGAACTGGTGGGCACTTATAACTATCAAACATCCCTCGAATTTGAGGCGGATGAAATGGTGAAAGTGGTTGCCTTGGGCGACACCATCGCCTGGCAAACCATCCCGTTCCGCAATCGTCTGTTCCTCAAGCCGGTCGAGGAAAACGCGGACACCAACCTGACCGTGATCACCAGCAAGCGTACTTACTATTTCCAGCTGGGTAGCTCCAAGAAAAACACCGGCCAGTCGTACCTGATTCGCTTCATTTACCCAAGCAGCCGTGTGTCCTCTTTCACTGAGGTCAAGAGCCATGAGCCCCCGCCTGTGGTCAGCACCGGCACGCCAGGCTCCCCGAACATCAACTACGGCTATGCAGGTGACAAGGACTCCATTGGTTTGCAGTCGGTCATGGATGATGGCCAGTTCACCAAGTTCCTGCTCAAGAAAGGGGCTGACATGCCGCAGTTCTACCGCGTGTTGCCCGATGGTACTGAGGCCATGGTCAACAAACGCCGTGAGGGTGATTACGTGGTCGTAGAGCGCCTGGACAGTATGTTTGTCCTGCGTGACGGCAACGCCCATGTCTGCGTGGAGAACCTGGCCAACCCATATAAGCGCACCGTTACTCGGGGCGCTCGTGATGGTGGAGGGGCGTAAGCATGAACAATGACGACAACAAACCCGTTCCGGAGAAAACCCGCGAGGACGAACTTCGTGAGTGGAACGAATCACAGTCGAACTCGATGCTCAAAGCGAAGCCCGGCTCAAACAAGGCTGTCGGTGTCGCTATGGCGCTCACGGCGGTTGCGCTTTGTGGGTTTGTCTACTGGTTAAAACACAGTGATGAACCTGTAGCCGGGAACAGCATTGGTAATGACGCGATCACCGCCGCGCAGCCGCGCCGTGTGCAGGATCCAACCCCCAAGCGTCAAGCGGCGCAGGTCGCTCCTGTCAGCAATGACGGCAGCACTGCACCCGCTGACACGCCGCGCACTGTGGTAGACCGTCAAAATCAAACCGGTATGAGCGAAGCCGAGAAGCGTCGCCAGGCCATTGAGCTGCAACGTGAGCTTGAAGAACAGAAGATGCAGGCCGCACGTCAACGCTCGGCCATCATCGCCACTGCGAAAGACGAGGGCTTCACGGATGAAGCTGAGGGTCAGAAGGGTGGGTCTGGATCCTTGGGCGGGGGGAGCGATAGAAACGCTCCTGTCCCGTCAAATGCCAATAGCGCTTACGCATCCTCGACGTTCACCGATGGGGTTACGGTATCCAAGGTGCGCAAGATGGAAAACCTGGAATACAAGGTTCTGCAGGGCGCTGTTATCGAGGCTGTGTTGCAGCCCCGCGCCCAAAGCCAGTTGCCGGGGCAGGTCTGCGTAGACATTCAGCAGGACGTTTACGCGGCGGTCGGTCGCCGGGTTCTGATTCCGTGGGGCTCGACAGTTTGCGGCAGCTACAACGCCAGTCTTCGCCCTGGTCAAGAACGGTTGTTCACCATCTGGAATTGGTTGCGTACCCCGAACCTGCCGGGACGCCCAGCAATGGAGATCGCGATCAACAGCGCGGGCTCTGACCAGTTGGGCACCGCTGGCCAAGGTGGCGTAGTCGATAACCATTGGGGGCAAATCTTCGGTGTTGCTGCAGCGGTTTCGATCATCGGCGCCGGTGCCTCGAATACCGGCGTGTCGTCCGGCGATCAGGAAAACTCGGCGTCACGCTATCGCACGGAAGTACAGGAAGCCGCGTCTGAGTCGGCCCAAACGATCCTGGGTCGTTACGCCAGTATCCAGCCGACTTTGACCGTGCCCCATGGCTCGCGTGTGGTGATCTACCTGCAGCGCGATTTGGATTTCACCTCGCAGTACGAGGCTGAGATCGAGCACGCCAAGAGTGGCGGCGTCACCTTCATCCAGTGAGGAAGCGGTATGTCTGAGATTGCATCGTTCCGCGCCAAGCTGAAAAACCTGGTCACGCTTCTGGACGATCCAGAAGTGACCGAAATTGCGATCAATGGCCCTGGCAATGTCTGGGCCGGGTATCGAGGCAGTCGGTTCATGAAGCCGGTGCAGATCGAGGGGGTAACAACTGGATTGATTACCTCGCTCGGTGAGGTGATCGCCGCTCATACCGGGCAACAGGTTGACTCGTATACGCCGATCCTGTCGGGCCGTATTCCGATCAACCTCGCCGAGGGTGTGCCAGACAACCAGCGCGGCGATTACCGCGTGCAGGTTGTCTTGGCGCCTGCGGTCGAACAGCACATTGGCGGCATCGTCTGTATCCGTAAGCCCGGTATCAAGCAAATCACCCTGGACGAATACCAGGACACCGGGGCTTTCGAGCATATCAACGAGCCTCGGTTGCACAGCGACTATTCCGACGATCACCTGATAGCGCTGTACCGCGCTAAGCGCTGGAAAGAGTTCTTCATCGGGATCATGAAAGCCCGCAAGAACATCATGATTTCAGCCGGGACCAACGCGGGTAAAACCACCTGGCTCAACGGGATGCTGGAGCACATTGATCCGCATGAACGTCTCGTCACCATTGAAGACACCCGCGAAATCCGCACGCCCAACAAGAACGTGGTTCACCTGATCTATTCACGCGGCGGTCAAGGTCGCGCCAAGGTCACACCGTTTGACCTGCTTGAGTCGATCCTTCGACTGACCCCCGACCGGGCAATCATGGGCGAGATCCGCGGCGGCGAAGCCTTCCCGTTTTTGGAGCTGCTGAACACCGGTCATAGCGGTTCGCTTTCCTCGATTCACTCGGACTCGCCGGAAATGATGTTCGACCGCTTGGCGTCCATGGCTGCCCGTGGCGGCGCCGAAATGAACAAGTCGCAACTGATCGAATACTCGCGGCAACTGATCGATGTCGTCATTCAGTGGGAGTACGGCTTTGATGGCCGTCGCTACATCTCGGAGGTTCAATATGCAAAAGCTGCCTAAGTTCGCGGTAACGCTGTTGGCACTGGCCTGCACTCTCGGCCAGGCCTGGGCCGATGAACAAGCCCCGGTGCCGTTCTCTGAGCTGGCCGCGAAGTGCGCGCCTGCCGTGCATCCGCAGACCCTAAAGTCGTTGATCGGCAATGAATCGACCTATAACCCCTATGCGATTGGGGTGGTCGATGGCCGATTGGAGCGTCAGCCCCAGTCGTTGCGTGAGGCGGTGGCCACCGCCGAACGCCTGGAGCGAGAAGGCTTCCGTTTTTCTGTTGGTATTGGCCAGCTCCTGGTGACGAACATGCGCGCTCTTGGCCTGAGTTACGCGCAGGCGTTCGAGCCGTGCCGCAACCTGCAGGCGATTAGCGAGCTGATGGTCAAGAACTACACCAAGGCGCTGACTGCAAATCCGAACCCACAAGAGGCCCTGCGCGACTCGCTCTCGATGTACTACAGCGGGAACCCTGTACGTGGTTATCAGCCGGACAAAGAGGGCGATCTGTCCTATGTGCAGAAAGTCGTGGTCGGTGCCCTGAATCCTTCGAGCGCTGATCCGATTGTGCCTGCTGTGGAAGCCACTGCAGGCGATGAGGCGATACCCGTAGCGGTTGCATCACCAGGGGCACGAAAAGCGCCTGTGCGTGCTCGTACGGCCTCGGCAAAACAGGGTGACCCGTGGGTGATTGTGACCGATGAAAACGGCCAGGCCCCGCAACCCGCCCAACCGGCGAGCCCTGACCAAAAAGCCCCTGAACAGCCAAGGATTCAAGTTGCGTTGGACACTGGCGCCGCCGCGCCGGTTGAACAGTTCAAACGCTTCGCTGATCCCAAACCAGCCGCCGCGCCTGCATCCGCCCAAGGGCAAACGCAAGCCGAGCCATCTTTCGTACAGATCATCAATTGAATTTCTCGCACGCGAGAAAAGGGGGATTTATGCAAAAACTTCTATCCGCTCTTTTGCTGGGAGCGTTATTGCTGTCAGGCACAGCCGCTGCTGATGAACCGGTCCAACCGCCCTATGGCCAGGACAGTAACCCCGACGCTTGCGGTGCTGTGCTCTGCCTGCTGGGTATGACCCGCGATGGTGACTGCGACAAGTACATCCAGAAATATTTCAGCATCAAGCGCTACAGGAATGGCCATTTCAGCCCTTCGCGCACGAAAGACGCACGGGGGCGGGCTGTTGAGTCCTGCAAGGACGATGAAGGCTTGACTAAAAAGGCCAACGATATTTGGGGGCCTGTAGAAAATGGCTTCTAAGGCATTCAAACCGTTGGTATTGGTATTGGTGTTGGCACTGGCCGCCGGGGTCAGCGTGCAAACGCTGGCCCTGGCCGCTGACAACGAAAGTGACGGGAGCCGTCGCATCGAGGTCGGTTTCTCGCCCGAGGGCTCGGCACAGAAACTAGTCCTGCGCACCATTGACGCGGCAACCAGCTCTATCCGTGTTGCTGCGTACGTCTTCACCAGTCCCGATGTTACCCGAGCGCTGGTTGCCGCCAAGCAACGCGGTGTTGACGTAGCGGTGATCGCTGATCACCGCAGCAACCTCGAAGAACAGCGCTCAACTGCTGGGCGTCATGCGCTGACACTTCTGGCCAAGGCGGGTATCCCGACTCGTACGGTCAAGGCTTACCCGATTCATCACGACAAGTTCATGGTTGTCGATGGAATGGCGGTGGAAACCGGCAGTTTCAACTTCACCGCAGCAGCAGCCAAGAGCAACAGCGAAAACGCCCTGGTGGTTTGGAACGATCCGGCGCTCGCTGAAACCTACCTGAGCCATTGGCAAAGCCGCTGGGATCAAGGTCAAGCCTTCACGGCAAAATACTGAGAGAGGGTTTACACATGGCAAAACCAGAAGTCCCCCAAGTCACCTATTTGCTCAATCAAGAAGGCAAAGACCGCGAGGTCTTTACCAATGCGGCCAAAGCAGGCGAGGCCTGGCACAAAGCGGATGTGAACTCGAAGCCAATGATGCTCGTTGAGCAACCTGGCCAAAAGGTGCAGATCGGGGCGAATAGAGAAAACGGAAATTTTCGTACGTTAAGCGCTCTGTCAAGTCATAGAGGCGGACGCAAGCAACCAATAGCCATGGCGACCAGGCTATCGAGTAATGCTGAGGATTCCAGTTGTGTCGGAATATCTTCCATCACCGAACGGATCACACTGCGCAACCCCTGTCCGAGTAAATAAGCCGCCAGGGCCGGGTGCTCGGTGGTGATCTCATGCTCGTACAGCTGCAGAAGCGGCAACCAGGTCGCTTCGATGAATTCACCTGTCGTTTGGTAAGGGCCGCGCCACATGCCTAGGTGAAGGGCTGAGTGGTAACGCAAGTGAAAGGCCTTGTTCAATTTGAACAGTCGCATTTCAACCCGAATGATGTTGGCCAGAATATCCCGCAGCGCTGATTTCAAAGGCATGCCCATCAGCCCTTCACGCACCCTCAGTAGTTCCTCAGATTCCTCGTCGAGAACACGCTCGTACAACAAGGCAACAATCGCGTCCTTGTTGGGGAAATATTGGTAGATCGAGCCGACGGCGACCCCAGATAGCTCCGCAATGCGGGCGACGGTCAGTGATGCTTCGCCTGTTTCATCCAGAATCCGCAGACACGCCTGCTCCACGGCGTCCACCAGTGCGCGAGAGCGTGATTGACTCGGACGCTTGCGTAACGCGGGAAGCTGCTCCGGCGAAGACTTTGGGCCCATCTTAATTTCGTCGCCTTTCTTGTTCATAGAAATCCGAGTGCTGCGTTTATCGTCACATTAAAACGTTGCATTTATATCAACAAAATCAGTCGGTTATGAATGATAGCGGGCACTTCTGGAATGCGATTATCTCAACCTCGGCGACGTGAGTATGATCGTTTTCGTCGATCAGACAACGTCTAAACGCGCAGTGATGCGCTCATAAGATCGGATTTTCCGACCCTACAGGGAGATTGCCCATGTCGTCATCGTTCACTGTCCGGCCCCTTGGTCCAAGCGTGGGCGCCGAAGTGCTTGATCTGGATCCCGCTTCAGTATTTTTGCCAGAGACGCTGGCGGCGCTTGAAGCAGCACTGGTTAAACATGAAGCCCTTGTGCTGCAAGTCCCAAAACTGCGGCCAGAGCAACACCTGGCGATTGCTAAGCATTTTGGTGAACCTGAAGTCCACACCTTTTACCCCAACTTGGGCGAAGGCTTTGAACAAATCACCGTGATCGACTCCAAACTTGGTGATCGTGCCGATATGTGGCACCACGACGAGAGCTTTCTACCCAGCCCGCCAATAGTCACCATGACACACGCGCAAATCTTGCCGCCGATTGGTGGCGACACCTGCTGGATCAGTATGACCACTGCGTACGACGCACTGTCCGAGCGTATGAAACAGTATCTCGACGGCCTGAGTGCCTGGCACGATATGAACGGGCCGATGACCGCAGCGTTGCGCCAGAACGTCGTCACTCACGAGCGTTATCTCGAAGTGATCAACATGAACCGTCGGCACTTGCATCCGCTGGTGATTAAACACCCGATTTCAGGTCGCAAGGCATTGTATTTGAGCCCGACTTACACCACCCATATCGACGGCCTGGTTATCCCTGAAAGCGATGCGGTTCTCGCCTACTTGCACGCCCATTGCCAACAGGTTCATTTTGGCTTCCGCCATCGCTGGACTGTCGGTGACATGGTGATCTGGGATAACCGTAGCGTGCTTCACAACGCCATATTGGATTATCAACCTCACCAGCGTCGCATGCAGCGCGCCTCAGTATTCGCTCGCGAGACTTTCCACGCGTGATTCATTGATTGGTTGATCACCCGTATGTGTGGGTGGCTCAAGGGGAACATCTATGTTGCAAGATAAGCTGAACCAAGACTTGCTGGCTCGATTCACACCCAAGCCGGGGCGGCATGCGCTGCTGCCCGAACTGACACCAGAGCAGACCGTGGCATTGCTGTGCCGGGTGTTGTTCCGCGAGGGTTATAACGACCATATCGCCGGTCACATCACAGTTCGCCAAGACGACGGCACTTACTTGGCCAACCCGTGGGAGCTGACCTGGGGAGAGGTGACCGCCTCGGATATCGTGCGCCTCGATGATGAGGGTAAGGTGATTGAGGGTGAATGGAACATCACCCCGGCCATCAACTTGCACATGGATCTACACGCCGCACGGAATGATGTGCACGTGGTGATCCACAATCATCCACGTTGGGGATCGGTGTGGTCGGCGGCCGGACGCATTCCGCCTATCTACGATCAGACATCCGCTTTGGTTGACACCGACCCGGTGCTATATGACGAATATCGCGGCACGGTTGAAGACTCCGAATTGGGTCGCGCCGTTGTGGACGCACTTGGCCCGAATAAATGGGCCTTACTTGCCAACCACGGCGTGCTGGTAGTGGACAACGGCATTCGTCAGGCGCATTTGCGTGCGATCACACTGGAGTGGCGCAGCCGTCTGGCCTGGCATGTCGAGGCACTCGGTGGAGGCTCGCCGTTGCCCGACCACGTCGTGCTCGCAACCGGCAAGCGCACTGATTCGAATGGGTTCCCATTTTTGTGGGAAGCAATGGCTCGCGAGGAAATCCGCCGCGACCCCTCCGTGCTTGAATAAGCCCTAATCACCGTTTGGAGGTCGGCATGGCAACTGCCGTGCCGCTAATACTTCTTATTCTGGTTGGATCTATGCGCGCGATGAAGCCAACTCTATTACTGCTTTCTGTATTGCCCCATAGCCTGATGGAGCGTCTACGCGAGCATTTCGATTGTTACCAGCAGTCACAACTCGACGAAAAACAAGCCATCGCTCTGACCCCAACCGTACGTGGCATCGTTGCAACCGGCGAATCGAGCGTGACGCGCGAACAGATCGCTCGACTGCCTGCGCTCGAAATTATCTCGGTGCTGGGGGTCGGCTACGATGGCATCGACCTTGAGGCTGCGCGCGATCACGATGTCTGTGTTACCCACACCCCGGGTCTATCCACCGAAGATATCGCGGATTTCGCTATGGCACTGTTGAAGTCCTATCCGCTGACCGGTTTGTTCGCAGTGGTGGGTGGAAAACAGGCCGTCATCCGATGACTGCGCGAGTGTTCGGCGGACGAATTGGCATCATCGGTCTAGGCCGTATTGGCAGAGCAGTGGCATTACGAGCCCAGGCGTTCGGTATGAGCATTGCGTATACGGGGCGCACGCAAAAGGCTGATGTGCCCTATCGCTGGTGCAACGATGTGCAAGCACTGGCAGCGAGTGTTGATTATTTAGTGGTGTGCGCGAGCGGTGGTCCCTGCACTCACGGCATGATCAATGAAACTGTACTCGCTGAGCTTGGCCCCTGCGGTGTGTTGGTCAACATAGCACGCGGTTCCATCGTCGACGAACATGCCCTTGTAGAGGCCTTGCGCAACCGCAAGATTCTCGCAGCGGGGCTCGATGTGTTTTGCGATGAGCCAAGGGTTTCGCAGGCACTGAGAGAACTACCCAATGTGGTGCTGACGCCGCATATGGCAAGTAATACAGAGGCGACCGTTCAAGCAATGCTGGATCTTGCATTTGATAATTTGGCGACTCATTTTTCTGGGAGGCCTGTATTAACTCAAGTGAATTAGCCGCTTCTTAGCGAAAGCTGCTATCCGGGGTTGTACGCCGGAATCCCAGAAATTTCCGTCAGCCCAGCTCCAGTCCCGCCACGAGCGCATCCAGGTCGATGAACTTGCCGTCAGTCTGGAAGGTGTAATGCCCGTTCAGCAGGATGTGCCGCCAGGCCGCTGGCGACATCTGCGTGATCAACGCCAGCGCCTTGGCATTGCCAGCTGCCTCGTACTTCGTCAGCAGCAGGGACAGGATCGCCGAGTTGTAGAAGATGATCGCGTTGCCGATCAGCCTGGCGCACTGGTTGCTGATCTCGATTTCGATGTCGGTGCGGCCGGTCAATTCCTTCTTCCCACCGACTTGGGCGATGGTCGAGCGTAGCTGGTGATAGGACTCAATGCGGTTCTGCGAGCGGTGAACATTACGCTCCAGTTGCGGGTCGCGCAGGTAGCGCAGTGTGTAGATACTGCGGATGAGCTTGTCGAACTCGAAGATTGCGCGCCGCGTCGGGTTCGGCGCCGTATAGGTGCACAGCTTGCGGATCAGCGTGCCCTGCGTCATTTCCTTCAGGCCCAGTGTGGCGACGATTCGGTCGATGTTCGCCTTCTCACCGACGATGAGTTGCCGGTCGATCTGGCCAGCCGGCCGGATCAGGCATTTCTCGTACAATGCCAGATCATCGGCGCAATACAGCTCCTGCAACTGGTCGTCGAGGTCGGTGAAGCGCGGCTCGAAACGAAGTCCGAACCAGTGCAGGATGGCGAAGTTGGCCTTGTTGATGCTGTGCATGTCGCCGGTGATCGCGCTCGGCACGATGTCCGACGTGTTGCGGTACCAGATGTCGAACACGTGGTGAGCCTCGTACTCGTGTGCGCCTATCAGGTAGCCGTTCAACGGCACGTGATTGCACAGCAGCGTGTAGGCGACGACGCCCTTGCCGCGGCCGAAATATTTGCGCGAGTAGCGCGCCTTCACAGTTGGTCGCTCGACGCCGAATTTCTGCCCATCAACGGCACCGTACAACGAATCGAGGTCGAACGAGTAATGCGGGAAGATCGGCAGTGCGGCGATGGCGTTGCTGATGCAATCGTTGGCCACATGTAGCGTCGCCTGGCGCAGGTACTGCTGGTAGGTACTCTCCAGGACGTGGTACGGGATGTCGCTGGTACGTGCCATAACCTGGTTGCCGTGGTTCATGGCTTGGGCAATGATCACCGCCATCAGACTGTCGGCGTCGGCTACCTTCTTCGCATAGCGTGGCTGCAATGGTGTCAGCGCCGACAGGAACTGGCACTGGCCGTTGACGAAGCGAAACACGTCGGCGACATCGCAGTATGGCAGTTGCTCGTAGAGAGCTTGCTCGCGCGCCTTCTGGTTCTCCCCCTTGGGCTTGCGCCAGGTCAGTCTCTGCGTGTCCTTGTCGTATTCCAGGTGCGTCAGCTTGCCCTGTTTCAGCTCGCGATTGAACGCCACCCATTGCGCACGCAACTCGGCCGCCAGTGCATCGAGCTGGGCACTGACCGGCTGCCGCAGGAAGGGGATGTCCATCTGCGCGAGCACGGCGGCTTTCTCGTCCATCGAAACCAACTCGTCGGACAAATGCCGGTGCTGCAAGCTGTCGTCAATGTAGAGCTCGCCCGCCTGGAAGCGTTTCCTGACCTGACGGTAAAGCCAGAATTCGTAACGATCGGCATGCAGGCCTGTCGGCGTGCCTTCGGCATCGAACATCAGCAGGTACGGACGCAAGCGTTTCGGCAGCGTTGCCGCCGGACATTCGTCGAGTGGCCGTTGTGATAGGCGCTGCTGCTTGGCGAACACGCTCTTGGCCCAAGTCAGCGCCGCGAGCCATGGGTTATCGGGGGCCGTGCCGGCGAAGTCGAGCGCGACGTACAGCGGCCGTAGATGGCGTCGAATGCGTTCGGCCAGGCCGTCCACCGCCTGCCAGTGCAGCGCCAGTTTGTTCAGTGGCTTGACGCTCATGCGCTGCGCCGTGTTTTGCAGCAATTCCCTGGACATGATTTTGTAGGCGCGTTGGCGCACCTCGCCGAACGGCGTCGGATCGGCCACGCTGTCGTCCACGTACAGCGACAGCAGGCGGCCAACCTGCGGCGTTTCCTGATGGCGTCGCAGCTGTTCGGCGACAAAGGACTGTTTCGCACCCGTGCGGCTCTCGTCCTCAAGTTTTTTCATGTGGAAGGCCATCGCGTCGACCAGGTTGTCGGTGAGCTGCCGGTAACGTACCCAGGCATAGCACAGCAGGTAGAGCCGGGTCTGCTCCGCCTTCAGGTGGCGCAGGTCATGGACGGTATAGAAGTTCGCCAGGCTCGCGTAGTACAGCAGGTTCTGCTGCGAGATGCCGAGCTTGGGCAGCAGCGCCTTGGCGATCCCGTGCAAGGACTTCAGCGTGGCGCGCTTCTCGCGCTCCCCTGCCATCTGACGCCAGCCGAAATCTTTAGCGTCCTGCTTGAGCGCTGCCAGTTGAGACAGGGTGTCGTCACGCACCAGGAGCTGGCCCAGCGCAGCTTTGGCCGATTCGTCCAACACTTCTGCCAGCAAGCCGCCCAAGCGCCTGCGTTCGGTGGACAGGGCTTCACTGACCAGCTCTTGTAAGGTGGTGTGGCCGGGCCGGATGATTTTGTGCTCGCTGAGCCAAACGATCAGTTCGGCGGCCACGAATCCTGGCATTACGTCGCGCCGCACGATCTGTTCAGCCTGCTGTGCCAGTTGCGGCAGGAAGCTAGCCGCCCACGACCGGTAGCCGAACAGTTCGGCGATCTGACCCCTCTGGCTGTAGTGCTCATGCTTGGTGATCGCCTTGCGTTCGAACGCTTCGCCGTGGAAATAGCGACTCAGCACGAAGGCGCAATCGTCCTCGACCTCATGCCAATCGAAGCGGAAGAAAGCATGCTTGGCCTTGAAGTAGCCGATCTGCAAGACGCAATAGACTTGGGCCTGCAGGCTAGGCCGGCTGCTGGCGAACGCCAGTTCAGATTCGGTCAACGCCAGGTATTCCAGCCGCTGAGCATCGTCGAAGTCCGGTAGGCCGTACAAGGCTTCCTGCTCTGCGTCAGAAAAGACGGTGAGTAGCTTATTCTTGTTGCTCATCGACCGTCCTTCCCGCACCACGCCAACCTGCTCGCGTCAATGTTTCGATCAACGTAGTGCGCTTGACATTGAAGTTGCGGCACACCGCCGCCTTAGACATGCCGCCATCGAGCGCGGCGACGATGGCGTCCAGCTTCTCACCAGTGATCGCCTGCGGCCGGCCGCCGATCCGGCCGCGTTTGCGTGCGGCGGCCAAGCCCGCGACGACGCGCTCCTGAATCAAGGCGCGCTCGTACTGCGCGAGCGCACCGAACACCTGGAACAGGAATTCGCCCGAGGGCGTCGTAGTGTCCAGGTTCTCTGTCAGCGAGCGGAACGCCACCCGCTTGTCCTTGAGCGAAGTCACAATGGCGAGCAGGTGCGACAGCGAGCGACCGAGCCGGTCGAGTTTCCACACCACCAGCACATCGCCGGCTCGAACGAACTCAAGCGCCCGCGCCAAGCCGGCACGGTCATCCTTCGCGCCAGAGGCACGATCCTCAAACAGGTGACGCGGATCGACGCCGGCGGCGAGCAGCGCGTCGCGCTGCAAGTCCGTGCTCTGGCGGTCGGAGTCCGACGACACGCGCATGTAGCCAACCAACATAGGCGGATAACCATCAAAAACAGGTTTCCGCATAATAGTGAATAGCGATAGAGTTTTCCGTACATTTTTGAGGGGGTGTTGCACAGGTAGCACAGCGGCGGCTGACAGCCTGTCGCAAAACAAATGTTTTACGACACCTCCTTGAGGTTGCCGCGTTTACATCATTACCTGAACAGGTATAAAATTCCGTCATGACAAACAAAGAAAAACCGCTCGAATGGATCGCGAGCAGCCACAAGGATTTGATGGCGTTGCCGTCCGACGTGCGTCGCCGTTTCGGTTACGCGCTCTCGTTGGCGCAGATAGGCGATCAGGATGACGCAGCAAAGGTGCTCAAGGGGTTCGGTGGTGCCGGCGTGCTGGAGGTCGTCGAAGACGATGCCGGCGGCACCTATCGAGCGGTATACACGGTCAAGTTTGCGGAAGCGGTGTTCGTCCTGCACTGCTTCCAGAAGAAGAGCAAGAGCGGAATCGCCACGCCAAAGGCCGACATGGACATCATCCGCGCTCGGCTGAAGGTGGCCGAGGTATTGGCACAGGAGCTACGAAATGCAAAAACGAATCATTGAAGGCGTCGAGGTTCAGCGCAGCTCGGGCAACGTCTTTGCCGACCTTGGACTGCCTGACGCTGAAAAGCTCAAGATCAAGACCGGCCTGGTGGTCGAGATCAGGAGGGCCATGCGCGCCCTTGGGCTGACTCAACAAGCGGCGGCCAAACGCATGGGCATCCCGCAACCGAAGGTGTCGGGCATGATGCGCGGCGACTTCACCAATCTATCCGAACGCAAGCTGATGGATTGTCTGAATCGCCTCGGCTACGACATCGAAATCAAGGTACGGCCAGCAGCCGAGCCGATCGGGCATCTAACGCTCGCAACCGCTTAATCGGAGCCCTCCTGATGGCAGCCCGCATCACCGACGACGAATGGGACGAACTGACTCCCGAGAATTTCGATACCACGGCACTGCTGCGTGCAGTCGATGCCGTGGACGTGCTGCGCGGCGATTTGAATGACAGCGCAGACGGCGCACCTCCGCAACTGCGCACCGACCTGTTGAAGCTGCATCAACTGGCAATGGCCGCGTTCAACGAGGGATCACGCAGCCGAGTGGCTGAGCTATTTGATCTCGCCGTGGATCTTCAGGATCAGGTTGATCATCTGATGACCTCGCTGGAACAAGTGCAAGAAACCCTGTCCCGGTTGACGGCGCTCTACCCAGAAAGCCTGTCCTGAATGTTCTTGGAGACAACCACATCATGAGCCGCAGCCGCCGCAAAACGCCCATCGTTGGGCACACGACCTGCCGTAGCGAGCGCGAGGACAAGAAACTCTGGCATCAGCGCTGGCGAACTCACGAGCGCACCGCGCTGGCCAGCGCGTCGCCGGAAGCTCTATGCGCCCATCTGCCTCTACTGGAAAACCAGGTCAGCAACGTCTGGTCGATGGGTAAGGATGGCCGCTCCTACT
>NZ_JBSVWB010000037.1:0-58983 GCF_054071795.1 Pseudomonas sp. SDO5271_S396
CAGGGACCACCAACCCGTTCCCGTGGATGAGCGAGATCATGGACTTGAAGAAAGAGAAGAATTTCTTTGAGACTCGGGTGATTGAGTACCAGACCGGTGGTGCGCTTAGCTGGGATTGATTCCTGAGCGACGCAACATCGACAAGCCCCGACACGTTCGGGGCTTTTTTATGCACGTTGCTGAGGCATTTTTCGCAGCAGATCCTACTAAACACATTGCCCAGTAGGGTTCGGATCGCCCCCTCGATGCTGTAGCCTTGTACCCCAACCGATTAGATAGGACCGAGGCCACCCGTGAACCCAGACATGCTCGAAGCCGGCCCCACTGACGCCAAAGTACTCTCCGTCTTTGACTTCGACGGCACCCTGACCCATCACGACAGTTTCGTGCCCTTCCTGAAATTCGCCTTTGGCCCTGGTGAGTTCTATGGCCGGATGGTCAAGCTGGCGGTGCCGGGGCTGCGTTTTTTGGTGCGGCAGATCAGCCGGGATGAGTTGAAGGCGCAGTTGATCCGCACCTTTATGACGGGGGTGGAGAAGGCGTGGGTTCAGCAGAAGGCTGAGGCGTATTGCCAGAAGACGTGGCCGCGGTTGATGCGGCCGACGGGCTTGCAGTCGGTGGCGGATGAGTTGAAGTCCGGGGCGGTGGTGACGCTGTGTTCGGCGTCGCCGGCGTTGGTGTTGCAGCCGTTTGCCGATCGGTTGGGGATCAAGCTGATTGGCACTGAGCTTGAAGTGGTGGACGGGGTGTTGACCGGCAAGCTCACCGGGAACAACTGCCGGTGTGAGAACAAGGTGCTGCGGCTTGAAGCAGTGTATGGGGATTTGGGCGAGTATCGGCTCAGGGCCTGGGGCGATACGCGTGGGGATCGGGAGCTGTTGGCGGCGGCGCAGGATGCGCATTTTCGGCATTTTCATGCGAAGAAGAAGCGGGCTCGGTTGCAGCGGTGATGCGGGTGGGTGGGGTTGGCAGGTAGACCGAGGCGACCCCATCGCTGCCTCGCTGGGGCTCGAGAGCTCCCACATTTGATCGGTGCTAGAGGCCTAGTCGTCTAAGGACTCTCGGTCCTGGTGTTTCTGCTGGGTCCTTTCAAGCATGAAGTCGCTGGAGACGAATTCAGGGTTTAGGAAGAAGCTGTCCCAGGTATTTTCTGCAGGAGCAATGATTCGCTCATTGCCCATCGCGCGCACCGTTATATCTTCTACCTCTGCCGGGAAATGCAAATCTGCTGGGATGCAGACTGTTTGTTCTCGGTTGCCTGAGTTAATTTTTGTTTGATGCATAGGCGTACTCCTCCTGGTTGGTTAAAGACAATACAAGTCAGATGGCTTGCCGCCTAGGCAGAAAATGTATCGATACAAATAGCGAGTTCGGCGGGTGGACCGAGGCGATCCCTTCGTAGCCTCGCTGGGGCTCGACAACTCCCACATTTGATCTGCGCAGGCGCTGAGCGTTATGTGGCGGCCTTGAGGTCCACGCCCAACGCTGTGGCGAAGGCTTTTACCATCGGGCTTCTCGGCGCGTTGTGGCGCAGGATCAGGTTGAAGACTGTGCTCAAGTGCACTTGCTCCGGGCACAGTGCGCGCAGGCGTCCTTCCCTCACCAAGGATGTTGCATAGTGTTCCGGCAGGAACCCGAGGAAGCGGCCGGTGAGGATCAGAATGGCGACAGCTTCCACTTGTGAAGCCGACGCAGACTGACTGTCGTAGTTGACGAACTGGCTCTTGTCGCGGTGAATCGCGTAGCGATGGTTCACCACTTCGTACTGGCGCAGCACTTCCGGTGTAATTTCACTCGCATTGAACAGCGGATGGCCTACGGCGCAGTAGGCGTGGGCCTTTTCCTCGTACAGCGGGAAGTAGTCAAATTCTTCACGACGCTGGTACACCGGCACAATGCCGACGATCAAGCGCCCTTCCACCACACCGCGCTCAACTTCGTCCAATTGCGAGGCATGTAAGCGCAGCCTGATTTTCGGCGACTCGCTATGTAATTTTCCCAACGCGGCAATGAGCGGGGAATTAACATCGGACACGGTGTTATCAATAACGCCCACACTAAGGTCGCCAATAAGCTCGTTTTGCGCCGAACTAAGCTTGTCGCGAAAACTGTCCACCGAGGTAAATAACTCGATGGACGCCTGATACACCAGCTTGCCTTCTTCGGTCAGCCCGAAGCCTTCCCTGCCCCGTGTGCACAGGCGCATGCCGATACGGATTTCCAGGTCGGAGATCTGTTTGCTGATGGCCGCCAGGCCCACGTTCAGCTCGTTTTGCGCGGCGCTGAAGCCGCCGGCCTCGACCACGGCCATGAACACACGCAGCAATTTGAAGTCCAGCCCGCTCAGTTGCAGGGGCGGTCTTGTGCCGGGTTTGGGCGGTAGGTTTCCAGAAGTGGAAAGTGGGGTTTCCATAATACGCGTTGACCTCAAGTGCCATATTCAACAGGCTTCAACCCAATCCTTGAACATAGCCAGGCGGCGATAATGAACATAAACATCCGCCCTTGGCAACCTTGAATACGGCGCGTCAGACGCTGGTTCAGTCTAGTTGAAAACTTATTTTTACTGCCTCCGACTCTTCTAAAAACAAGCGTGAGGAACACCCATGTCCCAGCCCACCGACCGCCTTTGGGGCGCTCGTTTCAAGACCGGTCCCTCGGTTGCCTTGGCCGCGTTGTCCCGTTGCCCTGAGCGCTATTTCCGCCTGACGCCCTACGACCTGGCCGGCTCCCGCGCCCATGCCCGTGAGTTGCAGCGCGCCGGTCTGCTGGACGAGTCGGAAACCGCCCGCACCCTCGCCGCCCTGGACGGTATCGG
This sequence comes from Pseudomonas sp. SDO5271_S396, assembly GCF_054071795.1. Classification (NCBI taxonomy): domain Bacteria; kingdom Pseudomonadati; phylum Pseudomonadota; class Gammaproteobacteria; order Pseudomonadales; family Pseudomonadaceae; genus Pseudomonas; species Pseudomonas sp. SDO5271_S396. The sequence goes on from NZ_JBSVWB010000037.1 coordinate 2,819, forward strand.
CGCGGATTTCACCGCCGGCAACCTGCATCCCACGCTGGATGACGAGGATGTGCACACCTTCATCGAACGTGTACTCACCGAACGCCTCGGCGCCCTGGGCGGCAAGCTGCGTGCCGGGCGTTCGCGCAACGACCAGACTGCCAATGACCTGCGCCTGTTCCTGCGTGACCATTCGCGTACCATCACCACCGAGGTGTTGGGTTTGCAGCAGGCGCTGGTGGAGCAAGCCGAGCAGCATGTGGAAAGCATCTGCCCAGGTTTTACCCACTTGCAGCAGGCGCAACCCATTGTGTTCGCCCACCACTTGCTCGCCCATGCTCAGTCGATGTTGCGCGATGTGCAGCGTTTGGTGGATTGGGATACGCGCACGGCGTTGTCGCCGTTGGGTGCTGCCGCCATGGCCGGCTCCGCGATTGCCCGCCAGCCTGAGCATTCGGCCCAGGAAATGGGCTATACCGGGCCGTGCGAAAACTCCATCGATGCCGTCGCCAGCCGTGACCATGTGGCGGAATTTCTGTTTGTGGCAGGCATGCTCGGGGTGAATATTTCGCGCCTGTCCGAAGAGTTTTGCCTGTGGTCTTCGCGGCAATTTCGCTGGGTAGTGCTGGACGATGCCTACGCCACCGGCAGCTCGATCATGCCGCAGAAGAAGAACCCGGACATTGCCGAATTGGCGCGGGGCAAGGCTGGGCGGTTGATTGGCAACCTGACCGGGTTGATGTCGACGCTCAAGTCGTTGCCACTCTCCTACAACCGTGATTTGAGTGAAGACAAGCACAGCGTGCTGGACAGTGTGGACACCCTGTTGCTGGTACTTCCGGCAATGGCCGGGATGGTTGCGACCATGAAGGTGCAAGTGGAAGAGCTGCGGCGCCAGGCGCCGATGGGCTTTACCCTGGCGACCGAGGTGGCGGACTGGTTGGCGACCCGGGGTGTGCCGTTCAAAGAGGCCCATGAGATTACGGGCGCTTTGGTGCAGGCCTGTGAGAAGCATGAGATCGAATTGTGGGAAGCCTCGCCAGCAATGTTGGCGGAGGTGGATGCACGGCTGACGCCTGAGGTGCGCGACTGCCTGACCCTGGAAGCGGCGATTGCGGCGCGCAGTGGATGGGGTGGGACGGCGCCGGAGCGGGTCAGGGAGCAAATTGAGCGGTTGAAAGTGGCGTTGGCCGAACAGCAGAAATGGACAGAGAGTTATCAGGGATTTCGCATTTAAGCCTGTAGGTGATGAGGTGTCTGGTCGGGCGCTTTCGCAGGCTGGCCAGCTCCCACACTGGATCGGGTTTCAACAGTTGCACCGAGTACAGCGGTAATCGCTTTTTTGGAGAATCACCATGAACCAAACCCCGGCAGAGCGCTTGGAAGCCGAGCGCAAGTTGTCCGAGAACCAGTTCGATATCACGCAGTACGAGCACGTGCCGCGTCGCTATTACGGGCGGATGTTTTTCGCCACGCTGATCGTGATCGTGTTGGCCGCGCTGTTGCGCGCATTCGCCAATGGCCAGATCGAATGGTCCTACATCGGTCAGTTCCTCACGTCTGAGGCCATCCTTTGGGGCCTGGTGAATACCATCGTCATGTCGATCCTGGCCATGGCGCTGGGCGTGGTGATCGGGGTTATCACGGCGATCATGCGCATGTCGGCCAACCCGATCCTGCGCTACGTGGCCATTACTTATACGTGGCTGTTTCGCGGCACGCCGCTGATTCTGCAACTACTGCTGTGGTTCAACCTGGCGCTGATCTTCCCGGTGATCGCGATCCCCGGCCTGTTCAGCATCGACACCGTCGACCTGATGACGCCGTTCGTGGCCGCCCTGCTCGGCCTGAGTATCAATCAGGGCGCCTACACCGCCGAGGTGGTGCGTGCCGGTCTGCTCTCCGTGGACACCGGCCAGTACGAAGCCGCCAAGTCCATCGGCATGCCGAGCCTGCAAGCGCTGCGTAGGGTGATTCTGCCGCAGGCGATGCGCGTGATCATTCCGCCCGTAGGCAACGAGTTCATCAGCATGGTGAAAATGACCAGTCTGGCCAGCGTCATCCAGTACTCGGAGCTGCTGCACAACGCGCAAAACATCTACTACGCCAACGCACGGGTGATGGAGCTGTTGATCGTGGCCGGCATCTGGTACCTGGCGGTGGTGACTGTTCTTTCATTTGGTCAAAGCCGCCTCGAGCGTCGTTTTGCCCGCGGCGCCGGCAAGCGTTCGTAAGTCTGGGTTGAGGAGAATTGCCCCATGAGAAGCATCGTCAAGGCCGTCAACCTGAACAAGTATTACGACCAGTATCACGCGCTGCGCGACGTCAATATCGAGGTCGAGCAAGGCGAAGTGATGTGCATCATCGGCCCGTCGGGCTCGGGTAAAAGTACCCTGCTGCGCTGCGTCAATCAGCTGGAAAAGATCGACAAGGGTGGCCTGTGGGTCGACGGCGAACTGGTGGGTTACCGCGTCGTCGGCAACAAGCTGCATGAGATGAATGAATCCCAGATCGCTCGCCAGCGCCTGGCCACCGGCATGGTGTTTCAGCGCTTCAATCTGTTCCCGCACATGACCGTGTTGCAGAACATCATCGAAGGCCCGTGCCAGGTACTCAAGCGCTCGCCCAAGGAAGCCATCGAAGACGCGCTGGAACTGCTGGCCCGCGTCGGCCTGGCCGACAAACGCAATGCCTACCCGGTGGAGTTGTCCGGAGGGCAGCAACAGCGTGTGGCGATTGCCCGTGCATTGGCAATGCGCCCCAAGTTGATGCTGTTTGACGAACCCACGTCAGCCCTCGACCCGGAGCTTGTAGGCGAAGTGCTGTCGGTGATGCGTGACTTGGCAACCACGGGCATGACCATGATCGTGGTCACCCATGAATTGGGCTTTGCCCGTGAAGTCTCCAACCGCATGGTGTTCATGGATGCAGGCCAGATTGTGGAAGCCGGCAGCCCCGAAGAAATTCTAATAAGCCCACAAAACCCGCGTACCCAAAGCTTTATTTCTGCCGTTCGCACTTAACTAAAAAACAAACGAGAACGCCCCCATGAAAAAATTGTTTATCCCAACGTTGCTCGCAGGCCTGATGGCCTCCACCGGTGTGTTCGCGGCCTTGCCGGCGGCCATCAAGGACAAGGGCGAGATCAGCGCAGCCATCGTGCCGAACTACCCACCGATGGATTTCAAGGATCCGGCCACCAACCAGATCACCGGCCTGGACTTCGACCTGGGCAACGCCCTGGCCGAGCGCCTGGGTGTGAAGATCAAGTGGCAGGAAACCGGCTTCGAGCAGATGCTCAGCGGCCTGACCACCAAACGCGTGGACATCGTGCTGTCGGGCATGACCGACACCGCCGAGCGTCAGAAGGCGGTGACCTTCATCGACTACTTCACCAGCGGCCCGCAGCTGTACACGATGGCCAAGCGTGAAGACCTCAAAGAATTGACTGACCTGTGCGGTAAAAAAGTCGGCACCAGCCGCCGTACTACCTGGCCGTCGGAAATTACCGCATGGAGCAAGGAAAACTGCGAAGCCGCCGGTAAGCCAGCGATTGTGGTGATCGGCACCGAAGGCTCCGCGGACGCGCGGGCGCAGTTGCAGCAGAATCGTCTGGATGCGGCGATGCAGGGTAGTGAGACCATTCCTTATCTGATGTCGCTGGACAAAGGTAAGTACAAGCCAGTGGGCCTGGCGATTTCCAAGCAGTTCACAGGGCTTGGGATCGAGAAGAGCAACACCGAGCTGGTCACGGCGATCAGTGAGGCGTTGCAGGGCATGATCGATGACGGCACCTACGGCAAGATCCTGAAGAAGTGGGATCTGGAGCAAGGTGCTGTAGAAAAAATCACCATCAATTCCGGCCAGTAACTCACTCTGATTGTGGGAGCGGGCTTGCCCGCGATGGCGGCAGGTCAGCTTGCATATTCATGGCCTGACCCACCGCTATCGCAGCGGTGCGACGACTCGACAAGCCAGCTCCCACAGTTGATCTGTGTTCACTCCTGATTTGTGTTGTATTGAGAAATAACAAGGACGCTCGCCTCCACCGTGGCCACCTACTCCCTGGTAATCCGCCGCTTGATGATCTGCTCGCTGACCATCGTGATCAGTCGGGCGATGACCAGCCCCTTGATGACCTTGTTGCTCAGCCGTCGCCTGGGCCTCAATCAGCAGGACATCGGTTTGCTGATGGGCATCGCGGTGTTCACCGCCACACTGATGGGCCTGTATGGCGGCTACGTCATCGACCGCATGGAAAAGCGCAAGCTGCTGATCCTGGCGATGCTCTCCAGCTCCATCGGTTTTCTGTTACTGACCTTTGCCACCAACCTTTACCTCACCACCTTGACCCTGGTGATTACCGAGTCGGCGTCGGCGCTGTTCCTGATCGGTTCCAAAGCGATCATCAGCGAGAACCTGCCGGTGGACCAACGCGCCAAGGTGTTTTCCCTGCGCTACACCCTCACGAATATCGGCTACGCCACGGGCCCCATGGTGGGTGTGGTGATTGCCGGGCAGATGCCGCTGTTGCCGTTCATGCTGTCCAGCGCCATTGCGTTTATCAGCGTGTTTCTGATGATTGGCATTCCGCCCACCCAGCGCGACGAAAGCAGCAAACCCTTGAGTTTTCTCACCACCCTCAAAACCCTGCGCAACGACAAAAGCCTGGTGTTGTTCACCGGCGGCAGCCTGTTGAGCACCATCGTGCATGGCCGCTACACCCTGTACCTGTCGCAATTTCTGTTGGTGATTCACAACCCGGATGATGCGCTGAAAATTCTGTCCGCCGTGCTCGCGTGCAACGCCATCACGGTCATGCTGCTGCAATACCAGATTGGCCGCTTCCTCAAGCGTGAACAATTGCGCTATTGGATCCTGCTCGGCACGGCATTGTTCATCGCTGGCCTGATCGGTTTCAGCCAGGCCGACAGCCTGCTGTCCTGGTGCGTCGCGATGTTCGTATTTACCTTGGGCGAGATGATCATCTTCCCTTCCGAGTTCCTGTTTATCGACACCCTCGCCCCCGAGTCGCTGCGCGGCAGTTACTACGGCGCACAGAACCTGGCGGCCTTTGGCGGCGCATTGAGCCCGGTGATCTGCGGCTATCTGCTGATCAACTCACCTCCCACCACAATGTTTTACGCGCTGGCCGGTTTGACGGCAGTGGGCGGCACACTGTGTTTCTTGAGTGGCAGGCGGGTTGCACGTTCTTGCTGATATTTAAGCCGGATCCCGCTATTAATAGCGAAACTTCTCACGGACCCGAGCCCCATGAAATTCGACACGGCCTACAGCCTGAGTCTCGACGACAAGCTGTCGATCTATGACGTTCGAGACCTGAATTTCGACGAAACCAGCGATTTCGACTCCGACAAGGATCGCTTTCTCTGCCCCAACGACGACTGCCGCGCAGCGTTCGATACGGACAACGTCTTGAGCACCTTCAACGCCAAGAACGTCAATTACCTGCGTACTCCCCACTTCAAGAACAAGACCACCACCCGGCATATCGAAGGCTGCCGCTATGCCAGCACTCACAAGAACGCGACCGGCGAAAGTGACGACGAGCGCGAGGATAATTTCCCATCGGAATGGGTACTGACGCGGCGCCAGTATGAACGTAAGACTCTTCCGGCCGGAGTCGAGGGAAGCCTCCCACAAGAACCAGCGAAGGCACCTTCACTCCACGCCAGCAGCTCCCACAGCATCGGTGACAGCACCCCGGACAAGACCAGCGTATTTGCCCATCCGGTGGAGTGTTACGTGTCCAACATCGATGACAAGGACAAGCTCAAGCGCATGCCGCTGAAGATCGGCGAGCACACCGCGACCTACTGGACGTTCTTCAAGAAAATCGAGTACCTGCAAGACAACAAGGGGCTGATCTACTGGGGCAAGGTCAAGGCGATCAAGGACTACACCAGCAGCTTTCGCATCGACTTCGAAAAGAAGGTGTGGCTCGACAAGAAGCCGTATTCGGTCAACGTTTACTTGAGCAAAAAGCTCATCGAAAACTACCGCAAGCGCAATGCGTTCCTGGAGCAGATCAAGGCCGCGGTGGACAGTGAGCGAGTGTTGTATTGCTTCTTCTACGGTGTGACGCCGGAGCTGAAACAGGTGCCGAGCAAGAAGAACCCCGAGCAGACCTTCGGGGTGTTCAGTGCGAATATCGAGAACCTGGACCACTTGATCATCCGCGAGGCGCCAGGGGTGGAATAAGGGCTGCTGAAACAGCCAGGTGATGAGCGGTCAGAACAACTGTATAAAAACACAGTATAGTCTGCCCTCACCGTCAAATCCTGGAGAAACCCCATGTCCTCTCTGGCAATGAGCTCTTTCGTAGAACAGCAGATCGTCCTGCATCAATTCACCGCCAAACACAGTGCCCAGGCCCGTGCAATGCTGGGCTGGAGCCGCGAAGAGCTGGCCCGCCAAGCCGAGGTGACGGTGGAGGCGGTGCAACGGTTCGAGAACCTGGGCGATGTGGACGATAAAACCCGTTTGAATCTGGCATTTCGGCTGGAAGCCGAAGGGCTGGTGTTTTTTCCGGGCTTTGCTCCGGGATGGGGAATGAGTGCCCGCCGGTTTGAAACGACACCAACCGACCCCGTCACGCCCGGCCTTATCTCGCGATTGATGGGCTCCACAGGCGTATCCCTGGAGTCGTCAAACCCTCAGCCGAATGGCGCCTAGCATCCAACCGAATCACCGCAGCGACGTCAGGCCTGCAATTGCAGCGCGCGACGCATCATTTGCGGCGGTTGGCCAAAGGCACGCAGGAAGGCGCGGCGCATGCGTTCGGGGTCACCAAAGCCGGTTTCACGGGCGATGATGTCGATGGAATGGTCACCGGACTCGAGCAACAAACGCGCCGCCTCGATACGCAACCGTTCGACGGCCTTCGCCGGTGATTGGCCAGTTTCGGTGCGAAACAAACGGCTGAACTGACGCGGGCTCAAATGGGCAACCTCGGCCAGGCGCTCTACCGACAATTCGTCTTGCAGATGCCGGCGGGCATAGGCCAAGGCGGTTTGTATGCGGTCAGATTTTGGGTCGATTTCCAGCAGGGCGGAAAACTGCGACTGGCCCCCCGCGCGGCGATGATAGACCACCAGTTTGCGTGCCACTTCACGAGCGATTTCCACGCCAAGGTCATGCTCGACCAGTGCCAGGGCCAAGTCGATGCAGGCGGTCATGCCGGCCGAGGTCCAGAGTGGGCCGTCGACGGTGAAGATCCGGTCTTCTTCCAACTTTACATTGGGGTAGGCCTGGCGGAATTCGCGGGCGTGATACCAGTGGGTGGTGGCTTTGCGCCCCTCCAGCAATCCGGCGGCAGCCAGATGAAACGCGCCCGTGCAGGTGGACGTCACGCGGCGAGACGTCTGCATGCCTTCCTGCAAATAGGTCAGCATGCCGGGCGTAGCCTTAAGTACTTCGTTGTCCCCCACCACCATCAGGGTGTCGTAGTGACGGCGGCCAAAGGGCACGCTGTCGATGGCAAACCCCATGGAACTGTTGATCGGCCCGCCCTGCTCCGACACCAGGTCCACCCGATAGAACGGTTGCTCCCTTTCCAGGTTGGCAAATTCGAACACGGTGCTGGTGCTCAGGCTGAGCATCTGAAACCCGGGAAACAACAAGATACCGATGGACACCATGGTCAAACCCCATGTCTCAAAAAGAGGGATATACGACATTGCCGCCAACACATTACGCTCATAATCTGGATCCAACAAGGCCGCCCTCCCCCGGCCATTCTGGAGCTGCTGCAATGAGTCAATCCAAAGGTTTTGCCCTGATCACCGGCGCGTCATCCGGTATCGGCGCCATCTACGCTGACCGTCTGGCCCGCCAGGGCTATGACCTGATTCTGGTCGCACGCAACCAACAGCGCCTGGAGCGGTTGGCGACACGCTTGACGGCCGATACCCAACGAGAAATCCAGGTGGTGGTTGCCGACCTCAACCTGCCGGCCGACCTGGCGCGCATTGAACAGATCCTGCACGACGACAGCCGCATCAGCCTGCTGGTGAACAACGCCGGGGTGGGTGCCACCGCCTCGGTGCTGGCCTCGGAAGCCGACAGGATGGACGCCATGATCCTGCTCAACGTCCTCGCCCTCACGCGTCTGGCCAAAGCGGCAGCCGCCAATTTTGTTGCTCAGGGGCGCGGTACGTTGATCAATATCGGCTCCATCGTCGCGGTTGCACCCAAGCTGTTGAACGGTGTGTACAGCGGTTCCAAGGCTTTCGTGCAGGCGTTCAGCGAATCCCTGGACCATGAGTTGAGCGACAAGGGGGTGACCGTACAAGTGGTGTTGCCCGGCGTGACCGCCACCGAGTTCTGGGACGTGGCAGGATTGCCCGTGAACAACCTGCCGGAAGCCCTGATCATGAGCGCCGAAAACCTGGTGGATGCGGCCCTCGCCGGACTTGCCCTGGGCGAAAAAGTGACGATACCCTCCCTGCCGGATCTCGTGGACTGGAACGCCTATGAAAGCGCGCGCCTGGCGTTGGGGCCGAACCTTTCCCACCAAAAGCCAGCCGCACGTTATAGCCTGGAAAGCGCCTGACCTTTTCAGCGCCCAGGCTTCGACCCGGCCTGGGCCGCTGCCTGCTCATAGCCATAGGCCACGGCCAGCAGTTTTTCTTCAGACCAGCGCGTACCGAAGAAGTACGCGCTGGTGGGCTTGCCCTCCTCATCGGTACCGGAAGGTACGGTGATGCCCGGGTAGCCTGCGGCGGCTACGCCGAAATAACTATTGGTTTCGAAATCCGCCACCATGGCGTCCAGGTTTTCCTCGTTGATCGGCTTATCCACCGTTGCACGAAAGTCCGTGACCAAGGTGGTCCAGGCCTCCTCGCGTTCTTCAGGCGTAAGGGTCGAGCCACTCACCTCGTGGAGTGTCGGCTGATGATCAGTCTCTGTCCCGTCGCGTTCGTCGTTGAATTTGATCAGTTCCGTCAGTGACTTGACCGGTAATCCGTTACGCTGGCTCAGGTAAGTATTCAGTTCCTGTTTCACATCCGAGAGCACCAGTTCCTCGTAGCGAGAGGCGTCTCCCAGCCGCATGCTCACCGGCACCAGAATCGCACCTTGCTCCCGAAGTACCTCCAGGGTCTTGGTGAACTGCTCACTGTTAACCACCGATCCCAGTAGACCTTCTACGATGAAGTTGGCGGGATAGCCGATACGCTTGCCCATCAGCGCTCCGGGAACGAGGGCCTTGGTGTAATCGATGCCTTCAGGTGCGCCCACGCTGGCCGGATCCTTCGGGTCGCGACCCGACATGGCGTTGAGCATCAACGCCACATCAAACACCGAACGTGCCATCGGCCCCGGCGTGTCCTGATGATGGCTCGCGGGAATAATGCCGTTGCGGTCCAGCAAGCCGACACTGGGCTTGAGCCCTACCACACCATTGAATGCTGCCGGTACGACGATTGAGCCACTGGTCTCGGCGCCGACTGCCAAAGGGGCCAGTCCTGCGGCTACCGCGGAGGCTGATCCGGAGCTGGATCCACCTACGTCCCAACTCGGGTTGAGCGGATTACGGGTTTGCCCGCCCCGACTGCTCCAGCCATCAGGGCCGCCGCGAAAACCACCGAGTTCGGTCAGGTTGGTTTTACCAATAATGACAGCCCCTTGTTCAATCAAACGCTGGACCAGCGGCGCATTCTTGCCAGCTGGATCACCGACAAGACCAAAAGCCCCTGCGCTGGTTTGCATGCCTTCGGTCTCGATAGTGTCTTTGATCAGGATGGGGATCCCATGCAGCGGGCCTCGAACTTTGCCTTCGGCACGTTCCTGGTCCAGCTTGCGCGCATCTTCCACCGCCTGGGGATTGAGCTCGATGACCGCATTCAAGTTAGGGTTCTGCCTGTTGATACGGTCCTGAAAGTACTTGACCAGATCGACTGAGGTCAGACCGCCCGGCTTGCTCATTTGCCTGCCCAACTCACTGACGCTGGCGTACTCCAAGCCGGTCGGCATCGGCCTCAACGAGCCGGTCAGGGACGATGCCCCCAAAAAATGCGAGGCAAGATGAATAAACGCGTGTACACCGTGACCGATTCCAAACATAAAGCACCTTTTAAGAGGGGTAAGAAATGACGAAGCCCCCCTGTGGGGGCGGGCGCCAGTCTAAAAACCCTGATCCTTCCAGGCTGCAAGACGCAGGTCGTTCAGTTTGCGTGATTGCTCACTGCATGTTGTGTGTGCTCCCTAAACATCTGACAGACAACACACCCTGCGATACGCCTGCATCATCGACGCCAGCGAGTCCCCGGACCAACGCGTGCCGTAGAACCACAGCGTCGCACCGTTCCCAAGCGGCTCACCGACATGTGGATACCCATTCCAGCAGGCCGTACGAAACGCAGCGGTGTGGCTGTCAGACACCAGAGCATCCAAACGATGCTCGCTCACATGGGCATCGATTTCGTTGTGCGTCTGCAGGCTGAAACGCAGGGTTTCGTCAGGCCGCTGGGCCGGCACCGCCACCAACTGCGCCCCGGCGCGGCGCAGAACGTCCAGCGCTTTCAGGAAAGCAGCGCTGTGTTCGATCGGCTCACGTTCATGGCCACGCACCCACCGGTTGGCGAACCCCAGGCGTCGGCCTGTCAGGGGCTGGGAGGCAGTAAAGGTGGTGTTGTTCTGCACGAGGGGAACTTCAACCATCACCGGTCCGGAAGGATCGACACCGCTCAAGGCGATCAGTGATAACGAAGGGTCACGGGAAGGCTTGAGTGCCAGCGTGGGAGCGTCATACCCGGGAATAGGCACGCCGCCCTTCGACTGAACGCCGAACGCGATGCCGCGTGGGCTGGCGCTTTCACCCGTTGAACCGGGCGATTCAAAGGCCTTTCCCGAAGGCTCCAACAGCGACGACAAGGGCTGGCCCAGCCGACAGGCCATACCCACTCGCCAATATTTCTTACATTCTTCATCCATCAGAACCTGCCCCCGGAAAATGAATTTCCGGGGATCATCGCACCCTATTCCGGCACTTGTCGCAGGCCTGAAACACCTTGAAATTTCCTTTTTTCCGAACGCTCCGCGATCAGCTTACAAGACGCTCCTCCGCGCCCTGGTTTTCCACCTCCAGCCACCACGCATGGCCACGCTCAGGCTGGTTCAGGCTGAATGCCTGCCCCATTGCCGGCGTAGTGATCGACACATTGCGCTCCCAGGCCAAGGCCATGATGCGATCGAACGGTTCATGCCAGGCGTGGAAGGCCAGGTCGAAGGTGCCGTTGTGAATGGGCAGCAGCCAGCGCCCCTTCAGATCAATGTGCGCTTGCAAGGTTTGCTCCGGCTGCATATGCACATGAGGCCAGTCGACGTTGTAAGCACCGGTTTCCATCAGCGTCAGGTCAAACGGACCGTACTGCTCGCCAATGCGCTTGAAACCGTCGAAGTAACCGGTATCGCCACTGAAAAAGATCCGCCGCGTACCGTCGATCATCACCCAGGAACACCACAAGGTCTGGTTGCCATCAAACAGCCCGCGACCGGAAAAATGCTGTGCGGGCGTGGCGACGAAACGAATGCCCTCTACCTCGGTACCCTGCCACCAATCCAGTTGGCGAACTTTGCTCGCATCGATCCCCCACTTGACCAACGTGTCGCCCACGCCCAATGGCGCCAGGAAATAGCGGGTCTTGTCGGCCAGTTGGATGACAGCCTTGTGATCAAGATGATCGTAATGGTTGTGGGAAAGAATCACCGCTTCCAGCGCAGGCAACTCCTGCAGGCTGATGGGTGGCTGATGGAACCGCTTGGGGCCGGCCCAGCTGAAGGGCGACGCGCGCTCGGCAAACACCGGGTCGGTCAGCCAGAACTTGCCGCGCATTTTCAACAGCACGGTGGAATGTCCCAGGCGGAATACGCTGTGATCCGGCGCGGCCAGCAATTGTTCACGGGTCAGCGGTTGCACCGGAATCTGGCCTGTCGGTCGCGTGGTACGCGGCTTGTGAAACAGCATGTTCCAGAAAATACGCAGGGTCTTGCCAAAGCCGCCGTGCTGCACGGGGGTGCCATTACTGAAGTGGCCCTGGTCCTGCTCGGCAGGCTTGTGTGTCGCAGGCGATGGATCGAGACGGGATGAGATCGTGGCCATTACAAGGTTACTCCGAGGGACCGCTCAAAAAATTACACTGCACAGTGTAGTTTCAAGATTGCAACAAAATGCGGAGCAAGTAAACTACCGAGTGTAATTTTCTCTGAAGAGCCGAGCGCCGCCCATGACTGCCCCTCAACGCCTCACCGACCGCAAGCGCGAAGCCATCGTGGCAGCGGCCATTGCCGAGTTTCGCGACAACGGCTTCGAGGTCACCAGCATGGACAAAATCGCCGCCACCGCCGGCGTTTCCAAGCGCACGGTGTATAACCACTTCCCCAGCAAAGAAGAGTTGTTCGCAGAGATTCTCCACCAGCTCTGGGCCAGCAGCGCGGCGCAACTGGACGTGAACTACACCAGCGAGCGTCCGCTGCGCGAACAATTGCGGGGTTTGCTGGAGGCGAAGATGAAGATGATGTCGGACGCCAACTTTCTCGACCTGGCCCGGGTCGCCATTGCCGCCACCATCCATTCCCCGGAGCGTGCGCAAGACATGGTCAACCGCCTGAGCAAACGCGAGGAAGGCTTTACCCAATGGGTACGCGCCGCCCAGGAAGACGGCCGCCTTGACTGTCCCGATCCGGCCTTCGCCGCGCACCAGATACAAAGCCTGCTCAAAGCCTTCGCCTTCTGGCCACAGATCACGCTGGGCCAACCCACCCTCGAAGTGGCTGACCAGGCCAATGTGATCGAGTCGGCCATCGATCTATTCCTCGCCGGGTACGAAGTTCACCCGCCAGCCCCTCGATAAACGGTTGCATGAGCGACATTGCACGTCGCTTTTGACGCATCCGCCCTCTGTTTCACGCAAATGGCCCGGAAGGACACTGATTATTCCCGCGCGAATAACTGACAATATTCACCGGTATTATCCGATCAACGGTTAATCCCGCGAATGCACGTTGCCGTACCTGCAAAAAAGAGTTGACCCGGAAAGCTATGGAAAACAGACGAGGCAAAGGGCTTTCATTTGCCAGGCGTATCTACAAGCCAAGGATCATTGGCCTGGGTATCGGCAGCATCAGTGTTGCTGCGGCCCTCTCCCCCCTGCCGATGCCCGACTGGGTCTGGGTATTCCTGTTATTCAACGGATTTGGGTGGGCCCACGTGGCCTATCAGCTTTCAAGCCGTTCGCAATTCCCCTACCAGGCCGAACAACGCAACCTGATCTACGACTCGCTGTTCGGCGGGTTCTGGGCCGCCGCCACGCAGTTCACCCCGCTGACGGCGGTGACCATTCTGTCGATGATGACCATGAACAACGTCGCCGCCGGCGGCAAGCGCCTTTTCCTGCGTGGCGTGCTCGCGCAAGCAGCCGGCGTTGCGGTGGCCTGGCTGCTGTTCGGCATGAAGTTCAACCCCAATGTGAGCCTGACCCAGGTCTATGCCTGCCTGCCGATGCTCACCCTCTACCCGATGGCCATCGGCATGGTCTGCTATCAACTGGCAATCAAACTCTCGGAACACAAACGCGCCCTCAGTGCGTTGAGCCGTACTGACAGCCTTACTGGCCTGCTCAACCACGGCTCGTGGAAAGACCTGCTGCAACTCAAGTTCCACAAATGCCAGCAGCAGCAAAGCCACGCCACCATCGCCTTGATCGACATCGATCACTTCAAGCAGATCAACGACAGCCACGGGCATATCGTCGGTGATGCGGTGCTGCGACAACTCAGCGTGGAACTGCGCAAGCACTTGCGGGAAAACGACCTGGCAGGACGTTACGGGGGCGATGAATTCTGTGTGATTCTTCCACTCATGCCCTCGGAAGAAGCGGCACGCGTGATGGAACACATGCGCGAAACCTTCAGCAACTACCGTAACCCGCAGATCCCCGAACTGCGGGTGAGCCTGAGCATCGGCCTGGCAGACTTCCAACCCTGGTTCACCGACGCCGCCATGTGGCTCAATGCCGCGGACCGTGCCCTGTATGCCGCCAAGGACACCGGGCGCAACCGAGTCAATGTCAGCGACGAGCCGATCGCCCACTCGGCCTAGGCATCGCGTGACGGCCAGCGCACATGCCGTCCCAGCTCGTCGAACAGCGTCACCACCGAGCGTAATGCCCGGCAATCGGGACGCGTCAGCAACCACAGTGCTGTGTCACGCCCTGCCAGTGCGGGACCGATGGGTTGCAGGTCCGGCGCCAGCATGAACGCCGGCAATGCTGCGACCCCCAACCCTGCCCGCACCAGTTCGGCCACCGCGAGCATGCTGTTGCAGCGATAAGCAGGACGCACACCGGGCAAGTGTTCGCGGCGCCAGACCACCGTGGGGTGATCAGGCAGAAAATCGTCCGGCGCAATCCAGGAAAGCTCAGTCAATGCCCGGTCCTGATGCCGGCGCGCGTAATCGGGATTGGCGCACACCTGATACGTCACCGCCCCCAGGCAACGCCCTACAAGGTGCTCGGGCGGTGTCTTGGTCAAGCGCAGGGCAATGTCTGCGTCGCGGCGGCTGAGGTTGGCAAAATCGTTGGACGTACTCAACTCCAACGTCAAGCCCGGATATGTCGGCATGAACTGCGCCAGGGCCGGCAGCAACAGGCCCTGCAACACCGAGTCGGTGCAGGTCAGGCGCACGGTGCCGCTGACCACTTCACCGCCCTGCTCCACACCGATACGCGCGGCATCCAGCGCCTGCTCGGCGCGCTCGGCCTGCTGCGCCAGGTGGCTGGCCAGACTGGTGGGCAAATAGCCAGAGCGGCTCTTTTCAAACAGCGACTGACCCAGTGCCGCCTCCAGGCGCCGTACCGCACGGAACACCGTCGACACATCCACCCGCAGCAATGCCGCGGCGCGTGCCAGGGTGCCGCCGCGCACGAGGGCGAGGATCAGCGAAAGGTCCGGGTAGTCGATTCGATAGTGCGCTGCTGCATTGAACATGTGGGCAAACGCCAATATTGATTGCGTGAACGCCAATCTATAGTGCGCGCCAGGACACAACAAGCCATGGGATGCCCACGATGAAAACCACTCCACTGCACATCGCCTTGATCGGTGATCACGATCCCCATGTCACTGCACACCAAGCCATTCCCGTGGCCCTGCGACGGGCTGCCGACACCCTGGGTCTGGACATTCATCTGCACTGGCTCGACACCGACAACCTCACATCCACGCTGCCCCTGCACGGTTTCGACGGTTTCTGGTGCGTACCCGCCAGCCCTTATCGCGATACCGAGGGCGCACTGCGGGCCATCCGTTTCGCCCGGGAACAGCGCCGTCCTTACCTGGGCACCTGCGCGGGTTTTCAGCACGCCGTATTGGAGTACGCGCGCAATGTGCTGGGCTGGGCCGACGCCGAACATGGCGAGTTGGCACCCGAGGCCAAACGCGCTGTCATCGCCCCTCTCAGTTGTGCACTGGTGGAAGCGATCGACAGCGTGCGCCTGACCCCCTACACCCGAATTGCCGAGGCGTATGGCGCCCTTGAGTTGCAGGAGGGGTATCGCTGCCGTTTCGGTGTGAATCCTGAATTTCTGGATGCCTTGCTGGAAGGCGATCTGATCCCCAGCGGTCATGACGCCACGGGCGACCTGCGCGCGGTCGAACTGCTCGACCATCCGTTCTTCGTCGCCACCTTGTTCCAGCCCGAACGTGCGGCGCTCAAGGGCGTCACGCCACCGCTGGCGATAGCGTTTCTCGAGGCCTGCCAGCGCCTGCAATAAATAAGTTTGCTGTGGTGAATGGGGCTTATTGTGGTGACCAATCACTTTTGGTGTTGCCCTTTTTTGTGATGAGAGGGGGATGCTTGTGGTGAGCGGGCTTGTCCCGCGCTGGGGCGCGAAGCGGCCCTAAACCAGGCACCGCATTTCTTCCTGAAAAAATGCAGTGGCCTTATTGGGGCGGCTTCGCCACCCAGCGCAGGACAAGCCTGCTCACCACAGTGGCTATGTATTGAGTCAGATGGATTCGCCGGGGTTTTGCCTCCGCTCACCCCACCAAACGGCGCAACGCCACAATCTGCGGGATCTCCACCCTGCGCATATACACGCGCAACGGCTCGGTGATGTGGATACGTTCGTCAATGTTCTGGTCCAGCAACAGTTGGATACGCTCACGCGACAGGGTCATGGCCTGGCCGGCGGCCGGTAGCCAGACGAATTCGGTGGTGGGAATGATGCCGTCGTCGGCCACGTCCATGCCGAAGGCGTCTTCGCTGAAACGCACGAGGTACTGGCCGGTCTTGCGGTTCAGGCCGACAAAACCCTGGAGTTGATCGGCGGCCTGGCAGATGAGTTCGGAAGTGATGCGCATGCTAAACCTCACTGAAAAGTCCCATCGGGACTGGAAAGATGGTTTGCACGCGTGGCGGAAAGTAGCGCCCTCTGACGGGGCAGCTTCAGGCAAGCGTACTGCAACACAGCGCAAAAAAACCGAGAAAATTGGCCCCTGCGCACGTTAATGTCGGTTTGGTGATAGCGCCTTTCGCAATCAATTGTTAAAAAGGAGGCCTTCTCAAAGCTACCTCCACGAAAGGACTTCGCCTATGCCTGTCACGTTTACCAAGAGCGCCTTGCTGCTCGCACTGATGCTCGGCCTTGGCCAGGCACAGGCGCAAGACCCGATCAGCCCGGCTGAATTGGCAACCAACGAAGGCATTCCGTACCCGGCGGTCATCGCCCACCGGGGTGCGTCCTTTGATGCTCCCGAATCCACCGCCGCCGCCTACAAGATCGCCCGCGACCTGGGGGCCGACTACCTGGAGATGGACCTGCAACGCAGCAAGGACGGCGTGCTGTTCGCCCTGCACGACAACAACCTGCAGCGCACCACCGACGTCGCCACCAAGTTTCCTGACCGCAAGGACGCCCCGGCCAACGAGTTCACCTGGAAAGAACTGCAAACCCTCGACGCCGGCAGTTGGTTCAACGCCGCCTACCCGGACCGTGCACGCCCAGGCTTCGTCGGCCTGAAAATCCAGAGCCTGGACGACATCATCAAGATTGCCGAGGGCAACCCGCAGCACAAACCCGGCCTCTACATCGAGACCAAGGAGCCCAAGCAGTTCCCGGGTATCGAGGCCGATCTGAAAAACAAGCTGCTGGATAAAGGCTGGTTGAGCTCGGCCGGCTCCAAGCTGGGCAAGAGCAACACCGGCGTAGGCCAGGGCAAGGGCCGTGTCGTGTTGCAGACCTTTGAAGTTGCCAGCCTCAAAGAGCTGCAAAAAGAGATGCCCAACACCCCGAAAATCCTGCTGTTGTGGGTAGGCCCGGGCAGCATCGAGCCGAAATCCACCCAGACCTTCGCCGAGTCCGGCGAGGCCACCAAGGCCGCCTACTACGCCAAGCAGGAGCCTAAGGACGCCGCCGAGTTCGAAAAATGGGTCGACGAAGCCAAGAGCCTCGGTGCCATCGGCACCGGCCCGTCCGCTGAGCTGACCAATCACGGCGACCAGAGCTACACCGACCTGGTCAAACCGGAGATGAACAAGCTGACCCACGACAAGGGCCTGCTGGTGCACGTCTACACCGTGGACGAACCGGTGGACTTCGACAAAGTGATGAAGGCCGGCGTCGATGGCATCTTCACCAACCGCGCCGCCGAACTGTTGAAGTTCTACAAGCGCTGGCCGTCCTCCAGCGTGCAAGATCTGTTGAACGACTACAAATACTGAGCGAAGGCCGGTGGTCAGGCTGGGCCTGATCACCGCGCCCGACGGCATGAATAAACGGTGCAAACGTCTGAATCAATTTAAGGGTGAATTAAGTTGCGCTGGTTAATCTGGCCCCACTTAAACAGCTCACCCGAGAAGGACATACACCATGAAAACCCTGACCGCTTTGTTCGCCGCCACCGCCCTGACCCTGACCGCGGGCCTCGCCCAAGCCGATGTTCGCCCGGACCAGATCGAAGGCCTGCTCAAGTCCGGCGCCGTCAAGCCTTTCGTAGACCTCAACAAAGACGCTCTGGCCAAACACGCCGGCGCCACCATCAACGACACCGAGCTGGACCATGAAGCCGGTCGCCTGGTCTACGAAGTGGACCTGACCGACACCGCTGGCAAACAGTGGGATGTGAAGCTCGACGCCAAGACCGGCGAAGTGCTGGAAAACAAGCAAGACACGTAATTCGCAACGCAAAACAACGCCACCCATGGGTGGCGTTTTTTATGCCCGGTCAGGCACTCAAACGTGCCGTCACTTCATTCAGCTCCCCCGACAACCCTCGCAGGTTCTGACTTGCCGCTTCCGTGCGCTGCACGTTGCTCAGGTTGGCCGTGGCGACCGTGGTGATCTGGGTGATATTGCGTGAGATATCCTCCGCCACCGACGTCTGCTCCTCGGCAGCCGTGGCGATCTGGCGGTTCATGTCACGGATGGCTTCCACCGCCTGGGTGATGTGGGCCAGCATGGCACCTGCCTGGGTGACTTTCTCCACACTCTCATCGCTGCATGACTGGCCGCTTACGATGGCCTCGGCCGCGTCCACCGCGCCCGTCTGCACGGCTTCGATAATGCTGTTGATCTCGATGATTGACGTCGCCGTGCGTTGCGCCAGGCTGCGCACTTCATCGGCCACCACTGCAAAACCCCGCCCGGCCTCGCCTGCACGCGCTGCTTCGATCGCCGCATTGAGCGCCAGCAGATTGGTCTGCTCGGCGATCCCGCGAATCACCTCCAACACCTTGCCAATCCGTGCGCTGTCGGTCTCCAGACGTCGAATGATGGTGCCGGTACTGAGAATCTCGTTGCGCATCTGGCCAATGGTGGCGATGGTGACTTTCATCACCTCGCCGCCTTCCCGAGCCGACTGGTCAGCTTCATCGGCAGCTTGCGAAGCGCTGGCCGCATGCCGTGAAACCTCTTGGGCTGTGGCTGACATTTCGGTCATGGCCGTCGCGACCTGGTCGGTCCGGTTGAACTGATCGTGAGTACCCGTCGCCATCTGCCCGGCGATGGCATTCAACTCGCCACTGGCACTGACCAGGTCGGTGGCGCTGCGCTGCAAACGGCTGAACGTTTCGGCAAGGAAATCGCGCAAGGTATTGGCAGCGGTGGCCAAATGGCCCAGCTCATCCTGACGGCGACTGGCCACACGTTCGGCAAAACGACCATGACTCAGTTGGGTCACATAGTCGATCAAACCACGGATCGGCAAGATCAGATTGCGGTTGATCAGCCAAAGGCTGAGCAAGCCGATCAAGACACCCGAGAACACCATGATCGCCAGACCTGCCAGCACCGTGCGCTCAACGTAGGCGCTGATGGCACTGGACTGCCGGCTGCCTTGCTCCCGCAGGTCGCTGACCAGGGCGCTCATCTGCTCGCTGGCAGCACGGTCCACCCCCTTCACCGCCGCGTCGCCCACCGTTGCATCACCGCCCGCCATCACAAAGGCATCACGACCACGCTGATAGGCCACGCCGAGTTGCTGGTGTTCCTGGCGCAGCGTGTCGATACGCTGGCTCAGAGTCGGGTCTTCCCGGGTCTGGTTCACCAGCCGTGTGAGGATGCCTTGCACATCCCGTTGCCGGTCCTGGAACTGGCCCCAGTATTTTTCCAGGTCCTGGGGCTGTTTGCCGCGCAGCAGGACGTTTTTCCATTCCTGTACCTGCACCTTGAATTGCAGGTTGGCTTCATCGATCAACTGGGATGTGAGTAACGGCCCGTCCATCAACGTGCGATAACTCTGCACCCCGCTGGAGAGGAAGTTGAAACAGGCCAGGGCGATCAACAACATCGCCAGCAGACTGCCACCGAGCAACGACAGAATCTGTGCTCTCAAGGAGGTTCGTAAAACATTCATCGGGGTAAAGCCTCGACACATGGGAAGTGGCGCACACACGCCATAACGTCCCTGTCATCAAAGGCACCGCCAGTCCACAGCGGTTCTCAACGGCCTGAATCGGCTGTGCCAGAGGCTTCTTGAACGAATCCTGACAAACGGTCAATAAAATGTCACCGCTGCGAAATAAACCCCAAACGGTCACAAAACTGTCAAATCACCTTGCAATGATTCGCCCACGCGAACCTGTGAAACGTCCTACAGGCACTTTCTCTGCGAGCCTCCATGAACCACAGCATTGACCACAGCCACCAGGACTCCGATCTGTTTGGCTTGCTTTATGGTTTTCGTTTTCGCCCCGGTGAAAAGGGCGAGCAAATCGATTCGGCTACCGCCTTGCAGGCCTTGCAACAACCGGCCGACCCGGACGAGTTTCTCTGGCTGCACCTGAACCTGGCGCACGCCGCCTGCGAGCGCTGGATGAAAACCCATCTGTCGCTGCCCGAAGAGTTCTTCGAAGCCTTGCACGAAGGTTCGCGTTCCACGCGCATCGAACACGTCGACTCGGCGCTGCTGGCGGTGGTCAACGACGTGGTGTTCAACTTCAGCAGCATGATGTCGTCGGACATTTCGACGCTGTGGGTCTGCGCCCGCAGCCGCCTGCTGATCAGCGCCCGCCTGCAACCCTTGCACTCGGTGGACAAGCTGCGCTCGTCGGTCAAGGCCGGTGAGCGCTTTCGCTCGCCCCTGGAGCTGCTGGTGCATCTGCTGCGCGACCAGGGCGAAGTACTGACCCAGATCGTGCGCAAAACCAGCATCAGCGTCGACCATATCGAAGACCAGTTGCTGTCATCGCGCCTCTCCACCAACCGCGCCGAACTGGGCGCCATGCGCCGGGTGCTGGTGCGTCTGCAACGCCTGCTGGCGCTGGAGCCGGGCTCGCTGCTGCGCTTGCTCAACCGCCCACCGCAATGGCTGCAAAAGGAAGACGTGAAGGAGTTGCGCAAATCCACCGAGGAGTTTGCACTGATCATCAACGACCTGATGGCCCTGGGCGAACGCATCAAATTGCTCCAGGAAGAGATCGCCGCCAACCTCAACGAGCAAAGCAACCGTACGCTGTTCACCCTCACCGTGGTCACGGTGCTGGCCTTGCCGATCAACATCATCGCCGGCTTCTTCGGCATGAACGTAGGGGGCGTGCCCCTGGCCCAGGACCCCGAAGGTTTCTGGATTCTGGTGGCACTGGTGGCCACCTTCACGCTGATTGCCGGGCGCTGGGCGTTCCGCAAACGCAAGGATTACTGACCTTACTGTCGAGCCCCGACGAGGCTGCGAAAGCGGTGGTTGAGCGATCGTTCCCACGCTCTGCGTGGAAACGCATCCTGTGACGCTCCGCGTCACGACTGCAACAGCGGACGTGGAGCGTCCAGGGCGGCATTCCCACGCGGAGCGTGGGAACAATCAAAACCACTGCCAATCCCCTGTGGGCGTTGTCGAGCCCCGGCGAGGCTGCGAAGACGGTGGTTCAGGTGTTTATTGGACAAGTGGCACCCTCAATGCCTTAAACACTGACCTGCCGCAGCATCTCTGTAACATTCTGCAATGATCATGAACGGCATCCTTCCCAACCCTGGATGCTCCGGCATGGCCACCCCTTCCCTGACTGCCTCCACCCCCGCCGCACACGCAGACCCCAAACCCAGGCTGGATAAAAAACCCGGCCTGTTGACGGTGATCATTTTTGTCGCCGTGCTCGCCATGGGCCTGTTATTCACCGCCTACAGCCTGATGCACGATATGCATGAGCTGGGCACGGTCGTCACCACCTGGACGCCGTTCCTGTTGTTGGGCGTGGCGTTGTTGATCGCGCTGGGTTTCGAGTTCGTCAACGGTTTCCACGACACCGCCAACGCCGTGGCCACGGTGATCTACACCCACTCGCTGCCGCCGCATTTCGCGGTGGTGTGGTCGGGCTTTTTCAACTTCCTCGGCGTGCTGCTCTCCAGCGGTGCGGTGGCCTTCGGCATCATCGCGCTGCTGCCGGTGGAGCTGATTCTGCAGGTGGGCTCATCGGCCGGTTTCGCGATGATCTTCGCCCTGCTGATCGCCGCCATCCTGTGGAACCTGGGCACTTGGTGGCTGGGGTTGCCGGCCTCGTCGTCCCACACCCTGATCGGTTCGATCATCGGCGTGGGCGTGGCCAATGCCTTGATGCATGGGCGTGACGGCACCAGCGGTGTGGA
Organism: Pseudomonas sp. SDO5271_S396; assembly: GCF_054071795.1. Taxonomy (NCBI): domain Bacteria; kingdom Pseudomonadati; phylum Pseudomonadota; class Gammaproteobacteria; order Pseudomonadales; family Pseudomonadaceae; genus Pseudomonas; species Pseudomonas sp. SDO5271_S396. The sequence goes on from NZ_JBSVWB010000037.1 coordinate 24,898, forward strand.
CTGGGGCCAGGCGATCAAGATCGGCTACGCGCTGTTGCTGTCGCCCTTGATCGGCTTTGCTTTCGCCGCCCTGCTGTTGCTGGCCTTGCGGGCTTTTGTGAAGAACCGCGCGCTGTACAAGGCACCGAAAGGCGACACGCCGCCGCCATGGTGGATCCGCGGCATGCTGATCGCCACCTGCACCGGCGTGTCGTTCGCCCACGGTTCCAACGATGGCCAGAAAGGCATGGGCCTGATCATGTTGATCCTGGTGGGCACCCTGCCGATGGCCTATGCGCTCAACCGCACCATGCCGGCCGAGCAGTCGCTGCAATTTGCGGCGGTGGCCGAAGTGACCCAGGTCGCGCTGGTGAAAAGTGCGCCGCAAGTGCTCTCGGGCGACCCACGCCCCGTGCTGTCCACCTATGTGCGCACCAAGGAAGCCACTCCGGAACTGGTGCCCGCCCTCGCCGCCCTCGCCGGCCAGATCGGTGACGAAGTGAAAGGCTACGGCTCTCTGGCCAAAGTGCCTGCCGAAGCCGTGGGCAACGTGCGTAACGATATGTACCTGACCAGCGAAACCATTCGCCTGATGGACAAGGGCAAGGTCGGCAACTTCGACGCCGACACCCAGGGCAAACTCAAACTGTTCAAGGACCAGATCGATAACTCCACGCGTTTTATCCCGCTGTGGGTGAAGATCGCGGTGGCCATCGCCTTGGGCCTCGGGACCATGGTCGGCTGGAAGCGCATCGTGGTGACCGTAGGCGAGAAGATCGGCAAGACTCACCTGACCTACGCCCAGGGCGCTTCGGCGGAGATGGTGGCCATGCTGACCATCGGCGCGGCGGACATTTACGGCCTGCCGGTGTCGACCACCCATGTGCTGTCGTCCGGCGTGGCGGGCACCATGGTGGCCAACGGTGGCGGCTTGCAGATGAGGACCATCCGCAACCTGCTGATGGCCTGGGTGCTGACATTGCCGGCGGCGATTCTGCTGTCAGGCAGCCTGTACTGGCTGTTCACCAAACTGTTCTGATCGCGCAACGGGAGCCGGACCTACGGCTCCCCTCGTTCAAAACATGGATTGCAGCGTTGTCGCCAGCCAGTCCATGAACACTCGCACCCGTTTCGGCAGATGCCGCTGTCCGGCATAGAGCAACGACACGTCCAACGATGGCGCCGGGTACTCCGGCAACAAGGCCACCAACTCGCCGCTTTCCAGCAGATCACGAATGCCCAGTTCGGGCACCTGGGTAATCCCGAACCCACTGAGGCAGGCCGCGCGGTAGCCGTCGGTGCTGTTGACCGTGACGCGCCCGGCCATCGGCACCCGATGCACCTTGTTGGCGTGCACGTACTCGAAGCCCGCCGAACGCGCGCCCAGGGTACGCACGTAGTGCACCAGTTGATGGTGCGCCAGGTCAGCCAGGGTCAGGGGCACGCCATAACGTTGCAGATACGCCGGCGTCGCGCAGTTGATCATCGGCATGCTGTACAGCCGCCGCGCCACCACCGTCTGGTCCGGCTGCGCGCCCACCCGCAGCACACAGTCGAAACCTTCGGCGAGCAGGTCGACCTGGCGGTCGGTGCTGCTCACTTCCAGTTCGATCAGCGGATGGGCGTCCATGAAGGCCGGCAGGCGCGGCAGGACCAGCTCCCGCGCGACCACGTTGGGCATGTCCACACGAATGCGTCCGGTCAGCTGCGCCTCATCCTGGCGAAACAACCCCTCCAGCTCCTCCATATGGGCCAGCAAATCCTTGCTGCGCTCATACAGCACGCGACCATCCTGGGTCGCCTGCACCTGACGCGTGGTGCGCTGCAACAAGCGCGTGCCGACCAGTTCCTCCAGGGCCTGCACATGCTCGGACACGGTGGAGCGCGGCAGACCCAGGCGCTCGCCGGCCTGGGTGAAGCTCGACAATTCAGTAACGCGCACGAAGGTGCGCAGCAACTCCAGTTTGTTCATGGGATTGTTCGCCTTATCCGGCCAGTGATTCCGATATAGCGCTGTTTATCACGTTCCAGGCGGACAAATACACTTCTTCCACGATCAATCGGAGGAATGCACCATGTCTCGCAAAATCGCACTGATCACCGGCGCCAGCCGCGGCCTGGGTAAAAGCGCCGCCCTGCACCTGGCCGCACAAGGCGTCGACATCATTGGCACCTACCACAGCGCAGCGGCTGAGGCGCAAGCGGTGGTGGAACAGGTTGAGGCCTTGGGTGGCCGCGCCGCCATGCTGCAACTGGATGTCAGCCAAAGCACCACCTTCAACGACTTCGTCAGCGAAGTCGGCCACGTGCTCAAGGACGTATTCGCACAGGATCATTTCAACTTTCTGCTCAACAATGCCGGGATCGGCACCCATGCCAGTTTTGCCGACACCAGCGAAGAACAGTTCGACCGGCTGGTCGCGATCCATTTCAAGGCACCGTTTTTCCTCACGCAGAAACTGCTGCCGCTGATCAGCGACGGCGGGCGCATCATCAATATCTCCAGCGGCCTGGCACGGTTCAGCCTGCCGGGGTACTCAGCGTATGCCTCGATGAAGGGCGCGGTGGAAGTGCTGTCGCGCTACCAGGCTCGGGAACTGGGGCCACGCGGGATCAGCGTGAACACCTTGGCGCCGGGCGCGATCGCCACCGACTTCAGCGGCGGCGTGGTACGGGACAACCCGGAAGTGAACGCGATGGTCGCCCAGAACACCGCCCTGGGGCGCGCCGGGTTGCCGGACGACATCGGCGGGGCCATTTCGACGCTGCTGGCCGATGGCAGCCACTGGATCACCGGGCAACGTATCGAAGCCTCGGGCGGTATGTTTCTGTAGGCACGCGTGCGCTAGCATTGATGCCTACCGATCACTGACAGGCAATCACCGATGAGTTTCGATCCAGGTTTGGCCGGCGGCATGGGCGTATTGGCAGCCGTGGTGGACAGCGGCAGTTTTGCCCGCGCCGCCGACAGCCTGGACATGACGCCGTCGGGCGTCAGCCGGGCAATCTCGCGCCTGGAGAAACGCCTGGGGATTCGCTTGTTCGACCGCACCACACGCTCGGTGCAACTCACCGATGAAGGCCGACGTTTCTACCAGGAAATCGCCCCGCTGCTGGCCGGTCTCGAAGAGGCCGCCAACTCGGCGGCCGACAGTGCACTCACAGTCCGTGGGCGCCTGCGGGTCAATATCGACCCGTACTTCTCGCGACTGGTGCTGGGCCCGGTGCTGGGCGACTTCATGCGCCGCTACCCGCAGCTGCAACTGGACCTGCACACCCGCGACCAGTTGGGCGACCTGGTAGCCGACGGCTTCGACCTGGCCATTCGCTTCGGCATCCCGCAATCCTCTTCGCTGATCGCGCGCAAGCTGATGGAAGTGCGTGTCATCACCGTGGCCTCCCCCGCCTATCTTGCGCAATACGGTCGACCGGCCATGCCCCAGGACCTGGAACACGGGCATATGTGCCTGGACTTTCGCGACTCACAAACCGGTCGACCGTTCGCCTGGGAATTCCACCGTGCTGGCGAGCAGGTGACTGTGCGTACCGATGGCCGTTTGGTGGTCAACGACGCCAGCACCTTGTACAGCGTGTGCGAACACGGACACGCGGTGGCGCAGATGCTCGACCTGGGACTGGCCCCGGCACTCAAGGCCGGCAGCCTGGTGGAATTGTTTCCCGACTGGCCGGACGAACGTTTTCCGTTGTACGCCTATTATCCATCGCGACACTTGCCCGCCGCCAAGGTGCGGGCCTTCCTGGATTTTGTCGCCGCACTCAAGCTTGGCTAGGCACCCGGGGCTGTACGATTTTTCCCCGAATGACGTCATACCCCCAGTGATACAGGTAGGTATACGGCAGGAAAAACAGCAATACGCCGATATCGAGCCAGAACGCCTGCATCAGGCTGATCCCCAGCCACGCCGCGATCAACGGCACGGCGACGATAATCAGCCCGCCTTCGAACATCAGCGCATGCAGCACGCGCGTCCCCACGCCACCGGCCAATTGCAGGCGCACCTTCAGGCGGTCGAACAGGCTGTTGAAGATAATGTTCCAGGTCAGCGCCAACAGGCTCAGCCCCAGGGTGACCGCGCCCATTTCCAGCGCTGGCCGGCCGGTGATCCACACCAGCAACGGGGTACAGATCAACAAGGCCAACCCCTCGAAACCCAGGGCTTGGCAAACGCGTTCAGTCATCGACTTGGTAGGGTGCATGACCCGGCTCCAGAAAGTGGCAACGGTTGCCATCATTACCTTTCAGCTCGATACTTCATAACCAATAACCATCGATCAAGGCGATAGTCATGGCCTCCCATGAAGTGCTCCAGGCGTTTGTCCAGGCCGCCACCCAAGGCTCGTTTTCGGCGGCGGCGCGCAAGCTGGGCAAGAGCCAGTCCACCGTCAGCGCGGCGGTGGCGAGCCTGGAGATTGATCTGGATGTGGTGTTGTTCGACCGCAGCAGCCGCAAGCCAACGCTGACCCCGGCAGGCCATGTATTGCTGCAACGCGCCGAGCAGGTGCTGGAGGCCAGCAGCCAGTTGGCGTTGGCAGCGAGCCTGTTATCCCGGGGCTTGGAACCCAAGCTGACGGTTGCGATGTCGGATACCTACCAATCACAGCGTTTCGAAACCGCCATCATCGCCTTCGCCGAGCGCTACCCCGACCTGGAACTGGAATGGCTGATCGCCGAATGCGATGACCTGATCGACCTGGTACAGAGTGGCCGGGCGCATATTGCGTTTATCGAGCAGCAGGAGATGTACCCGCCGGACCTGACCAGCTCGCCCGTGCAGGAACGTACGCAGACGGCGTTGTTTGTGTCGCCGCAGCATGCGCTGGCCAGCCTGGCGACTGTCGACCAGCAGGCCCTGAAACAACACCGCGAGCTGCGCCTGGCGAGCATCGTCAAACCCTATGACAACCGCGCGGCAGGACGGGTGTGGTCAGCCGCCAGTTACCTGATGCTGATGGAAATGGCGCAATTGGGTTTTGGCTGGGCGCCCCTGCCCCGCTGGCTGGTGGAGCGCTTCGGCAACGACAGCCTGCTGGAACTCAAGGTACGCGGCTGGCCGCGCTCGGTGGCCGTGGATGCGCTGTGGTCACGCCAACACCCACCGGGCCCGGCAGGGAGTTGGTTGTTGAGCGAGATGCTGAAGTAATCAGCGCTCACCACAAGAAAACACCTGCCTTCGCGGTCAGGCCGCCGACAGTTGCGGCGGCCGGTGGTTCTGGAAGTACTCGTGCAACGCACGCAGCGCCGGCAACTCCAGCGCCTGCGCGGCAAAGCACAGGCCCACCCGGCGCGTGGGCGCGGGCAGATGCCATTCGCGAATCACCACCCCGGCGCGTTCGGCGGCCAGTGATTGCGGCAGCATCGCCACGCCCACGCCCGCCGCCACCATGTGCAACGCCTGGGTCAGCGACCCGGCATGGCCGGCCACCGCCTGCGGTGAACGGCCATACAGTGCCATCAGGCGTTGATGGGAATCGTGTTGCGGGCAGGTGATCCAGTCTTCGATCGGGGCCCAGGCCTGTTCCTTGACGCCCTGCGCCATGGGATGGGCCGTGGGCAAAGCCATCACGTAGGACTCTTCCCAGAGCGGCAGGAACAACTCGTCCTCGCAGCACATTTCTTCCACTGCCAGGCGCCCCTGGCCGACGCAACCTTCCTGCAGGGTCAGCAGCAAACCCGGCAGCCCTGCATGAGCCATGCGCAGGAAGGTTTCGATCTGGCTGTCGGCAATATCGCCCTCGACGCCCAGCTCCAGGGCGATGCGGTTTTCGCGCCCGCGAAACAAACGGCTCAGCGCCTCGGCTTCGGCCACCATGCGCCGCGCCTGGGGGTACAGCATGCGCGCCTCGTCGCTGACCTCCACGCCCCGGGGCTGGCGCACGAACAGCGCCACGCCCAGTTCGTCTTCCAGTTGCTTAATGGTCACCGACAAGGTCGGCTGGCTGATGAACAGGCGCTGGGCGGCGCCGGTGATATTGCGCTCTTCGAACACCGCGAGAAACGCCTTGAGGTGACGCACATCCATAGGATTCTCCGATGGCAGGCAGAGGAATAAGGCATTTTTCAGCCTTGAACGCGATAAATATACTGCACCCACGAACAAGCTATCGATTTTTCTTATCTCAGGAGTTCATTCATGAGCAAGCCACTGATCATCATCACCGGCGCCAGTTCCGGTATCGGCGAAGCCACTGCCCGCCGCTTGTCCGCCGCCGGCCACCCGCTGCTGCTGCTGGCCCGTCGCATTGAGCGCCTCAACGCACTGGCCCTGCCCAACACCTTGAGCAGTGGCGTCGACATCACCGACCGCGCCGCGCTGGTCGCTGCCGTGAAAGAAGCCGAAGCGCAGTTCGGCCCGGCCGACGCCCTGATCAACAACGCCGGCGTGATGCTGCTGGGCGCGATCAGCGAGCAGGACCCGGCGCAATGGGACCAGATGCTGGATGTCAACGTGAAGGGCCTGCTCAACGGCATCCACGCGGTGACCGCCGGCATGGTCGCGCGCAAGAGCGGCACCATCATCAACGTCAGCTCGGTGGCCGGGCGCAAGACCTTCCCGAACCATGTGGCCTATGTCGGCACCAAATTCGCGGTGCACGGGATTTCCGAGAACCTGCGCGAAGAACTGTCGCCGAGCAATGTGCGCGTGATCACCATCGCCCCGGGCGCGGTGGAAACCGAACTGCTGAGCCACACCACCGACGAAGCGATCAAGACTGGCTACCAGGCCTGGAAGCAGGACATGGGCGGCACCGTGCTCAGCGCCGATGACGTAGCTTCGGCAATCGCCTATGCCTACCAGCAACCGCAGCACGTGTGCATCCGCGAGATCGTACTGGCGGCCACGCGCCAGCAGCCATAACCCACAGGGGCTTGGCGGTGGCTGGAAAGCCGCTGCCAACAAGGCCATCGCGCCGGACGCTTTCTCGCCAGCAATAGAGCTCCAATGTGGGAGCTGGCTTGCCTGCGATGGCATCACTGCGGTGTGACTGACACACAGCGGTGCCTGCATCGCGGGCAAGCCCTGCTCCCACATAGCCAGTGCCCACGCGTTGATGTTCAGCGCTGGGAAGGCTTGAGTTCGGCAAGGCGGCGTTCGAGGAAGCGCTTTTCCGGGGTTTGCCGGGTCAGTGACAGGGCTTTTTCATAGGCGGTCCGCGCCTCTTCCACCCGCCCCAACTGCCGGCAGAACTCTCCCCGTGCCGAGTGTGCCAGGTGGTAATCCAGCAGCTCGCCCCGCGCCAGAATCCCTTCCACCTCTTGCAGTCCCGCCAAGGGTCCATCGCGCATGGCCAGCGCAACGGCCCGGTTCAGTTCGATCACCGGTGACGGCACGGCCCTGAGCAATACGTCGTAGAGCCCGACAATCTGCATCCAATCAGTTTCGCCCGCCGTCGACGCCTCGGCATGCACCGCGGCAATCGCCGCCTGCAAGCCATACGCGCCAAAGCGCCGGGTGCGCAGCGCCTGTTCCACCAGTGCGCAGCCTTCGGCAATCAACGCCCCATCCCACACCGAACGGTCCTGTTCATCCAGCAGCACCAACTCGCCACTCGCCGACGTGCGCGCCGCGCGGCGGGATTCGTGCAGCAGCATCAGCGCCAGCAGCCCCATGACTTCGGGGTCGGGCAACAGCTCCATGAGCAAACGCCCCAAGCGTATGGCTTCGCGGCTCAGGTCCTCACGCGTGACATCCGTGCCGGCGGAGGCCGAATAACCTTCGTTGAACACCAGGTAAATCACCCGCAATACGCTGTCGAGACGCTCGGGCAACTCGGTCAGTGACGGCACCTGATAGGGAATCCCGGCCTCACGAATCTTGCCCTTGGCCCGCACGATACGCTGGGCGATGGTGGCGGGCGTGGCCAGGAACGCCCGGGCGATTTCTTCGGTGGTCAGGTCGCAGATCTCGCGCAAGGTCAGTGCCGCCTGGGCGTCGGCCGCCAGCGCCGGGTGGCAGCAGGTGAAGATCAGGCGCAGGCGGTCGTCTTCCACGTCCTCGGCACTCCATTCAGTTGCTTCCAGCGCGTCGGCCTGCGCTTGCAACAACGGGGTGAAACGCGCCTGGCGACGCAAGCGGTCGATGGCCTTGAAACGTCCGGTCGATACCAGCCAGGCCCGTGGGTTGTCGGGCACGCCCTCCGTGGGCCAGCGCTGCACCGCGACGAAAAACGCCTCGTGCAGCGCCTCTTCGGCCAGGTCGAAATCGCCCAGCAGGCGAATCAGCGTCGCCAGGACTCGACGTGATTCGCTGCGGTAAATGGCCTCGACCGACAGGGTCAATCGGGCATGCCTTGGGTCACCAGCGCCACCAGGCGGTCGAGGCTCTGGCCCCAGCCCTCGTGAAAGCCCATGGCTTCATGGGCCTGTTTGTCTTCGGCACTCCAGTGCAGGGCGCGGGCGGTGTACAGGGTCTTGTTGCCCTCGATTTCCTGCAAGGTCACTTCGGCAGTCATGAACGGTTTGCCGGACGGGACCCAGCCCGGCGTGAACGCGTCGGTAAAGACCAACCGCCGTGGCGCGACGATTTCCAGGAACACGCCCTGGGTCGGATACTCGGTGCCATCCGGCGCGCGCATCAAGGTGCGGAACAAGCCGCCGACCCACAGGTTCATTTCGCACTCGGGGGTGGTCATGCCGTGGGGCCCCCACCATTGCTGGAGCAAGGCGGGTTCGGTCCAGGCACGAAACACTCGGCTGCGCGGTGCATCGATCACGCGGCTGATGGACAGCTCAAACTCGGCAGGTTGCGTAGACATGGGGTAAACCTCTTGAGTCTTATGGTTGTTGTGTTCAGAGATTCAATGTGCGCACGGGGCGCACTTCCACACTGCCGACCCGGGCGGCCGGAATACCGCCGGCCACCTGGATCGCTTCGTTCAAGTCCCTGGCCTCGATCAGGTAGAACCCGGCGAGCTGCTCCTTGGTTTCGGCAAAGGGCCCATCGGTGATCGACAACTTGCCGTTGCGCAGGCGCACGGTGGTGGCACTGCTCACCGACTCCAGCGCTTCGGCGGCCAGCATGCGGCCACTGCCGTGAACGGCTTCGGCATACGCCTGGCACTCCGGGTCCCTGGGGCTGTCGGGCAAGCTGTGCAGCAAGGCTTCGTCGCTGTAGACCAGACACAGGTATTTCATGGTGTTCTCCGTTTTCGGACTACTGACTATAGTTCGCGGCCTTCAAGGTTTCAGGTCGAACAGACCGGCGCCGCTTTCCATATCGAACGGCGCCGACCAGTGTTCGTGCACCACCTTCCATTGGCCATCGATGCGCTGATAACCGGCCGTCACACGCATCCAGCAAGTCTTGAGCACACCATCCGGGCCGGTGCCGCCGCAATGGGCAAGCCAGTGGGCGAAGGCGCTGTCGGCGGCGGCGACGATGTGCAGTTCATGGAAGTCGAACACGCCGGGCCCGGGGCAGAACTCCATACACGCCTGCCAATGCGCCTGGTAGGCGGTCTTGCCTTTGAACTGCAAAGCGTTAACGGCATCGAACGCGACGATATCGTCGGCGTAAAAGCTGACAATCTTCTGGACATCCTTGGCGGTGACAGCCTGTTTCCATTGTTCGATCAGGGTGTTGATGGCGGTGCTCATGGCGATACTCCTCGGGGAAAAAATTCACGGAAGACACCCTTGGTCGAATGGCGCGTCACTCAATCGACAACCCGCTGAAAAATAATTTCGCTGCCGACAAACCCGCTAGAATCCGCGCCCCTTTGCAGGATTTTGTACATGCCACCGATGGAAACCCGTCTCGTCCCCTATGAGACGCTGAGCCTTGTGCAAAAACAGCAGCTCAATACCCTGCAAGTCCATCCTGAGCAGCGGGCGTATTCCGGGGATATCGACTGTGCGCTGAACAGCCTGCTGGTCAACCCCAACCCCGCCAGCGTCAAAGGCTTCGCCCTGCTCGCCGATGACATGCCTGTGGCCTTCCTGCTGCTCAAACGCCCGCCCTGCCTGCCCCATTGGGCGGATGAGCACAGCGCGACCCTGCATGCGTTGCAGGTGGACCGCCATCAGCAAGGGCGCGGGTTCGGCAAAGCCTGTTTGCAGGCGCTGCCGGCAGCGGCGCTGCACGCCTGGCCGCAGATCAGCGGGCTGGAGCTGTCGGTGGACGCGAACAATGTGGCGGCAATGGGCTTGTATCTTACGGCGGGATGGGTGGACAGCGGAGAGGCATACAAGGGTCGGATCGTCTATGAGCGCAGGTTGAGACGGGTGTTGAGGCCGGCCACTTGATGTCACGTAAACAGGACGTTCATGTCCTGTTTGCGTGACAACCGCCAGTGCTTCAGCCTTTCTCGCCCACCGGCAGCCAGATCTCTACCGTCCCAGTGCCCTTGCGCGCATCGAAATCGGCGCTGTAGCGCTCGAAATCCGCGCCCATCACCTTGTAGCCCGAGTGCGGCAGCCATTCGAACATGATGCGCTCGTACGTTTGCTCAAGGGCTTGCACCGGCCCGTAATGGGGGAACACCGCGTAGTTGAGCGGCGCTATTTCGATGGATTCGAAGTTTTTTGGCACATCGCCTTTGCTGGGCACCTCGACGCCGGCCATGTAGTCGAATTCGCCATGCCTGGGGTTATGGCACACGCCATAGGTCACCCCGCCCACACGCTGCTTGATGTCTTTGATACAGGTATCGAACAACTCCCACAGTTTGGGGATATCACCAATGGTGGCTTTCGAATAACGCCCTTGCACACCGGCAATCACCAAGGCCTTGCCCGCTTCCATGCGCGGCTCCAACGGTTGTTTTGTCTGCTGATCCATACGAACAGTCTCCTTCTTATGAGGGAACAAACCCGCATCGAGTATAGGGGGATATTCGCGCGGTACTCCACGCAGAAAATTTTCCTACGCATCTGGACAACTGATCATCATCGCCCGTATTGTCTGCCGCGCAGGCCACCGCAGTGGCCAACGTCGCTCGGACGGTTCCGGGCGCTTACGTACTTCGAGGCAACAATGGCAGACCAAGGTTCGCCGCGCCGCTTTGCGCGCATCGATCGACTCCCCCCTTATGTTTTCAATATCACTGCCGAGCTGAAGATGGCTGCGCGTCGGCGCGGCGAAGACATCATCGACTTGAGCATGGGCAACCCCGACGGCGCCACGCCGCCGCACATTGTCGAAAAACTCGTACAAGTTGCCCAACGCGAAGACACCCACGGCTATTCCACGTCCAAAGGCATTCCGCGCCTGCGCCGCGCCATTTCGCGCTGGTACAAGGACCGCTACGAAGTGGACATCGATCCCGAGTCGGAAGCCATCGTGACCATCGGTTCCAAGGAAGGCCTCGCGCACTTGATGCTGGCCACACTGGACCAGGGCGACACGGTACTGGTGCCCAACCCCAGCTACCCGATTCACATCTACGGCGCCGTGATTGCCGGCGCCCAGGTGCGTTCCGTGCCGCTGGTGCCCGGCGTGGACTTCTTCGCCGAACTGGAACGGGCGATTCGCGGTTCGATCCCCAAGCCGAAGATGATGATCCTGGGCTTCCCGTCCAACCCCACCGCGCAGTGCGTGGAGCTGGATTTCTTCGAGCGCGTGATCGCCCTGGCCAAACAGTACGACGTGCTGGTGATCCACGACCTGGCCTATGCCGACATTGTCTACGACGGCTGGAAAGCCCCGTCGATCATGCAAGTGCCGGGGGCCAAGGACATTGCGGTGGAGTTTTTCACCCTGTCCAAGAGCTACAACATGGCCGGCTGGCGCATCGGGTTCATGGTGGGCAACCCCGAGCTGGTCAGTGCCCTGGCACGCATCAAGAGCTACCACGACTACGGCACTTTCACCCCGCTGCAAGTCGCCGCCATTGCCGCATTGGAAGGCGACCAGCAGTGCGTGAGGGACATCGCCGAACAGTACCGCCAGCGCCGCAATGTGCTGGTCAAGGGCCTGCATGAACTGGGCTGGATGGTGGAAAACCCCAAGGCGTCGATGTACGTCTGGGCGAAAATTCCCGAGCAGTATGCCGCCCTGGGTTCGCTGGAGTTTGCCAAGAAACTGCTGCTGGAAGCCAAGGTGTGCGTCTCGCCGGGCATCGGCTTTGGTGAGTACGGCGACGATCATGTGCGCTTCGCGCTGATCGAAAACCAGGACCGGATCCGCCAGGCGGTGCGCGGGATTCGCGCGATGTTCAGGGCAGATGGCTTGGTTACCAAGGTCTAACCCAATCCACCTGTAGAAACCCAATCAATGTGGGAGCTGGCTTGCCTGCTCCCACATTTGGCCCAGTTCCCACAGTAGGTTAGGTGGCGTGTCGGTCAGACCACCAACGACAGCAACATGATGAAGACCAGCGCCACCACGGACAGGATGGTCTCCATCGCCGTCCAGGTCTTGAACGTCTCGGCCACAGTCATGTTGAAGTACTGCTTCACCAGCCAGAACCCCGCATCGTTGACGTGGGACAGAATCAACGACCCCGCCCCCGTCGCCAGCACCAGCAGCTCACGGTTGACTCCCGGGATCATCCCCACCACCGGCACCACGATACCCGCGCCGGTAATGGTCGCCACCGTGGCCGAACCGGTCGCCACACGAATCACCGCCGCCACCAGCCACGCCAGCAGAATCGGGTTGATCTGCGCGTTCACCGCCATGTGGCCGATCACGTCGCCCACGCCGCTGGTCACCAGCATCTGCTTGAAACCACCGCCCGCGCCGATGATCAGGATGATCGCCGCCGTCGGCGCCAGGCTGGCGTCGAGCAGTTTCAGAATTTGCTTGGAATGGATGCCCTGGCGATGGCCGAAGGTGTACAGCGACAGCAGCAACGCCAACAGCAGCGCGGTGATCGGGTGACCGATCATGTCCATCCAGTTGCGGATCCCATGGCCTTCGGGCAAGGCAATGTCAGCGAAGGTCTTGAGCAGCATCAGGAACACCGGCAGCAGCACGGTGACCAGGGTAATGCCGAAGCTCGGCAGGGTTTTCGACTCGGGTTCGCGGGCCAGTTGGTCCACCAGTTCCTGGGACGGATTGCCCGGAATGTACTTGGCGATGAACGTCCCGAAGATCGGGCCGGCGATGATGGCGGTCGGCAGCGCGACGATCAGGCCGTACAGGATGGTCTTGCCGATGTCGGCGCCAAACACACCGATGGCCAGCAGCGGGCCCGGGTGCGGCGGCACCAGGCCGTGCACCGCCGACAGACCGGCGAGCAGCGGGATACCGATCTTGATCAACGACACGCCCGTGCGGCGCGCCACGATAAACACCAGCGGGATCAGCAACACGAAGCCGATCTCGAAAAACAGCGGAATGCCCACCAGGAACGCGGCGAACATCATGGCCCACTGGACCTTCTCTTTGCCAAAGGCGCGGATCAGGGTCTGGGCGATCTGATCGGCGCCACCGGACTCGGCCATCATTTTGCCGAGCATGGTCCCCAGCGCGAGGATGATGCCGACAAAACCGAGCACCCCGCCAAAGCCGTCCTGGAACGCCTTGATGATCTTGTCCACCGGCATGCCCGAGGTCAGGCCGAGGAAGCCGGCCGCGATGATCAGTGCAATGAAGGGGTGGACCTTGAACCGGGTGATCAGGACGATCAGCCCGATAATGGTGACTACTGCATCGAGCAGCAGGTAGGACTCGTGGGACATGCCAAACATGGGGGGTCTCTCCTGTTTGTTGTTGTTATTAAAGCGGGTGTCGAATTTCCTGCCGCAGATAGCGCTATCTTTCCGGCAAAAAATTATCTGGAAGGTTCAAAGCCGTGTTGCAGCCACCAGGCATGGGTTTGCTCGGCCAATTCCTCGACGCTGTCTTCGCTGGCGTTGAGGGCCAGGGTCAGCGGCTCGCCCACGGGCGATTCAAGGGTGGCGAACTGGCTGTCGATCAGGCTCGCGGGCATGAAATGGCCAGGGCGGTGGGACACGCGGTCGGCGGCCACGGCACGGGTCAGTTCCAGGAAGACAAACCCCAGGCCCGGCGCGGCTTCGCGCAGGTGGTCGCGGTATTTCTTCTTGAGGGCCGAACACGTGAGCACCGGGTGTTCGCCGGCCTTGAGCGAGCGGCGCAGCTCATCGCACAGGATGTCGAGCCAGCCGGCGCGGTCGTCGTCGTTGAGGGGGTGGCCGGCGCTCATCTTTTCGATGTTGGCGGGCGGGTGAAAGCTGTCGCCTTCGATGGCGGTGGCGCCGTTCAGACGGCACAGGGCCTCGCTGACGCTGGACTTGCCACAGCCGGAAACACCCATGATCACCAGGGCGGTAACAGGTTGACTCATGAAACACCTCAGAACGCAGATAGCGCTACCTTTGCACGCCGCAAAGCAGGTGCAAAAACAGGCTTTTCCCGCACCGTCTTGTCTTTTTTTATGGAGTGACGCGTGCATCCTCTCCAATGAGTTGAACGGGGATCAGGCAACCCGGCGTTCAGCATTTGCAGCCGTTTGGAGACAGCGCTACCTTAGTGCCTCGATTTTTGTTTGGCAAGCCGCCTGATGACCTCCAAGAACGATAAAAAATTGCGCACTACGGGTCGCCCGACCCTCAACGAAGTCGCCCGCCTGGCCGGCGTCAGCCCGATTACCGCCTCCCGCGCCCTGCGCGGTATCAGCACCGTGGCCACGGAACTGGTGGAAAAAGTCCAGCAGGCCGCCAGTGAACTGAACTACGTGGTCAACCCCGCCGCCCGCGCTCTGGCCTCGGCCCAGAGCCATTCGGTGGTGGTATTGGTGCCGTCGTTGTCCAACCTGCTGTTTATCGAAACCCTCGAAGCCATCCACCAGGTGCTGCGGCCCAAGGGCTTTGAGGTGCTGATCGGCAACTCCCACTATTCCCGCGACGAAGAAGAAACCCTGCTGCGCAACTACATGGCCTACCAGCCCCGGGGTTTGCTGCTGACCGGCTTCGACCGCACCGAAAGCGCCCGACGAATGGTCGAGGCCAGCAACGTGCCTTGCGTCTACATGATGGACCTGGACCCGAACGCCGGCGTGAACTGCGTGGGTTTCTCGCAACTGAGCGCAGGCGAAACGGCGGCAGCACACTTGCTGTCCCGTGGGCGCAAACGCCTGGCCTACATCGGCGCGCAACTGGACCAACGGACCCTGCTGCGTGGCGAAGGCTTCCGCCGCGCCTTGCAACAAGCCGGCATGTACGACCCGGCGCTGGAACTGCTGACGCCCCGCCCTTCGTCAGTCGGCTTGGGCGGCGAGTTGTTCCTGCAGATGTTGGCGACCCATCCCGACGTGGACGCGATCTTCTTCGGCAACGACGACCTGGCCCAGGGCGCCCTGCTCGAAGCCCTGCGCCAGGGCATCAAGGTCCCGGAGCGCGTGGCGGTGCTGGGCTTCAACGACTTGCCGGCCTCCTCCTTCATGGTGCCGCGCCTGAGCAGCATCAGTACCCCGCGCGAGGCGATTGGCCGGCGCGCGGCAGAGCATCTGCTGACGATCATGGCCGGTAACAAGATCGCCAAGCCGGTGGTGGACATGGGGTTTGAATTGCAGGTGCGGGAAAGCACCTGATCACCCACCCGGATCCCCTCAAATGGGAGAGCGGGCTTGTGTGGGAGCTGGCTTGTCGGGTCGCCGCATCGCTGCGAAGACGGCGGCACAGCCGACACAGCTGCCACCTGACCCACCGCTTTCGCAGCCTCGTCGGGGCTCGACAGTTGCTCCCACAGGGGACTTGCAGTGCCTGGGATAACGCTGTCAGCAGGACCATCGCGCCGGGCACTTTCTTGCCAACAACACAGAACTCATGTGGGAGCTGGCTTGCCTGCGATGGCGATGGTGAATTCAACACAGCTCCCACATTCGACCGCGTACGGGTTGAAGATACGCGCCCGGAAGCCCTTAATGACGCCTCCGATCCATCGTCAAGGAAGCACCATGGCACACTCACTGAAAATCCTGGGTCGCACCTCCTCCATCAATGTGCGCAAGGTGTTGTGGACCTGCCAGGAACTGGGCATCGACTATGTCCGTGAAGACTGGGGCATCGGTTATTCGCCGACCCAGTCCCCGGAGTTTCTGGCGCTGAATCCCAATGCGCAGGTACCGGTGCTGATCGACGATCACGGCGTGTTGTGGGAGTCCAATACCATCTGCCGCTACCTGGTCAGCCTCCACCGGCGCCACGATCTGCTCCCCGCCGAACCGGCGCCACGGGCACGGGTGGAGCAGTGGATGGACTGGCAAGCCACCGAGCTGAATCCGTCGTGGGGTTATGCCTTCCACGCGCTGGTACGTCGCAACCCGGACTACCAGGACCCGCAACGCATCCAGGCCGGTGTGCAGGGTTGGAACGACAAGATGGGCCTGCTCGAACAGCAGTTGCGCAAGACCGGTGCCTACGTGGCCGGCCCGGAATTCACCCTGGCGGACATTCTTGTCGGCCTGTCGGTGCACCGTTGGCGCAACGCCCCGCTGGCGCATCCCTCGTTCCCGGCGATCGATGCCTATTACCAGCGCCTCAGCCTGCGTCCCGGTTTCCAGACGTTCGCCCTCGACGGTCACAATTGATCGAATACCTTACAAGAATCAGGACGTGTACCCATGCCTTCACCCGTTGCAACTGCCGGTCTCGATCCGGTCCGCGCCGCCCATATCAGCGCGCGCATCGACCGCCTGCCGGCCGTCGTCACTGTCTGGCGCCTGGTGGCGCTGTTGTCCATCGGCGGCTTCTTCGAGCTGTATGACTTGTTCCAGACCGCCTATATAAGCCCCGGCCTGATCAGCGACGGGATCTTCCACACCGGCAGCGAGGGCGTGTTTGGCTTTTCCGACCAGGCTGCGTTCGCGTCGGCGACCTTCCTGGGGCTGTTCCTCGGTGCCAGCCTGCTCAGCCCCATCGCCGACCGTTTCGGGCGCCGGGCGATCTTCACCTTTGCATTGGTCTGGTACACCGTGGCCACGGTGTTGATGGGCTTGCAGACCTCGGCACTGGGCATCATCGGCATGCGTTTCCTGGTCGGCATCGGCCTCGGTATCGAGTTGGTGACCATCGACGCCTACCTCTCGGAACTGGTGCCCAAGCGCATGCGCAGTTCGGCGTTTGCCTTTGCGTTTTTCATCCAGTTCCTGTCAGTACCGGCGGTGGCGCTGATGTCCTGGTGGCTGCGCAAGCGCCTGCCGGAGTCGCCGCGCTGGCTGGCGCAAAAAGGTCGCTTCGACGAAGCCGGAGCGATCATGGACACCCTTGAAGCACGCTGCCGCAAGGATCATGGCCAGCCTCTGGATGAACCGGAACCACAGGCCGTGAGCGTGCAAGGCAGCGGCCGCTTCGCCGATATCTGGCAGCCACCCTATCGCCGCCGCGCCTTGATGCTGATCGTGTTCCATGTGTTCCAGGCCATCGGTTTCTTCGGCTTCGGCAACTGGCTGCCGGCGCTGCTCTCGGGCCAGGGCGTGAGCGTGACCCACAGTCTGCTCTACGCCTTCCTCATCACGCTTGCCTACCCGCTGGGGCCGCTGCTGTTCGTGAAGGTGGCGAACCGCTTTGAAAACAAATGGCAGATCGTCGGCTCGGCCCTGGGCGCTATGATCTTCGGCAGCCTGTTCGCCTTGCAGACCACCGCCGTGGGCCTGGTGGTGTGCGGTGTGATGATCACCTTCTGCAACGCCTGGCTGAGCTTCAGTTATCACTCGTACCAGAGCGAACTGTTCCCCACCAACATCCGCGCGCGCGCGGTAGGGTTCTGCTACTCGTTCAGCCGCTTGTCCACGGTGTTCAGCAGCCTGTTGATCGGTTTTATCCTCGAACACCTGGGTACACCGGGCGTGCTGGCGTTTATTGCCAGCAGCATGCTGATCGTGATCATCACCATCAGTGGGTTCGGGCCGCGCACGCGTAACCTGGCGCTGGAAAACATCGCCCACTGACGGCAACGGTTGGCCGCCGGCAGGACAATACTTGCCGTGTCGGCCGCCTTATCGTCAATGAATCCGGGGGCTTCGTACCCGGCACAGTATTTGCTCAACCTGTGGCACCGTACATTTCCACAGGTGACCGATCATGCTGGTTAACAACAACACCCAGGCCGTCTCGACCGTACAGCAGCTCAAGCGTGCCGACATGGACCCGGCCAACGCCGCCGCCAGCACGCTCTACAGCGGCGCCCTGCAAGCCGCACAGCAGAGCATCACCGTGCCGGCAGCGCAGAAGGACCTGGACAAGGCCAACGACCGTATCGACGAAGCCTTCGCCAAGACCCGTGTGCAATTGCAGACCACCACCGAAGCCGCCAAGGCCGCGACCGATGTACCGGCTGCCGGCTCGTCCACCAGCACCGCACGCGCCGACTTCACCGACTACATGAGCAAATCCCCGGCCGAGCGCATTCGCGAACAATTGCTCAAGGAAAAGGGTTTGACCGAGGCGGATGTACAAAGCATGCCGCTGGAAAAACAGGACGCCATTGCCAAGGAAGTCGCGGAACGCCTGAAACAGCAGCAGGAACAGCAGGTCGCGGCAAAAGCCACTGACCCGGCGCAGAGTGTGAAAGAAACCCTGGCGGCGATCTAAACCTCACCCCGGAACCTGTAGTGAGCGGGCGGTGCGACCCGCTCACTACAGAAGCCCCCGTCTCAATAAGTCATTGCAACTGCAACGTCGAGTTGAACTGGCTGATCGCGTCCACCACATGCCGTGACCCTTCCTGAATCTCCAGAATCACCTGCCCTGCCTCGTTCGCCAGTTCCACCCCCAGCCCGGTGCGGCTCAAGCTCGACTGCATGCTCGTGACCGCGCTCAGCGACAGGTCGTGGTTCTTGCGCACCACATCCACAATCTCCACCGTGGCCTGGCTGGTGCGGGCCGCGAGGCTGCGTACTTCGTCGGCCACCACCGCGAACCCGCGCCCGTGCTCACCGGCACGCGCGGCTTCAATGGCAGCGTTGAGCGCCAGCATGTTGGTCTGTTCGGCGATGCTGCGAATGGTCTGCACAATGGCGCCGATGATGTCCGACTGTTTGTTCACCGCATCGATGCTTTGTGCAGCCTGGTTCAGGTCGCGGGAAATTTCCTCGATGATCTGCACCGTCTGCTGCACCACCTCCGACCCCTTGCGCGCGCAGGCGTCGTTCTGCACCGAGGTGGCGTGGGCCGAGTCGGCAGCCGTGCGCAGGGTGGTGACCTGATCGGTGATGTCGCTGGCGAACTTCACCACTTTGTACAAGCGCCCACTGGCATCGAAGATCGGGTTGTAGGACGCCTCCAGAAACAGCGTCTTGCCGTACTTGTTTTTGCGCTCGAAACGGTGGGAGTGATATTCGCCGCGGTTGAGCGAAGCCCAGAACGCCTTGTACGCCGGCGAGTCCACTTCGCTGCGGTGACAAAACATGCTGTGGTGCTGGCCGACGATCTCATCCAGGGAATACTGCACCGTCTTCAGGAAGTTTTCGTTGGCGTTGATGATCTGCCCCTGGGGCGTGAACTCGATCACCGCCATGGAGCGGCTGATGGCGTCAATCAAGCTCTGGTTCTCATGCTCGCGGTGAATGCGCGCCGAGATATCCGACGCCACCTTGATCACGCTCTGCACCTGGTTGTCGCGATCCAGTACCGGCATGTAGCTGGCTTCGAGCCACACCTCCTCGCCGCGCTTGTTCAAGCGCATGAAGGTGCCGCTCAACGCCTCGCCCCGGGCCAGGTCGCGCCACAACTTGGCGTAAGCCTCGGTGTGGGTGTAGGACTCTTCACAGAAAATACGGTGATGCTTGCCGCGAATCTCCTCGACGCTATACCCCATGGCCTTGCAGAAATTGGGATTGGCGTCGAGCACGATGCCGTTGCGGTCGAACTCGATCATGGCCATCGAACGGCTGATGGCGGCCAACTTGGCGTTGGATTCGGTGAGTGCACAGGAAAAGCGCTCGATTTCAAGCAGGTCGGATTTGTGATGAAGGTTGAACATGATCAGATCACCCTGGATTCCCGGCGCCAGAAGGCGCATTCCATTCATAAGTTGGAGACTGCCGGAACAGCTGTATGGGAACAAAACCATCCGAATCGCTTTGCAAGCCAAGCGTCATCACGGTTTGGGTGAGCATAGACAGCGCTTGGCGCTATGCAAGGTCACTAGTCAGCCAGCATTTTTAACAATGCGCAGACCGCCGCCGAAGGCGGTCGAGAGGGTGAGCCCACCAGGGCAAATTCGCGGTGCAGGGGCTCCGTCAACGGCATCACCCTCAGGCCATCGCGCTGGCTCGGCAGAGCCAATTCCGGCACCAGCGTGACGCCAACCCCTTCGCGCACCAGGCTGAACGCGCTGCTCCATTCGCGCACTTCCACGCGAATATCGCTCAGGGTCAACCCGGCCGCCGCACCAAGGCTGCGGGCGTTGGCGGTGCAGCCGCCGGTGGCCAGCACGAAGGGTTGCTCCAGCAATTCCGCCAGCGACACCCGCGCATCGGCCGGGCGTTGCGCGAACGCATGGTCCGCCGGCACCACAGCCATCCAGTAATCCCGGCCCAGCACCGTGGCGTTCTGCTCGGGCTTGGGGTTGAGCACCACGCCCAGGTCGATCAGGTCGGCCTTGAGCAGGGTCAGCACTTCGTTGTCGGTGACATCCAGGGTAGTGACGTCGATACCGGGATAAAGCTGGGCAAAACGCTGCAACAGCGGCGTCAGAAAGGTCTCCAGCACCTTGGGGAAACTGGCGATGCGAATCGTCCCACGCAGCGTGGGGCGGGCTTCCTCCACCGTGCTGCGAATAGCCTGCAAGGCGCCGAGCATCACCCGCGCCTGCTCGATCACATTGAGCCCCAGAGCGGTGGGCAGGGTCTTGCGCGGCTCACGGGTAAACAACTGCGCGCCCAGGGTCGCCTCCATGGCGGCCATGGCCTGGCTGGCGGCGGATTGGGTCATGCCCACGCGCTCGGCGGCGGCGGTGATGCTGCCGTGATCGGCCACGGCCACCAGCAAGCGCCAGTGCATCAGGTTCATCATGGCAGTAGCTGTCCTTATGGCAGGGGTCTGAATGTTTAATTTTACCCACGGTGCCATGCCCGCGAGACTGGCGCAAACCCAACGGAGTCACCCAAGATGAAACTGTATTTCTTCCCCCACGCCTGCTCCCTCGCCCCGCACATCGTGCTGCGCGAATTGGCGCTGCCATTCGAGCTGGTGCGGGTGGATAACCAGACCAAGACCACCGCCGACGGTGATAATTTCCTGCAGATCAACCCCAAGGGCTACGTCGCGGCGCTGAAACTGGACAACGGCCAGGTGCTGACCGAAGCCAGCGCGATCCTGCAATACCTGGCCGACCTGAAACCCGCCGCCGGCCTGGCGCCCGCCAACGGCAGCTGGGAGCGTGTGCGCTTGCAGGAATGCCTGAACTTCATCGCCACCGAGATCCACGGCGGCGTGGGGGTGTTCTTCAACAGCGCGATCCAGGGCGAGGTCAAAGCCTCGTTCCAGGCCACACTGTTCAAACGCTTCGCGGTGCTGGTGCAAACACTGGAGCGTCAGGACTACCTGCTGGGCGCCGAGTACTCGGTGGCGGATGCCTATCTGTTCGTGGTGTTGCGCTGGGCGGCGTTTCTCGATCTGGACCTGAGTCCCTGGCCGGCACTGGTTGCGTTTCAGCAACGGGTGGGCGAACGGCCAGCGGTGATCGCTGCCCTGGAAGCAGAAAGCCAATGATCTGAAAGGCAATCAACCTGTGGGAACGGGCCTGCTCCCACTGATGACTGGCCTCGCGTCAGAGAAAGGGTTTCAAACCGCCCTTGCGGATGAAGGCACTCAGTGCCAGCAGATCCACCGAGCCCGAGCGGTCCTGATCCAGATGGGCCACCTGGCTGCGCACGGCCTGGTGGATCCGACGCGCGCCCTGCCCCAATCGCAGCGTGCCGCGCAAGTCCACCGCTTGCGCGGCAACGATCAGCTCGATGCTGGCCAGCCATAGCACGCGTTCGGTCAAGCGGCGGGTCTTGTCCACCACGGCCAGGGCTTGCCCGGCGTAGTCTTCCACACGATCAGCCACCGGTACACTCACCGCCGGCAGCGGATTGGCCAGGTGCCCGATCTCCGCCACCAATGCCGAGCTGGTGCGTTGCAACGCGGCCATCCCGACATGCCCCGGCTGCGTGATCAGAAAGCGTGGCAAATCGCTGGAGCCGGGCGACAGCAGCTTGGCGATGCGCTCGGCACTGCACGCCGCCGCGCGACTCAAGGCCAGTCCCATACCTTCAGCGGCCAGCGCCAGGTGCGTGCTGTCGAAGTTCGCCGTGGCCAATACCTGCGCGGCTTCGCTGATCAGCGCCGGGTTGTCTGCACCACTGCGCAGTTCCAACTCGATCAACCCCTGTAACTGCGCCAACGCCTGCTGCGCAGCACCCTGCACGACGGTCCCGCAGCGAAAGCTCAGCGGGTCCTGCAAGCGGCGCGGGTGGTCCGCCAATTCACCGCCTTCCAGCCACTGCAACAACGCTGCCGATTGCTCGGTTTGCCCTGGCGCCGGGCGCAGGCGCGAGGCCCACGGCTGGAACGGACTGAGGTTGGCGCGATAGCCCTCGCACGACAGCGCCAGCGCCGCCAGCAAGGCGTCGAGCGCCTGTTGCGCCTCGGCCACCAGCAATGCCCCAAGCCCGATACTCGCGGCATTGGCCGAGACCAGCGCCAGGCCGTCCTTGCCGGTCAGCGGCACCGATAGCGCCAGGCTCAAGTGGGCCAAGGGTGCCAGATCACTCTCGCCCAAAGAGCCGAGCAACGGCACTTCGGGCTCGGCGCCGGCGTTGAGCAACGCCAGCAACGCCTCGGCGGTATTCAAGGAAATACCCGAGCGCCCCTGCGCCAGGCTGGCGAGGCGCGCCGCCATGATCGCGCGCAGTTCCTCGCGATTGGCCAGGCGCCCGACCCCCACCGCGCGCCCCAGCGCAATGCTCGCCTGCACGGGCGCCACCGGCGTATCCACCGCCGCACCCAGGCCGGTGTTCACGCCATAGATCGGCGTACCTTGCGCCGCCAACTGCACCAGCAAACGATGGCCGTCCTCGATGCGCCGACGGCCCTGCGCGGTGAAGTCCGCCGCAACGTCCTCACGCGCAATGGCCAGCAAATCGGCCAGTGCCAAGCCTTGGGGATCGAGGTGAATCATGCCCAGCGCAGCCGTTGGCCGATCCCCAGCTGCCTGGCTTTTTCCAGCAGTGCGTGGCCCAGGGCGATATCGCTGAGGCTCAGGCCACGGTGCCAGAACAGAATGGTTTCCTCGGGGTTTTCCCGAGGTTTTTTCAGTCCGGCGACGATCTGTCCCAGTTCGGCGTGCAAGGTTTCGGCACTGAGTTTTCCGGCGTCCACATGGGCACGCAATGAGCCGAACAGCCCGCCCTTGCACTGCCCCCAATCGTCCACCACCAATTTGCTCATGATGTCGGTGAGCGACAACTCCACCGCACTCATGGTGCCGTAGGGCACCACAAAGGCGCCGGGTTTGATCCAGTCGGTGCGCAACAGCGGTTCGGGCTGATCCAGGCGCGACGCCTCGACCACGATGTCGGCCCCGCGCACGGTGGACTCCCAATCCTCGGTGACGATCACCGGCTTGCCCAGGTCGCGACGCAGGCGCTCGGCAAAGGCCTCGCGGCTCTCACTGCGGCGCGAATGCACGCGGATTTCCTCGAAGTCGAACAGGTGGTCAAGCAAACGCACGTTCCAATAGGCCGTACCCCGCGCGCCGATATGCGCCAATACCTTACTGTCGGGACGGGCCAGGTATTTGGCGCCGATGGCGGTGACGGCGCCGGTGCGCATGTCGGTGATCGCCGACGCATCGAGGATGGCTTTGGGTATGCCGGTGGCCGGGTCCAGCAGGTTGAGGATCGCCAGTTCCGAAGGCAGGGCCTTGCGGTAGTTGTCGACAAAATCCCCCACCACCTTGACGCCGGCGTAGCCGATGTCGCCGCCCAACACACCGCGCAGCACGTTGAAGTGGCCGTTGATTGCACCACCGGGAATCAGGTGCGTGCGCGGCTCGATCACCGCCTCGCCACGGCCCTGGATCGCCAGGCTGGCTTCGATGGCGTTGAGGATTTCGTCGTTGGTCAGGCCCAGTTCGTCGATGTCAAGGCCGTTGAGAAAGTCGATGTAGATCGGTTGCATGGTCTGCTCACTGATTAAGTCGGGGGATCTGCATCACCTTGTGGTGAGCAGGCTTGCCCTGCGCCGGGCTGCGAAGCGGCCCCATCCAGGCTTACCGCATCAAGGGGCCTTGAACACGGCTTGCTGCACATCGACCTTTTTCGGGATCAGGCCGTTGGCGAAGAACAGGTCGGCGGTGCCTTGCTGCGTGGCAATGTCGGAGGCTTGCAGCGGCCGGATCGGTATCGAGGCGCGGTGCTCGAAGTAGCTTTTGACCACCGCCGGTTTCAGGCCCAGGGTCTTGGCCATCAGCGCGATGCTCTCGGCGGGCTGGTCCAGGGACAGCCGCTGCGCCTTGGCGAGGGTCTGGATAATCGTGGAGATGGCCTGCGGATGCTGTTTGATGAACGGGCTGCTGGCGACGAAGAAGGTGCCCGCCGGGTTCAGCCCCTGGCCATCCCCCAGCACCCGCGCCGAGCCATCGACCACTGCGGCGGAGTAGTACGGGTCCCACACCACCCAGGCGTCAACCTTGCCTTGTTCGAAGGCGGCACGCCCATCGGACGGCGACAGGTACACCACCTCGACGTCCTTCCACTGCAAACCTGCGCGCAGCAGGCTCTTGAGGAACAGGTTGTGGGCACTGGAGCCTTTGAGCAACGCCACGCGCTTGCCCTTGAGTTCGGCCACGCTCTGCACGTTGCTGTTCTTGGGCACCAGCACCGCTTCGGATTTACCCTCGTTGGGCTCGACGGCAACGTACTGCAACTCGATGCCGGCGGCCTGGGCAAAGATCGGCGGGATGTCGCCGATGTTGCCGATGTCCAGGCTGCCGCTGTTCAGGGCTTCGATCAGCGGCGGGCCGCCGAGGAATTCGATCCACTGCACCTGGGTGCCGGGCAACGCTTCTTCGAACAGTTTGTGCTCTCGGGCCAGCACCATGCTCACCGAGCTTTTCTGGTAGCCGATGCGCAAGGTGGAGGGCTCGGCGGCCGAGACGGCATTCGACAACAGCAGCGAGGCGAGCAGCCCACTGAAAAACTTAACCATGCTTGTCACCTGTGAATACGGAACGCAGACCGTCCGGGGTGGCATTCCCACGCACAGCGTGGGAACGATCGGTTACAGGGCGGCCTTGACCTTGACCGCCACGTCCGCCGGCACCCATTGCTGCCAAACGTCTGGATGGCCTTTGAGGAAAGCTTCAGCCACCTGGCGCGGCGGTGTGCGTTTCTCGCTCATGTCCCCGAGGATGCCGTTGAGCAGGTCAATCGGCAGGTCGACCTTTTCAAAGAAGCCCACCAGTTGCGGGTACTGCGCCTTGAACGGTGCCGAGACGCCAATCGCCAGGCGCGCCGGCATCGAACGGGTGCCGATGGGGTTGGGGTTCTTGGCGTCGGACAGGGTCTTCCAGGCTTCGGCGTTGAACGGGGGTTCTTCGAGTTTGATCAGCTTGAAACGCCCCAGCAGTGGCGTCGGCGACCAGTAGTAGAACAACACCGGTTTGCCCCGACGGATCGACGACGCCACCTCGGCATCCAGCGCTGCGCCGGAGCCGGTGCGGAAGTTGACGAAGCTGTCGGTCAGGCCGTACGCCTTGATCTTCTGGCTGTTGACGATCTCCGAGGTCCAGCCGGTGGGGCTGTTGAGGAAGCGCCCACGACTCGGGTCTTCAGGGTCGCGGAACACATCTTTGTAGCGCGGCAGGTCGGCGACTGACTTGAGGTCCGGCGCCAGGGGTTTGATGCCGCGTTCGGCATCGCCCTTGATCACGAATTCCGGTACCCACCAGCCTTCGGTGGCGCCTTTGACCGTATCGCCCAGGCCCAGGACCTTGCCTTCGCTTTCGGCCTTGACCCACGCCGGGCTGCGACCGGCCCACTCTTCGCCGATCACCTGGATATCGTCCTTGGCCAGCGCGGCTTCCAGGCTCACGGTGCTGCCCGGCAAGGTGTCGGTGGGCAGGCCGTAGCCTTTCTCGACGATCAGCCGCAGCACCTCGGTGATGAGGCTGCCGCTTTCCCAGGTGATATCGCCGAAGTGAATCGGTTTGACCGCTTCAGCGGCTATTGTTGGCTGCGATAAAACGGCCAGTGCCAGCAGCGAGCCACCGAGCAGTGTTTTGAGTTTTTTCATGCAGTACCTCGTGGTGATGATCGTTCCCACGCTCCGCGTGGGAATGCAGCCGGGGACGCTCTGCGTCCCAAAGCGTGACGCAGAGCGTCACAAGAGGCGTTCCCACGCAGAGCGAGGGAACGAGCCATGGACGGGTTAAAAGTCATAACTGAGCCGCGTGTAGTAGAACGCCCCTTCCGGCGCTGCCGGCGCCAGGTAGCTGTATTGCTGGCCCGGGGTCTGGCGCAGGCGGCTGTTGAAGTCATCGGGTTTGCTGTCGAACAGGTTGTTGGCGCCGACCGACAGGCGCAGTTGCCGGGTGAACGCGTAATTCACGTCCAGGTCGGTGGTCCATTGCGCAGCGAAGGTCTGGTCGTACTGGGCGTTGGCTTCGCTGGCGGCGTACTTGCGGTATTGGCCGTAACGGGTCTCGCTGAGGGCGACCGTCCAGGCACCGATCTTGTGAGTCGCGCCCAGCACCAGCTTGTCTTCGGGGTAGCCGTGCTCCAGAAAGCCCCGGGCCTCACGGGTGAGAATGTCGAAACCGTTGGGGTTTTCGTGAACCTTCTCGATGGTTGTGCGTGCCTTGGTGTAGCCGGCGGACAGGCTCAGGGCGCCGTACTGCGCCAGGTCCAGGTTGTACTTGCCGACGATATCGACACCCCGGGTGCGGGTGTCCGCCGCATTGGTCATGAACTGCGCCCAGGTGTACTGGCCAAAGCCGGCTTGCTGCAAAATCTGCTCGGCGCGCGGCCCGGAAATGCCGCCGCTGTAGAGCAGGCGGTCACGAATCGAAATCTGATAGGCATCGACCGTCAGCGAAGCATTTTCGACCGGACGCAGGACCAGGCCGAGGGAGAAGTTGGTCGACTTCTCCGGCTTCAGCGGTTCGGCGCCCAGGGCGCGGGCGGCCGGGTTGTCGGCGGGCAGCATGCGGGTGAGCACCGGGTTGCCGTTGACGTCGACGTTGGTGGTGGTGGTCCACGAGGTGCCGATCTGGCCCAGTGTCGGCGCACGGAACGAATTGTTCACCGTGGCACGCAAGCCCACTTGCGGAGTGAAGTCATAACGCGCCGACAGCTTGCCGGTGGTGGCCGAACCGAAGTCCGAATAGTGCTCGGTGCGCCCGGCCAGGCCGACCTGGAACTTGTCGGTGAGCTGATGCTCCAGGCCCAGGTACACGCCACCCACATCGCGTTTGTAGGTACCGGCGTCATCCGGCGTCAGACCCGAGGCCTGCACCGCACCGACTTGCACACCGTTGATGCCGCCGAAGGAGTAGGACGCGTAGTCGCCCTCCTCCAACCGATACTGCTCATGGCGGTAGGCAATGCCCGCCGAGAGCGTCAGCGGATGGCTGGACCAGTTCACATCCAGGTCCTTGGCGTAATCCAGGCCGAGGTTGGTCTGCTCGTTGACCAGGGTGGCCACGTCGAATTTGGTCGGGCTGTTGAGGCCGTAGCTCGGGTTGACCGTGTTGAAGGCCAGCTCGTCGTGCTTGTCACGGCCATAGGTGGCGCTCAGGTCGAAGCGGCCCAGGGTCTCGTCTTCATAGCGGGTGCCGACGGTCAGCGCGCCATCTTCGTAGCGATAGCGGTACTTGGGAATGGTGCCGTTGGGATAGATGCCCGCGACGTTGTTCGGGTTGCTGGCCAGCAACGGCGGCGTATTGTTCACCGATTTGTCCTGGCCGAAGGTGGCGAAACTGTACAGGCGCCACTGGTCGTTCAGGCCGATCTCGGCATTGGCCGCCAGGTTGAACTTGTCGCGCCCGGCACCGCCCCAGCGCGGGTCTTGCAACTGGCCACCGGCAACGTATTGGTCGCCGATATCCGTGGGTTTGTTGTTGAGGGTGTTGAAGCTCAGGGTGAGGAAACCATCCCCCGGCAAACCCAGGCCATACCAGCCATCGGTGGTCTTGCTGAAGCCGTCGCCCTGGGCATACTTGCCCAGTTGCGTGTTGACCTGACCACCGCTGTCACGCTCCTTGAGCACGATGTTGACCACCCCGGCCACCGCGTCCGACCCGTACTGGGCCGAGGCGCCATCGCGCAGCACTTCGACATGGTCGATGCTGCTGATGGGGATCATGTCCAGGTCCACCGGTTGTGCGCCAATGAACGGCACGCCACCGGAGATATTCACCACCGCCGAGGCATGGCGGCGCTTGCCGTTGATCAGCACCAGCGTCTGGTCCGGCGACAGCCCGCGCAGGGACGCGCCCTTGGGGTTCTGGCCACGGGTGGCGCTCTGGTTCTGCGGAAAATTGAACGAGGGCAACAGTTGGAACAGCGCCTGGTTGAGGCTGGTGGCGCCGGTCTGCTTGAGTTCTTCGGCGTTGATTACGTCCACCGGTACGGCGCTGGTGAGGGCTGTGGCATCGCTGCGACGGGTTCCGATGGCGACTACGCGATCCAGGGTCGGCGCCTGCGCCGCGCTGGTCTGCGCCTTGACGTTGTTGCTGGCCTGGGCGCTTTTGGCCGCGCCTTCCTTGATGATGAACGCACCGTCCGGGCTGACCTGCACTTGCAGGCCGGTGCCCTGGAGCGCAGCGTCGACCGCCTGGTGCGCCGACAGCGAACCGTCGACACGGGCCGAGGAATAATGACCGAGTTGCGGAGTGAACGAGATCACCTGGCCACTTTGGCGACTGATGTCCAGCAGCACTTCATCCAGCGGACCGGGTGCGATGTGGTAGACCTGACGCGCCTCTTCGGCACTGGCGGCAAACGAGAAAACCAGGCTGGCCAACGGCACCAGGGCAAAGGTTCGAAGCGGCACACGGTTGAACTGACTCACTTTGGCTCCCCCCAAGGAAACTCCATAACGCTGCTCCCCGCAGCGCTTACGGGAGTGATGTGGGTTGGCGGGGGGAAAACTTGCAGATCGTTTGGTTATGTTCTTAGAACCCATCCCGATTCCTGAACTGAACACCAATCTTTTGTGGGAGCTGGCTTGCCTGCGATGCAGACAACCGGATTGTCCAGGAACACCGCGGCGATGCCATCGCAGGTAAGCCAGCTCCCACAGAAGATCACGCGGCATGGATGCTCACCCACAGGCCGGTATGGCGGGTGATGTGGATCGGCAAGGTGCGCGCCAGGGTGTCGAGGATTTGCTGGGGATTGTCCAGCCGATACAGGCCGCTTACGCGCAACCCGGCCACGGCGGGGTCCAGGCGCAGGATGCCGTTGTGATAGGGCCGCAATGTCTCGATAACCTCGGCCAACGGGCGGTCGCGCACTTGCAGGAAGCCGTCGATCCACGCTGTGGCGCCGGACGAACTGAGCTGCACCGGACCGAAGCCCGCGCGGTCGTAATGCACCTCATGACCGGCGGCCAGCTGCAGGCGCGCGCCGTTCTGACTGTCGATTTCCACGGCGCCGTTGAGGGCGACAACCTGGCCCTGCCCTTCGCGCTCACGCACCAGCAAGCGGTTGCCATAAGCGCGCAGACGGGCCTGGTCGGTGTGGATCAGGAAGGGCCGTTGGCGGTCACTGGCGACCCTGGCCAGCAACTCGCCCTCACGCAAACGCACCAGGCGCCGTTGCAGGTCGAACTGGATGTCCGCAGCGCTCTGGGCATTGAGCAGCAGCTCACTGCCGTCATCCAGCGTAACGCTGCGACGCTCGCCGGTGCCGGTGCGCACATCAGCGGTCAGGTCGGCCAGGGGCATGCCGAGGGGCCGGGCCAACAGCGTCGCCCCCAGGGCCACACCCGCACCGGCCAGGGCGATTTGCAGCACCTGCCGCCGGCTGGACGGGGCTTCCAGCGCCTGCTGCAAGACTTTGCCGCTCACGCCCTGGGCCAGAGGGACCTGGAACACGCCAAGGCGGGTTTCCAGTTGCCGACACAGGGCATCGTGACGCGGGTCGGCGGCTCGCCATTGTTCATAGCGCTGCCAGTCGCCCACAGTGGCCTGGCCAGAGCGCAGCAACACGTACCAGCGCGTGGCGTTGTCGATCAGTTCGTCGTTCATTCCAGGCACAGCCGCAGGCAACGGTTGAGGGCGCGGGTCATGTAGTCGCTCACCGAGCGCTGGGAAATCCCCAGCTCCTCGGCAATTTCCGGG
This sequence comes from Pseudomonas sp. SDO5271_S396, assembly GCF_054071795.1. Classification (NCBI taxonomy): domain Bacteria; kingdom Pseudomonadati; phylum Pseudomonadota; class Gammaproteobacteria; order Pseudomonadales; family Pseudomonadaceae; genus Pseudomonas; species Pseudomonas sp. SDO5271_S396. Next base: position 55,137 of record NZ_JBSVWB010000037.1, read on the forward strand.
TAGGTCAGGCCATTGAGCTGGGACAGCAGGAACGTCGCCTTGACCTTGGCCGGCAAGCCGTCGAGCAACTGGTCGATGGCGTGCAGGGCTTCGAGCATTTGCGCCAGCTCTTCGGGGGATGGCGCAGTGGAGGTTTCGTCGCCGTCCAAGGCATCGAGGTAAGCGCGTTCCAGGTCACGGCGGCGCCACAGCTGGTACATCAAGCGTTGGGCAATCGTGGTGAGCAAGGCACGGGGCTGGCGGATCGGTACCACGCCGGGCGAACCGAGCAGCTGGACAAAGGTATCGGCGGCGATGTCTTCGGCGTGGGCGCGGGAGTCGAGATGGCGGTGCAAACGGCCGCACAGCCAATCGTAATGACTGCGGAACAAGCCGCCCACGTAGTCGCTGTGAGAAGTGTCGGCGCCGGACATAGTGGCTCCATTTGAGTAGGTTGCGCGTTATGTCCGGTGTTCCGGTGGAGCGATCCTAGCAAGGCTGCTTATGCTTTAATAATATTTAAAAAGTATTTTTATATAACCAAAAAAATCGACACAGAGCGTCTAAGGCGGCGTTACCACGCGGAGCGTGGGAACGATCAGAGTGACTAAGCCGGAGTTATCACGCGGAGCTTGGGAACGATCACTGAAGGACTGGATAACCGGCAATCGTGGCCTGCCGCTGGTAGTTCAACAGCACTTCGTAATCGTCTTCGCTGGCCGGAAGGACTTCCCTCAGGCCCAGGGTTTCGACTACTTGGGGCAAATCCTGCAAGGCCTGGTTCATGGCTTGGCGAATCGTCGTCACCTGCGCATCACTCAGGTGCAGCGGGCCGATATAGGGCAAGGTCGGGCTCGGTGCGCTGCGGATGACGAGGCGCAACCCCGCCACTTCTTCAGGGGCGAAGCGGGCCAGGTAGTCGTAGGTCACGCTGTCGATGGCAGCGAGGTCGGCGCGGTGTTCCCGTAGCCAGCGCAGGCTCTCACGATGGGCACCGCTGATGCCGACACTGGCGAAGAAGCGACCGTCGCGCTGCAACGGCGCGAGGCGTTCGCGCAGCAGATTCATGCCGCTGTTGGAGTCGTGGCCGTTGATCACACCGCGACTGTCGTAGAAGTCCGCCAGGACGGTACGCGGGTTGTCGTCACGCGTGAGCAGCAGACTGCAATGTTCGCCACCGCTGCTGTGGGGCAGCTCGTAGCGTGGGCGACCGATCACACGGACCTGGCCGCGCAGTTGGGTCATCAGCGGGTAGCCGCAGGTTTGTGTGACGAGCAATTCGGGGGCGAGCCACAGACCGTGCAGGTCCAGGTGGTCGGCGTTGCGCCGGTGCAGGCCCAGGTGTTCGAAAATCCTTGCAAGCCACTGCTGGTTGGCCTGCTGCACCGCGTCGGGCGCGACGTACATCAGCAGCTCGGCGTAATGGTCACTCATGGTCGTCTCTCACGCAAAAGGGTGCCGGGGGCTGTCGATGGCTTTGAGGCCATGGCGGCCGATCAACTCGCCATAGCCCTGCACCAGGAAACCGCCGCTGCGCGCCAGCCATTGTTCCCGGCGAGCCCGGTAGACCCTGGGCAGGTAATACCAGGGCAGTTTCGGCAAGTCGTGGTGCACCAGATGCAAGTTGTTGTTGAGGAACAGCCAGGTCCACGGCCAGGCGGCCTCGTTGAGCACGGTGCGCTGCTCCGGCTGCGGGTGCGGGCGGTGTTCATAGTAGGAACGGATCGATGCCACGGACAAGGCCGGCACGCTGACCAGCAGCAGGTAGTGCCACACCGACAACACGCTGAAGTGGGCGATAAACCCCAGCATCAATGCCGTGACGACACCGTGGGCCAGCCACATCGGCCACACCTGGGACAACTGCTGCAATTGCTGGCGGACCAGGCGACCGATCGCCAGCGGCGCCGAGAATAAAAACCGGCCGAGCACGGTCTTGGTCAACCAATGCACGCCACGCTCGAACAGCGAACTGCAGTCCCATTGCTGCTGGTTGAGGTAACGGCTTTCCGGGTCGATGCCCGGCAGGGTGAGGTCTTCATCGTTGTGATGCAGCAGGTGGCTGTCGCGGTACAGGGTGTAGGGAAACCACACGGCGAAGGGCGCATAGCCGAGCAGTTTGTTCAGCAGCAAGGAGCGGGTGGGATGGCCATGCAGCAGTTCGTGTTGCACCGACAACCACAGCGTCACCAACGGGATCAGCAACAAAGTGCTCAACCACAGGCCCAGCCAGTGGCTGGCGAGCATTACGGTAAACCAGCCGACGTACACGCCGATCAACAGCAGCCAGGTCGGCCATTCGGTGCGCGCGGTGAAACTGCGGGTGAGGACTTCGATTTCCCGGCGTTGGGTCAGATCAAGATAATTGGCCATCGGTTGCTCAGAGCAGGTGTTTACTGCTCTGTGCAATGAGTCGGGAAAATCTTGCAGATCATTTGGTGCTGAGCTTAGAAGCGAATGTATCAGCCGCTACAATGGCGGCCCCCATCCTCTCATCGGTCTGCACATGCACCTGGAATTACTCGCCGAGCCGCTTTGGCCACTGCTGAACAAGTTTTACCGCAGCCACGGCTCGTCGATGAAGGCAATCAAAGGCGCGCGCCTGTGGGTCGCGCGGGAAGACGAGATCGTGGCCGGCCTGTGCCTGAGCCCGGTGGTGGGCGGACAGTGGCTGACCGGGGTGTTCGTGGCGCCGGCCTATCGCGGCCAGGGCTTGGCGGCGCGGTTGATTGTCGACGCAGTCGCCGGCGGTGAAGGAACCGTATGGCTGCTGTGCCATCCCGACCTGGAGCCGATGTACCAACGCATGGGGTTCAGCCAGGACACCGTGCTGCCCCAGTCCCTCGCCGAACGGCTGGTACGTTACAAGCGCAACAAGCCGATGATCGCCATGGGCTTAGAACCGTTGGTAAGGTCGACCTCGGATAATGTGTGATCGCTCGGTAGAGGGCCCATGCTAGCCTCGGCGGCACAGTGGCCCCTTACAGGATGATCATGAACAAGACACTTGCAGCATTGTCCCTCACCACCCTGCTCCTTCCGACTCCAAGCCAGGCCGCCGATGCGCCGATCAGCGCCAGCCAGTACCAAAACGTGCTCGCCGGCAGCTGGCGCGACCCGGCCAACAGCGCGCGCGACGGCTACCGCCATCCACAGCAGACCCTGGAATTCTTTGGCCTGGGCGCCCGGCAGACGGTGATTGAGATCACCCCCGGCGGCGGCTGGTACAGCGAAATACTGGCGCCGTTGCTCAACGACCACGGGCATTACATCGCCGCCGTGCAGGCCGCAAGCAGCAGCGCCTACGCCAAGGCGTCCGAAGAAAACCTGAAGAAAAAACTGGCGACCGACCCGACGCGGTACGGCAAGGCTCAAGTCATCGAATTCGACCCCAAGGCGCCGGTGTTCGGCAAACCGGGCTCGGCGGATACCGTGCTGACGTTTCGAAATGTGCATAACTGGGTCGAAGCCGGCACCGCGCCAGCCACCTTCAAAGCGTTCTATCAGGTGCTGAAACCGGGCGGCGTGCTGGGCGTGGAAGACCATCGGGCCAAGGATGGGGCGGACCTGGCGGCAATCAAGGACAGTGGCTACCTGACCACGGCACAGGTGGTGAAGCTGGCGACGGACGCCGGGTTCAAACTGGTCGGGCAAAGTGAAGTGAATGCCAACCCGAAGGACACCAAGGACTACCCGGGCGGGGTGTGGACCTTGCCGCCGTCATTGAAGCTGGGGGAACAGGACAAGGCGAAGTACCTGGCCATTGGCGAGTCGGACCGGATGACGTTGCGGTTCGTCAAACCCACCCAACAATCAGACTGAACACAAAACCAATGTGGGAGCTGGCTTGCCTGCGATAGCGGTACAT
>NZ_JBSVWB010000038.1:0-58585 GCF_054071795.1 Pseudomonas sp. SDO5271_S396
CGGTGTATCAGTGACACCAGGCCGATGCTATCGCAGGCAAGCCAGCTCCCACATTTGATCTTCACACCCTTCAATACCGCGCTGGCGCTCAGGCTGAGGCATTTCAACAGCCTTTTTCCAACCGGAACAAGCTGTTACTGTACCGATCATAAAGCCCAAGCCGCCTGGATCGGATCTCTGACTTGAAGCGTCCCCTCCTTCTACTAATAAGTCTGGCCTTGAGCTTTGCTGCGAACGCGACGATTACCGAGAGCCACGGTTACACGCAGTTCGGCAGGCTCAAGTACCCGGCCAAATTCACCCACTTCGATTGGGTAAACCCTGCGGCGCCCAAAGGCGGCACCCTGCGGGTCATGGCGTTTGGCACGTTCGACACGCTCAACCCCTACACCTTCAAGGGCTCAAGCCCTGTTTCCACGCCCAACTTCCTGCAATACGGCGTCAACGAGCTGAACGAGCCGTTGATGGTCGGTACCGGCCAATACGCACCTTCGGGTGATGAACCCACATCCAGCTATGGCCTCATCGCCCAGTCCGTGGAATACAGTGAGGACCGCAGCTGGGTGGTGTTCAACCTGCGCCCCGAAGCGCGATTTCATGATGGCAAGCCGATCACCGCCTATGACGTAGCGTTTTCCTATCGCACCCTGCTGACCGAAGGCCATCCGCAGTACCGCACCAACCTGCAGGAAGTGGCACGGGTCGACATCCTCAACCGCCACCGCATCCGCTTCGTGTTCAAGCGCGCCGGCAACCCGCTGCTGATCCTGCGCCTGGGCGAGCTACCGGTACTGCCCCAGCATTACTGGAAAAACCGCGACTTCAAGGCCACCACCTTCGAACCACCGCTGGGCAGCGGGCCGTACCGCATCAGCAAGGTCACACCGGGGCGGCAGCTGGTGTTCGAACGGGTCAAGGACTACTGGGGCAAGGACCTGCCGGTCAACCAGGGCTTCTATAACTACGACAAGGTCGAGGTGGAGTTCTACCGCGACAGCGATGTGGCCTTCGAAGCCTTCAAGGCCGGCGAGTTCGACATCTATATCGAACACCAGGCCAAGAACTGGGCCAATGGCTACAACTTCCCGGCGGTGAACCGTGGCGACGTGATCAAGGCACAGATCGCCCATCAGATCCCGACCCAGAGCCAGGGCCTGTTCATGAACACCCGGCGCTCGACCTTCAGCCAGACCAAGGTGCGTGAAGCCCTGGGGCTGATGTTCGACTTCGAGTGGACCAACCGCACCCTGTTCAGTAGCGCCTACAAACGCACCTTGAGCTATTACCCCAACAGTGAGTTCTCGGCCACCGGCGTCCCGGTGGGCCATGAATGGCTGATGCTCTCGCCCTACCGCGACCAACTGCCGGCCAACCTGTTTACCCAGCCATTCAGCCTGCCTCAGACGGACGGTCGCGGCATCCCCCGCGAGACCATGCGCCGCGCGCTCACCCTGTTGGGCGAAGCCGGCTGGAAGCTGTCGGGCCAGCGCCTGCTCAACAGCGACGGGCAGCCGCTGCGTTTCGAGATCCTGCTGGTGAACCCGAACCTGGAGCGCATCCTGCAGCCCTATGTCGAGAACCTGATCAGCATCGGTATCGATGCGCGCCTGCGCACCGTCGACCGTGCACAATACAAACAGCGCCTGGATCAGTTCGACTTCGACATGATCCTGATCACCCTCAACCAGACACTCAGCCCGGGCCTTGAGCAGTGGCAGTACTTCCACTCCAGCCAGGCCGCGATCAAGGGCAGCAAGAACTATGCAGGCATCGCCAACCCCGTGGTCGATCACCTGCTGGAACAACTGCTCGCGGCCCAGACCCGTGAAGAACAACTGGCCGCCGGCCGGGCCCTGGACCGGGTGCTGCTGTGGCAGCACTACAGCATTCCCAACTGGTACCTCAACTATCATCGCCTGGCGTACCGCAACCGGTTCGCCTTTGTCACCACGCCGCCCTACAGCCTGGGTCTGAGTGCGTGGTGGCTGAAAGCTTCGGAGAAAGCCCAATGATGTCTTTGCGCACTGCCGTGTTCGGCAGCCTGCTGCTGTGTACCGCAGCCCACGCGGCGCCGCAACACGCGTTGACGCTGTACAACGAACCGCCCAAATACCCTGCCGACTTCAAGCACTTCGACTACGTCAACCCGGACGCCCCCAAGGGCGGTACCTTCCGCGAGTCGAGCATGGGCAGCTTCGACAGCCTCAACCCTTACATCAGCAAGGGTGTGCCGGCCGACAACATCAACCTGATCTACGACACCCTGGCGATGCAGAGCCTGGACGAACCCATCACCGAATACGGCCTGGTGGCGGGCAAGATAGAGAAGGCTCCGGACAACAGCTGGGTACGCTTCTACCTGCGCCCCGAAGCGCGCTTCCATGATGGTCACCCGATCCGCGCCGAAGATGTGGTGTTCACCTTCCAGACCCTCACGAAGGAAGGCTCGCCGATCTACCGCACCTACTACGCCGACGTCGACGAGGTGGTTGCCGAAGACCCGTTGCGGGTGCTGTTCAAATTCAAACGCACCAATAACCGCGAATTGCCGCTGATCCTCGGCCAACTGCCGGTGCTGCCCAAGCACTGGTGGAGCAGCCGCGACTTTGCCAAGGGCAACCTGGAAGTACCGCTGGGCAGCGGGCCATACAAGGTCGCCGAGATCAAGGCCGGGCGCATGATTCGCTATGAGCGGGTCAAGGACTACTGGGCCAGGGACCTGCCGGTGGCCAAAGGGTTCTACAACTTCGATTACCGCGTCACTGACTATTACCGCGACAACACCGTGGCCCTGGAGGCCCTGAAGGCCGGGCAGTTCGACTATTGGCTGGAAATCAGCGCCAAGAACTGGGCCAACGCCTATAACACCCCGGCAGTCACCGAAGGCCGCTTGATCAAGGAAGAGATTCCCAACGGCAACCCCACCGGCATGCAGGGCTTCGTGTTCAACACGCGTAAACCGATGTTCCAGGACGTGCGCGTGCGCAAAGCCATCAGCCTGTTGCTGGACTTCGAGTGGAGCAACAAGCAGCTGTTCAACGGCGCCTACACCCGCAGCCGCAGTTATTTCGAAAACTCGGAAATGGCCGCCACCGGCCTGCCCGGCCCGGACGAAACCGCGATCCTCGAACCGCTGCGCGAGCAGATCCCGGCCGCCGTTTTCACCCAAGCCTTCGAACCCGCCAAAACCGACGGCAGCGGCATGATCCGCAGCCAGCAGCGCGAGGCCTACCAGTTGATGCAAGAGGCTGGCTGGCGCATCGTCGACGACAAGATGGTCGACACCCACGGCAAACCGGTGACCATCGAATTCCTGCTGGCCCAGACCGAATTCGAGCGTATCCTGCTGCCGTTCAAGCGCAACCTGGCGGACCTGGGCATCGACCTGGTGATACGCCGGGTCGACGTCTCGCAATACATCAACCGCGTGCGCTCGCGGGACTTCGACATGATGGTGGGCAGCTTTCCGCAATCCAGCTCGCCGGGTAACGAACAGCGCGAATACTGGAAGTCGTCCAGCGCCGACAAACCCGGCAGCCGCAACTACATCGGCCTCAAGGACCCGGCCATCGATCAACTGGTGGAAGAGCTGATCGACGCCGACTCGCGCAAGAGCCTGGTGGCCCACGCCAAGGCCCTCGACCGGGTGCTGCAATTTGGCTACTACGTGATTCCCAACTGGCACATCAAGACGTTCCGCGTGGCGTATTGGGACCATCTCGGCCACCCCAAAGTCTCGCCGCGCTACGACGTCGGCACCGCCACCTGGTGGAGCAAGCCCAACGTGCAACCCGCCGTGACCCTGGACACCCCAACCAACGCCGATCCGGCGAACGGAGGCGATTGAATGCTGGCTTATATTGTTCGTCGCCTGCTGCTGATCATCCCCACCCTGTTCGGGATCCTGCTGATCAACTTCGTCATCATCCAGGCCGCTCCCGGTGGTCCGGTGGAGCAGATGATCGCCAAGCTCGAAGGCTTTGACGGTGCCACCAGCCGCATTGCCGGCGGCGGCGCCGAGGTCTCGGTAGCGGGTTCCAGCTACCGGGGCGCCCAGGGCCTGGACCCGGCGCTGATCAAGGAAATCGAAAAGATGTACGGCTTCGACAAGTCGGCGCCGGAACGCTTGTGGATCATGGTCAAGAACTATGCGCGGCTGGACTTCGGTGACAGCTTTTTCCGCGACGCCAAGGTCATCGACCTGATCAAGGAAAAAATGCCGGTGTCCATCTCCCTGGGGTTATGGAGCACGCTGATCATGTACCTGGTGTCGATTCCCCTGGGAATCGCCAAGGCGACGCGACACGGCAGCCATTTCGACGTGTGGACCAGCTCGGCGATCATCGTCGGTTATGCGATCCCGGCGTTCCTGTTCGCGATCCTGTTGATCGTGGTGTTTGCCGGCGGCAGTTATTTCGACTGGTTCCCGTTGCGTGGGCTCACCTCCAACAACTTCGACGAGCTGAGTTGGGGCGGCAAGATCCTCGATTACTTCTGGCACCTGGCACTGCCGATCACCGCATTGGTGATCGGCAACTTCGCCACCATGACCCTGCTGACCAAGAACAGCTTTCTCGACGAGATCAACAAGCAATATGTGATCACCGCCAAGGCCAAGGGCCTCACCCACCGCCGCGTGCTGTATGGCCACGTGTTCCGCAATGCGATGCTGCTGGTGATCGCCGGTTTCCCCTCGGCGTTCATCGGCATCTTCTTCACCGGCTCGTTGCTGGTGGAAGTGATCTTCTCCCTCGACGGCCTGGGCCTGATGAGCTTTGAAGCGGCGATCAACCGCGACTACCCGGTGGTGTTCGGCACGCTGTTCATCTTCACCCTGCTGGGGCTGGTGGTGAAACTCATCGGCGACCTCACCTATACCCTGGTCGATCCGCGCATCGACTTCGCCAGCCGGGAGCATTGAGATGAACCTGTCCCCCCTCAATCGCCGCCGGTTCGAACGATTCAAGGCCAACAAGCGTGGCTGGTGGTCGCTGTGGCTGTTCCTGATCCTGTTTGTGCTGAGCCTGGGCGCCGAGCTGATCGCCAACGACAAGCCACTGGTGGTGCATTTCGACGGCGGCTGGTACTTCCCCGCCGTCAAGCGTTACCCGGAAACCACCTTCGGCGGCGAATTCCCGCTGGAGGCCAACTACAAGAGCCCGTACATCCAGGAACTGCTCAAGGCCAAGGACGCCTGGACGCTGTGGGCACCGATCCCGTTCAGCTACCAGAGCATCAACTACGACCTGAAAGTCCCCGCCCCCGCACCGCCCTCGTCGGTCAACCTGCTGGGCACCGACGACCAGGGCCGCGATGTGCTGGCGCGGGTGATCTACGGCTTTCGCGTGTCGGTGCTGTTCGCCCTCACCCTCACGGTGCTCAGTTCCATCATCGGCGTGATAGCCGGGGCCCTGCAGGGCTTTTATGGCGGCTGGGTCGACCTGGCCGGGCAGCGTTTCCTGGAGATCTGGTCCGGGCTGCCGGTGCTGTACCTGCTGATCATCCTCGCCAGTTTCGTGCAGCCTAATTTCTGGTGGCTGCTGGGGATCATGTTGCTGTTCTCCTGGATGAGCCTGGTGGACGTGGTGCGCGCCGAGTTCCTGCGCGGGCGCAACCTGGAATACGTGCGTGCGGCCAGGGCCCTGGGGATGCAGAACGGCGCGATCATGTTCCGGCATATCCTGCCCAACGCCATGGTCTCGACCATGACCTTTATGCCGTTCATCCTCACCGGCGCCATCGGCACCCTCACTGCCCTGGACTTCCTCGGCTTCGGCCTGCCTGCCGGTTCGCCGTCCCTGGGGGAACTGGTGGCCCAGGGCAAATCCAACCTGCAAGCACCGTGGTTGGGCATGAGTGCCTTTGCCGTGCTGGCGATCATGTTGAGCCTGCTGGTGTTTATCGGCGAGTCCGCTCGCGATGCCTTCGACCCGAGGAAATGAGATGAGTCAGGACAATCTGATCGAAATCCGCGACCTCAGTGTCGAGTTTGTCGTGGGCTGCAACCACCAGCGCGTGGTCAACAACGTCAGCTTCGATATCAAGCGCGGCGAAACCCTGGCCCTGGTGGGCGAAAGCGGTTCGGGCAAATCGGTGACCGCGCACTCGATCCTGCGCCTGCTGCCCTACCCCCTGGCCCGACACCCGTCCGGCACCATCGAATACGCCGGGCAAGACCTGCTGATCCTCAAGGAAAAAACCATCCGGCACATTCGCGGCAACCGCATCGCGATGATTTTCCAGGAGCCGATGACCTCGCTGAACCCGCTGCACTCCATCGAAAAGCAGATCAACGAAGTGCTTGGCCTGCACAAGGGGCTCACCGGTAAGGTCGCTACCCGCCGCACCCTGGAACTGCTGGAGCTGGTGGGCATTCCCGAGCCGCACAAACGCCTGAAGGCGCTGCCCCATGAACTCTCCGGCGGCCAGCGCCAACGGGTGATGATCGCCATGGCCCTGGCCAACGAGCCTGAACTGTTGATCGCCGATGAACCGACCACCGCCCTCGACGTGACGGTACAGCTGAAGATCCTGCAACTGCTCAAGGAATTGCAGGCACGCCTGGGCATGGCATTGCTGCTGATCAGTCACGACCTGAACCTGGTACGGCGCATCGCCCACCGTGTATGCGTGATGCAGCAGGGTTGCATTGTGGAACAGGCGGACTGCGAGACCCTGTTCCAGTCGCCCCGGCACCCGTACACCCAGGAACTGCTGGCGGCAGAACCCAGCGGCGGACCGGCGACCAACGTGGCGGGACCGCCGTTGCTGGAAGTCGATGACTTGAAAGTGTGGTTCCCGATCAAGAAGGGCTTTTTGCGCAATACCGTCGATTATGTCAAGGCGGTGGATGGCATCAACTTCAGCCTGCCCCAGGGGCAGACCCTGGGCATCGTCGGCGAAAGCGGCTCGGGCAAATCCACCCTGGGCCTGGCGATCCTGCGCCTGATCGGCAGCCAGGGCGGCATTCGTTTCGAGGGCTTGCAGCTGGACAGCCTCAACCAGCAGCAAGTGCGCCCGTTGCGCCGGGAAATGCAGGTGGTATTCCAGGACCCGTTCGGCAGCCTGAGCCCGCGCATGTGCGTCAGCGAGATCGTCGGTGAGGGCCTGCGCATTCACAAAATGGGCACGCCGGTCGAGCAGGAGGCGGCGATCATCGCGGCGCTCAAGGAAGTCGGCCTGGACCCGGAATCCCGGCATCGCTACCCCCATGAATTCTCGGGCGGCCAGCGCCAGCGCATCGCCATCGCCCGTGCCTTGGTGCTCAAACCGCGCCTGATCCTGCTCGACGAACCCACCTCCGCCCTGGACCGCACGGTACAGCGCCAAGTGGTGGAATTGCTGCGCAGCCTGCAAGCCAAGTACAACCTGACCTACCTGTTCATCAGCCATGACCTGGCGGTGGTGAAGGCGCTCAGCCACCAATTGATGGTGGTCAAGCACGGGCAGGTGGTGGAACAGGGCGACGCCAAAACCATCTTCGCCGCGCCGCAACATGGCTACACACGGCAGTTGCTGGAGGCGGCGTTCCTGGCGCCGCGCCCATGAGCGACGCGACCGCCCCACTGTTCTGGCGTGACCCCGTGCTGCCTTTTATCGAAGCGCGGGCCATCGCCGACGGGCGCAAGGTCACCTACAGCCGGCATGCCCACGAGCATTTCTCCATCGGAGCGGTCACCAGCGGGCGCAGTTATTACCACTATGGCGCGCAGACCTTCCTGATCAGCGCCGGCACAGTGGTGTTGATGAACCCGGGGGATGTGCACGCGTGCAACCCGATAGAGAACGAGCCCTGGTCCTACCGGATGCTGTACCTCGATACGCCCTGGCTCACGGACTTGCAACACCAGTTGGGCTTCAGCATCGACCAGGGCTATCGCCCGTTCAACACGCCCCACACACAGGATGCGCAGCTGTACAGCGGCCTGCTGGAGCTGTACCGGGTGCTGGTGGATGAACACGCCGAGCACCTGCACAAACAGAGCGTGCTGGTCAGCTACTTCAGCGAGGTTCAGCAGCGTTTGAACCCTTCCGGCATGCCACCGCGCGAAGCCAATGGCAAACTGGAGCGAGCGGCGGAGTACATCCGCGCGCACTGCACGTTGGCGGTGAAACTGGAAGACATCTGCGCGGCAGCCGAGCTGTCGCCGTCCTACCTGATTCGTGCCTTCAAGCAGTATTACGGGCTGACACCCCACGCATTCCTGGTGAACCAGCGCATTCAATTTGCCCGCACCCGGCTGCGCCAGGGCGAGTTGATCGCCGATGTGGCACTGGCGGCGGGCTTTGCCGACCAGGCGCATTTCCAGCGTACCTTCAAGCAACATGTTGCGGCCACGCCGGGCCAGTACCGTGACCGCCTCAAGCCATCAACAGATAACCCACGCTGGCCACCAGCAACGCAGCCATCGAACGGTTGAACAACCGCACGCCCCGTGGGTTGCCCAGGTAACGCCGCAGAAACGTTCCGGCCCAGGCCCAGCACGCCACCGACAGGTAGCAGATCACCAGGTACAGACCGGCAAACAACCAGACCTGCCCCGCCGCACCGTCCGCCACGAACAGTCCCATCCCGGCCACACAGGCCAGCCACGCCTTGGGGTTGAGCCACTGCATGAGTGCGCCGTAGAACATCGACGGCACTTTCGCGCTGCCCTCGGCGTCCAGCTGGCCGTCATCCATCGCCAGCTTCCATGCCATGTACAGCAAAAAAGCCACCCCGCCCCATTGGATCAGTTGGGTCAGCACTGGCCAACGCAGCAGCACTTCATGCAACCCCAAGCCGATCAGCACCAATAGCAAGGTGAACCCCACCGCCGCACCGAACACATGCTTCTGGCTGGCGGCAAAGCCGAAGCGCGCACCTGAACTCAAGGCCACCACATTGACCGGTCCCGGCGTGATGGACGTAGCCAACGCGAACGCGGCCATGGAAAGGATCAAGCTCATTGCAGCTCCTTTTGATGCGAGGAAGAACGTTGGGACCACGGTAAACGGCGAATGTCGGGCGGTATTGAAGAAAATGCCCCTTGGCCAACTATTTTGTATACGACTGTAGACTTATTTCATTTTCAGCTCTACAGTCAGCCTCACTTCATTGACACATGCTGGAGAACACACATGGCAGAAACGGTTCTGGTCACCGGTGGTACGGGCTATATCGCCGGCTGGTGCCTGGCGGGCCTGTTGCAACAGGGCTATCAGGTGCGCACCAGCCTGCGCAATCTGGACAAGGCTGCGGGTGTGCGAGCGGCGTTGAGCGGCCAGGGTATCGATCATCATCGCTTGTCGTTCTTCGTCGCCGACCTCACCCGCGACGCCGGATGGGACGCTGCCATGGTCGGTTGTGATTACGTGCTGCACGTGGCCTCGCCCCTGGGCCTGGACGCGCCGCAGCATATCGACGACATGATCGGCCCGGCCCGTGACGGCACCCTGCGCATCCTGCGGGCCGCCACCCGTGCCGGGGTACGCCGGGTGGTCATGACCAGCGCGGCGACGGTCGCCACCCCGCCACTGCAAAGCCCCGACAGCCTGAGCGACGAGGCGGTGTGGTTCGACCCGAACGAAACCAATGTGATTCCGTATCGCCAGGCCAAGCGTCAGGCCGAACGCGCTGCATGGGAGTTCATGGCCGACCACACCGGCACCACCACCCTGACCACCGTGCTGCCGGGGGCGGTCTTCGGGCCGATCATGAGCCGCGACACCTTCGGCTCGGTGCAAGTCATCGCACGCTTGCTGCAAGGCCGGGCCAAGGGCAACCCGCGCCTGGGTTTCGAAGTGGTGGATGTACGTGACCTGGCCGACCTGCATATCCGCGCCATGACCGCCCCGGCCGCTGCCGGCCAGCGGATACTGGGCGTCGGGAGGTTCATGTGGATGGCCGAGATTTCCCAAGTGCTGCGCGACCGGCTGGGGGACGCTGCCCGCAAGGTGCCCACGCGCAACATCCCCGATTGGCTGTTGCGGCTGCTGGCGCGTTTCGACCCGCTGTTGCGCAGCCTTACCCCGAACCTGGGTCGGGCACACCGCCACAGTGCGGAAAAAGCCCATCGGCTACTCGGCTGGCAACCGCGCCCGGCGGAGGACACACTGATCGATTGTGCCAATAGCCTGATTAGCCAAAAAGCCCTTTAGACGGTTTTATTCCATTGATATAGCTGAATTTTTTCTTTCAGCCAGAGAATTCCAATAGGCAAAAATGCGTTTTTTCCGGCCCGGGGCCGGTGCTAGAGTTCAGCGCCTACTCACTGCAAAAAGGAACCGCCATGTCACGCCGTCTACTGGCAGCTGCCTGCCTGTTGCTGTCCTTCTCCGCGGCCCAGGCCGCCGAACGCTGGGAAACCCTGCCGCCGACACCCGCCCCCGTCGCCGGGGCAAAAACCGGCTATGCCGCGGTCAACGGCATCAAGGTCTACTACACCCGCACCGGCCACGGCTCGCCAGTGGTGTTGCTGCATGGCGGCCTGTCCAACTCCGACTATTGGGGCAACCAGGTCAAGGCCCTGTCGGCCAAGCACGAAGTGATCAGCATCGACAGCCGTGGCCACGGGCGCAGCTCGCGCAACGAACAACCCTACGGCTATGACCTGATGGCCGACGACGTGGTGGCAGTGCTCGACAGCCTGAAAATCCCGCGTGCCGATATCGTCGGCTGGAGCGACGGGGCAATCATCGGCATCGACCTGGCCCTGCGCCATCCGGCGCGCATCGGCAAGGTCTTCGCCTTCGCCGCCAACACCCAGACTTCAGGTGTGAAGGACGCCGTGGAGAAGAACCCGACCTTCGCGGCGTTCATCGAACGCGCCGGCAAGGAGTACGCGAAGTTGTCGCCAACGCCGAAGGAGTACGAGGCGTTCGTCGAGCAGATCAGCCATATGTGGGCCAGCCAACCGAACTGGACCGATGCGCAACTGGCAAGCATCAAGACGCCGATCCTGATCGCCGATGGTGACCATGACGAGGCGATCAAGCGCGAACACACCGAGTACATGGCCGCGACCATCCCGGGTGCCGGGCTGCTGATTCTGCCGAACACCAGCCACTTTGCCTTCCTGCAGGACCCGGCGTTGTTCAATGCCGCCTTGCTGGGCTTCCTCGACAGCAAATAGACCCTGTACCCTGTGGGCGCGCACGCGCTGTGCGCCCACAGATCCCAGCCATGTCAGGACCTCCATGCCCAATCCGACTCCACGACGGCGCAATGCCGCCGCCACCCGCGACGCCATTCTGTTGTCCGCGCGCAAAGCCTTCGCCCAATCGGGCTACGACGGTGCTGGCGTGCGCGAAATCGCCGCCGGTGCGGGCGTGACAGCGATGCTGGTCAACCGTTACTTCGGCTCCAAGGAACAGCTGTTCGCCGAAGTGATCGCCGACACCATGGCCAGCCCGATCATCCTCACCGAAGACAACCTCAGCTCGGAAAACCTCGGACGCACCATGGCCACCGCGCTGGTCAGCATCACCGAGGCCGGCAGCACGCCGCTGGAAGGTTTCCTGATCATGCTGCATTCGGCGTCAAGCAAACGCGCCGCCGTGATCGGCCGCGAGCAGGTGGAAAAAGGCCATCAGGCCACCATGGCCGCCGCGCTCAAGGGCGCGCACCACGAAGAACGCGCGGCATTGGTGATGGCGCTGGTTTCGGGGTTTCAGGTGATGCGCCAGATGCTTGAACTGCAGGCCCTGGCCAAGGCCGATCCGCAGGTATTGATCGACCTGCTCACGCCGCTGTTCCAGCAACTGGTGGATGGCTAGGCGCGCTTACTTCACAAACAGCTCGCGGTCCCGGGCCTTGATATGACCGGGGCGGTAATACGCGTCGAACCAGGTCTTCTCCCCCTCTGCCGGAGGCTTGGCCAGGCGCAGCGTCTGATTGGCACCCGGCTGGCGGGCATTGGCGCGAAAGTGGAAATGGTCGAACAGCAGCAGCGCCTGGATCGCATAGACCACCGCCACCTTGCGGTCTTCGATGCGGATCAGGTGGTCGCCGTTGTTCTTTTCACCGCCCCCGGCCAGGTTGGATGACCCGGTGTACACCGTAGGGTTGGCGCCATTGAAATCGGTGACCACAAACTTGTTGTGCACCATGTTCCCGGCATTGCCCGACCACTCCGCCTTGAACGGCGCCGGCGCGTTGCCCGCCAGGTACGCGAACGGCAGCAACCCCACCGAGCCATCCGGTTTGCGCACCGCCAGCTTGCCGGTGCGCTGGGCCACGCCGTAGGAGAACAGCGAACGCTGCATCAACTCGTCCAGCGCATCGCGCACCTTGCCGTTGATCAGGCTGAGGAACACGATGGAATACAGTACCGAACTGGTCGCCTGTTCGATGCTGCTGGCGATGGGGTCCAGGGACAACGCGCTGTCGGCGTGAGGCGCAAAGCACAACGAGACTTTGGAACCTGGCTGGTCACGCACTACCCACCACTGTTGCGACAGCGGGTTTTTGCGAAAAGCCTCGGGCGCCGTCCAATAGGCGTCGAATACCTCGGCGAATTTGCCGGCGACGGTTTCGTCGTCGAACAGCAACACGTTGTTGGCCTGGATATACAAACCGCGCAAGGCAAAGTTGGTGGAACCGCCCAGCACCCGAATGGCCTTGCCGGCGCGCCGTACGATCAACACCTTGTTGTGTTGCTGGCTGGAGAAATGCAAACGCTTGATCTGCGCCCCGGCCGCCGTCAAACGCTCGGCGCTGAGGCTTTCGCAACTGTCGGCGGCGCCCTGGTCGTCATGGTCATCGATGATCGCCCGCAGGCGCGGGCCGAGCGATTCCAGGCGACGCAGGATGTCCGGTTCCTTGCTTTCGTAGATCAGCGCGTCGAGGGTCAATGCGGGGTCGTTCGCCACCTGTTCCAGCACTTGCAGTATCAACTCGCGGGCCTCGAAGCCCAGCCATTGATAGTTGCGCTCGAACGGCGCCATGTCCAGGTCCAGGTACGCACGGGGCGCGGAACGCGCCGGTGGCAGAATGCGGGTTTCATTGTTGAAGCGATCGCCGTAGGCCTGCGACGAGGCAAAGCCGCGGGTGAAACCGACGTTCACGAAATGGTTGATGGTTTGCGCTTCCAGGGACACCTGGTTTTCCAGGCTCACGCCCTTGGACAAGGTCCCGTCCTCCTTCATATAGCAGGCGGTGACGCGGTAGCGGTACACACCGGTCAGAATCTCGCTGGGCACGTGGATCCAGCGAAATTTCTGGAACGGGGCTTCGGTGGAAGGAAAGCTGCGCGAACGCTCGGGGGTGGGTGGGTAATCGAAGTGCAGCCGGTTGTAGAGCGCGCCCCATTTGTCGGCGCCGGGGTAGCGCACTTCGATGCTGAAGCCGACAAAATCGCGGGTGGCCAGGTCTGGTGCCAGGTCGAATGCCAGCAGCGCAGCCCCCTCGCCCCGGTAGAGCTTGAAGGTCAACCCCTGGGAAGTGGTCTTGCATTCGAAATCGGTGGTCATGGTCTGTCTCCTGTCCTTGAAGACCTCCAAACACCGGACTGGGCCGAAGCCCGCTCACCACAGGGAGGCGGTCCCGTACAGTCTAGCCTTTGCGGGGCTTCAAGCCACAGGCGCTTGTGTGACAATATCTTCAATTCCCAACACACGCCCGTCCTGGGACAGCACTTCGACCTTGCGCAGCGGTTGCAACGACTGCGCGTCGAGCACCCGCCGACCGTCCGCCTCAGGCGTGGTGAACGCCTCGCCCCATTGCGCCAGGGTCACCAGCACCGGCATCAGTGCGCGGCCCTTGTCAGTCAGTTGATATTCGCTGCGCGCGCCCACTTCGCTGGTCTGCAACAGGCCTTGCTCGACCATGTCCTTGAGGCGCGTGGCGAGGATGTTTTTCGCCACGCCCAGACGCCTCTGGAAATCACCGAAGCGCGTCACGCCGGCAAAGGCATCGCGGATGATCAGCAGCGTCCACCAATCGCCCACCACATCCAGGGCACGGGCAACCGGGCAGCCATCGCCTTCCAGGCATTTACGTTTCATCGGGCGCCTCCGGGCTGACTGAAAAATTCAGGTTGCATTATAGAACCATCTCACGCAGGATAAAAACAGTTTCATTATTAAACCTAATTCGCAGCCTGGAGTTCATCATGGATATTCGTGG
Source organism: Pseudomonas sp. SDO5271_S396 (assembly GCF_054071795.1). Classification (NCBI taxonomy): domain Bacteria; kingdom Pseudomonadati; phylum Pseudomonadota; class Gammaproteobacteria; order Pseudomonadales; family Pseudomonadaceae; genus Pseudomonas; species Pseudomonas sp. SDO5271_S396. The sequence continues at coordinate 14,108 of NZ_JBSVWB010000038.1, forward strand.
AAAAGTGGTACTGGTCACCGGCGCCAATCGCGGCCTGGGCAAAGCGTTCGTCAGCGCGCTGCTGCAAGGCGGCGCGGCCAAGGTCTACGCCGCCGCGCGTGACCCGCGCAGCGTGGACATTCCCGGCAGCACGCCGATCGCCCTGGACGTCACCGACACCGCCAGCGTGCAACGCGCCGCCGAGCAGTACACCGATGTCGAGGTGCTGATCAATAACGCCGGTGCCCTCACCCGTGGCGCATTGCTGGACGACGACAGCGTCGAAAACCTGCAACAGCACTTTGACGTGAACACCTTGGGCACCCTGCGCGTCACCCGCGCGTTCGCCCCGATCCTCGCCCGACAAGGCGGCGGCGCGCTGATCAATATCCTTTCGGTGTTGAGCTGGTTGAGTTCGCCAGGCACCGGCGGTTACAGCGCCTCCAAATCCGCGCAGTGGAGCCTGACCAACGGCCTGCGCAGCGAATTGCGCGAGCAGAAAACCCTGGTGATCGGCGTTCATCCCGCGTACATCGACACCGACATGACCGCCGGTATCGAAGCGCCCAAAAGCACACCCCAGGAAGTGGTCGCGCTGACCCTGCAAGCGCTCAGCGAAGGACGCGAAGAAGTGGTGATCACCGACATGGGCCACGCGATCAAGGCGTCGCTGTCGACGCAAAGCCCGCTCTACCTCACCCGCTGATCAACGAAAAGTGCGCGCCCACCCCGGCGCGCACGCCCTCGCCCACCGCCAATGCCACGGAGCCCCCTGCCAACGCAGTATCGCCACAGGCAAACACACCGGGCACCGAAGTCTGGCGGATGTCGTTGACGGACACATACGCGCCGGTCGGGCCTTCCAGCAGTTCGCACCCCAATTGCTCGGCCAACCCACTGATACGGGTGCGGGACATCGTAAACACGCCGTCGAGGTTGAACACCCGACCGTCGTCCAGTTCCACATCGGCACGTTCACCGCGCAAACGCCTGACCTTGCCAGACTCCACCGTCACGCCACGTCGATCCAACTGCGCCTGTTGCTCGGCATCCGGGGTGAACACAGCATTGGTGAACAGCGTCGTGTCGCCCCAATCCGGCAGCAAGAGCGCGTGATGCATCGCCAGCGGCGAAGTGGCCAACACGCCGATACGGCCCTGATCCAATTCATACCCGTGGCAGTAGGGGCAATGAAACACCCGCGTGCCCCAACGCTCCTGCAAACCATCGATGGCCGGCAGTTCGTCCACCACGCCGGTGGCGAGGATCAATCGCCTGGCCTGCAACTCACCGTTGCATTCGGTGCGTACGCTGAAACCGTCCGATGTCGCACGCGCCTGGAGCACGCGGTCCTGCACCCAATTGACCGTCGGGTATTCCATCAATTGGCTGCGACCTTCCGCAGCGATGACCTCGGGCGGCTGGCCATCCTGGCCGAGAAACCCATGGGACGTCGTCGCGAACCGGTTGCGCCGCTGCCCCGCGTCAATCACCAGCACCTTGCGCCGTGCCCGCGCCAGTTGCAGCCCTGCGGACAGGCCGGCGTAGCTGCCGCCGACGATAATGACGTCATGCATCATGAGAGTGCCCCGTGTTTTGGTGCCTGCGGTTATCCGCCGGCTTTCACGACACACCATAAGTTACGTAAAAATACGCCGTCAAGTGTCTCGCAACTTTTCAGGTTACACACGATACTGCCGGTCGAATCGACCCGAGGTTTTTTGATGAGAAACGACACCCGGCTTTCGCGCATGCTGCATGTGCTGATCCACATGGGCCGCCACGAAGAACGCGCCACATCGGACACCATCGCACAGATGCTCGGCACCAACCCGGTGGTGGTGCGGCGCACCCTGGGGCTACTCAAGGAGAAAGGTTACGTACGCTCGGAAAAGGGCCATCAAGGAGGCTGGACGCTGGGCAAACCCTTGAGTGAAATCACCTTGCTGGATATTCACAACGCCCTGGGCACGCCGTCGATCTTCGCCATCGGCCTGTCCACCGATCACCCGCAATGCCTGGTGGAACAAGCGGTGAACGCTGCACTCACGGACGCCTTCGAGCAGGCCCAGGCGTTGCTGTTGGAACGCCTGGGCACCGTCACGCTGGCGCAATTGGCCGAGGATTTCGACGAGCGCTACCGTCTGGCCATGCTGCCCTAGCGCTGCGCGGGGATACGGATATCGCCGTCGCGGCACTGGGTTTTCACACTGCGCGGGCAACCGGCGAAGGCCAGGTCCTTGGTCAGGCACACGCGCACTTCCGACAGCACCTTGCCCTTGCAGATCACCGCCAACCCACGGTTGCCCATGCGCGGGTTGCTCTCGCGGAACAACGCCTCGATCTCGCTGGCCGGCAGCGACGGCGGTGTATTGAACGGCTGCAACTGCGCCGGAATCACCACGGCACCCAGCGCCGCATCGGTTTTTTCCAGGTACGCCAGGGGCTCGAGCCCGCTGCACGTGCCGTGCTTGGCCCATTCATGCCGGAGCAGTGCGCGGGTCGGAAACAACGCAGCGCCCTTGTCGGCCTCTTCACGGCTCAACGAGGATTGCGGCGCACAGGATGCCGGCCAGCCTCCCTGCGCGTACTGCGGCCACAAACCATGCAACACAAACCCGTAGCCCTTGCCCGAGCATTGCTCATTGTCCGGATGGGTCAGGCAAAAGGTCGGAGACCACGACAGCGACAACACGTAAAAATCAAACTCGCCCGGCGTTCCCTGGTTACGCGGAGCCGCCATTGCACTTGTGGCGATTGCCAGCCACACCACCATCCAATATTTCATTCGTCCATTCCTTGAGAAAACCGTCGCCCTTATCCGGGAAGGTAAGGGTTGCGCTGTAGCACCTTGTCCAGAATGCGATCGGTCTTCAACGCTTCGATCGCCAGCGCAGGATGCTCGCGCTCACCACGAATATGGGCATTCATATTCAACACATGATGCCACTGGATATGCGCATGGCACGGCACTTCGAGCACTTCGGTGGTCTCGCCGTCCAGGTGCAGCGGCTGGTCATCGAACACCGAAAACCGGATACGCCCATGGCTGCCGATCAGTTCCACCCGGTCCTCGCGACGATCCGCCACGAAGTTCCAGCACCCCATGCCCAACGCGCCCGAGGCGAAGCGCCAGCTCGCGGTCACTGCGTCTTCAGCGGCATAACGGCCTTCCTGTCGCGAAGTAAAACCGGCCACTTCGATGATATCCCCGGCCAGGTACTGGAACAGGTCAAAGCCATGGCTGGCCAAATCGGCAAAGTAGCCTCCGCCGGCAATCGCCGGGTCCGTGCGCCAGTTGGCGGCGCTGGCATCATCCGGTTTCGCCGGTTTGCACAAGGTCCAGCTCAGGTGGCGCAACTCGCCGATGCGCCCGTCTCGCAGCCAGTCACGCACCTGCTGAAAGCGCGGCAGCGAACGCCGGTAATAGGACACGAACAGATGCAGGCCGGCCCGCTCGAACATCCGTTGCATCAAGGCGCTCTGCTCGGCATTCAGGGACATGGGTTTCTCGACACAGCAATGCTTGCCCGCCGCCGCCACCATCAGGCTGTATTCCAGATGGCTGTCGGGCGGCGTGGCGATGTACACCGCGTCCACCTCGGGGTCATCGATCAGGGCCTGGGCGTCGGTGTAGAAACGGGCGATGCCGTGGCGCGCCGCATAATCGCGCACGGTCTCCTCGCGGCGCCCCATCACGGCCACGAGCGCCGAACCTGGCACTTTGTAGAAAGCGGGTCCACTCTTCAACTCAGTGACGCTGCCGCAACCGATCATGCCCCAACGTACGGTGTTCATCTGCTCTCCTCGTCCGTTTTCATCAATCCGGCAGTATCCACATCCCCACCGCCACGCGCCATAACCACTGAGCATGACAATTGCATTACACTTTTGTGACATTCATCCCGTGCGGGGGCAAACACGATGAAAACAAGGGCCACGGTCATTTGCGAACACGAGGGGCATATCCTCTTCGTGCGCAAGGCCAGATCGAAATGGGCGTTGCCGGGGGGCAAGGTCGAACGCCATGAACGCGCGGTCGGCGCGGCTGAACGCGAATTGGAAGAAGAGACCGGATTGAACGTGGACGGCTTGCTGTATTTGCAGGAATTGAAAGCCCGCGACACCGTTCACCACGTGTTCGAAGCGTCGGTGGTGAACATTGCCGATGCAAAACCTTGCAACGAAATAGTCGATTGCCAGTGGCATCCTTATGACGCCATGGATGAACTGGACACCACCGACGCCACCCGGCACATCGTCAAAGCCTTCCTACGTCGCCTGTAACTCAGCGCTCTGGCCGCTGGCCAGCAACCCTCGCTTGACCCCACCATTGGCCTTCTGCCGTTCGACAAAGGATCTGACGAACGCGGCCGCGGCTGCGTGCGCCACCGGTACCGCCATGGCCTGGCGGATGGTCATGAAGTCATCGTCCAGGAGGCGCCGCTGCGCGCTGACCTGGGTACGCAGGAAATCCCGCACGCCCGCCGCCGCGTCCAGTTCCTGCTCGACAAACCAGTCCACCGCCGCTGCCGACGTGGGCGCGCGCACCAGCTGCGCATGCTTGAGCGTACGGCTCAAATACAGGTCATAAGCGGCGCCCTGGCCGACAGCGATGCGCCGACCCGGTGCGTCCAGCTGGGCGACATGCGTGAGCGGTGAATCCTTGGCCACCAGGCAGGTGCCCTTGATCTCCACGTAGGGTGCGCTGAAGGCGATCTCCTGTTCGCGCACCGGCTCGATCGCCAGGAATGCCACACGCCAGGCATCCTCGGCCAAGGCGGCAAAGACCTTGCCAGCCGCCTCGAAGGTGACCAATTCCAGTTCGACGCCCAATGCGTCGGCCAACGCCTTGGCCAGCTCCACCGAAACCCCTTGCGGCTCGCCCCCCGCACCGCGTTGCGCCAGTACCGGGTTGCCGAAGTTGATGGCGGCGCGCAGCACGCCATCAGGGGCCAGTTGTTGCATGACACGGGGATCAACCATCGAGCGCTCCTTGACGAGTCCGTTGCACGGTCTTGCGAATCACGAACGGCAAGACCCCGCCGTGCTCAAGGTACCCAAGCTCCTGCTGCGAGTCGAGGCGCAGCGCCAACAGGCGCTCGGCGACGCGTCCATCAGCGCGCTCGACCTGCAAGGTGATCGGGTTTTCGCCGACCTTCAGGTTGTCCAGCCCCAGGAACGTCAACCGCTCACTGCCGTCGAGCTGCACGTCCTGCACCGAAGCGCCCTCGGCGAACACCAGCGGCAACACGCCCATGCCGATCAGGTTGCTGCGGTGAATGCGCTCGATGCTGCGCGCCACCACCACCTTGATCCCCAGCAGGCTCAATACCTTGGCCGCCCAGTCGCGGCTGGAGCCGGCGCCGTAGTTGATGCCGGCAAACAGCACCGTGGGCGTGCCTGCGTAGCTTTGTGCGGCCAGGTACAGCGGCTGGTACTCGCTGTGGTCGGCGTTCCACGCCCACACACCCTGGCGCGGCGCTTGCGTGGGGTCGAGCAGGTTGGTCAGTCGCGGGTTGGTGAAGGCGCCGCGCACCATCACCTCATGGTTGCTGCGCCGGGTCGAATACTGGTTGAAGTCCGCCTCGGCTTCGCCGCGCTCACGCAACCAGGCTCCGGCCAGGCTATTGGCCGGGATGGTCCCGGCGGGCGAGATATGGTCAGTGGTGACGTTGTCACCCAGCACCACCAGCGCGCGGGCGTTGCTCACCGACAAATGCGCCTGCGGCAAGGCGTGTACATCCGCCAGGTACTGCGGGCGACGTAAGTAAGTGGAGTCCGCATCCCAGGCGAATTGCACACTGCCATCAGCCTCCAACGCCTGCCAATGGTGGGTGCCCTGCCAGAGCATTTCACCGCGTTGCCGGAACAACGCCGGGCGCACGACCTGCGCCACCTGCGCCGCCACCTCGGCATCGCCCGGCATCAACTCGTGCAAGTACACCGGCTTGCCGTGGGTATCCAGCGCCAACGGGCTGGCGGACAGATCGATATCGATACTCCCGGCAATCGCATAAGCCACGCACAGTGCCGGTGAAGCCAGGTAGCCCGCCGGGACTTTCGGGTTGACCCGCCCTTCGAAATTGCGATTGCCCGACAGCACCACCACGCCCTTGAGCCCTTGCTCGGCGAAGGCCTCTACATGCGCCTCAAGGCTGCCGGAATTGCCGATGCAGGTCATGCAGCCAAAGCCCGCCAGGTCAAAACCCAGCGCGGCAAAATCCTCCAGCAGCCCCGCCGCCTCCAGGTAATCGGCAACGACCCGCGACCCCGGCGACAGCGACGTCTTCACCCACGGCTTGCGCCCAACGCCACGCGCCCGCGCATTGCGCGCCAGCAACCCGGCCTGGATCATCTGCGCCGGGTTGGCGGTGTTGGTGCAACTGGTGATCGCCGACATCACCACCGCGCCATGGGTCAGCGGCGCATTGAACCCGGGCTGGATAAACTGCCGTCCCGGCTCGCCCTGCACATGCCGGTGAAACGACGCAGCCGCCTGCGCCAGCGACTGGCGCTGATGGGGCTGGTGAGGCCCGGCGACGCTGGGCTCCACCGACGCCAGGTCAAGCTCGATCAACTCATCGAACTGCGGCTGCGGCGCGTCGTCCTGGCGCCACAATGCTTGCGCCGCCATATACGCCGACACCTTGGCCAGCAGCGGCGCCGGCCGTGCGCTCAACGCCAGGTACCTCAGGGTCTCGTCATCGAACGGGAAAAACACCACAGTGGCGCCATACTCCGGCGCCATGTTCGCTACGGTACCCCGCGCCGCCCAACTCAGGTTCGACAAACCAGGCCCGCAGAACTCGACGAACTTGCCCACCATGCTGCGCTGGCGCAACAACTCGGTGACAGTCAGCGCCAGGTCGGTGGCGGTCACGCCAGCGCGCAAGGCGTTGCTGACACGAATCCCCACCACCTGCGGAAACGGGATCGGCACCGGCTCGCCGAGCATCGCCGCCTGCCCCTCCAGGCCGCCGACGCCCCAGCCCAGCACGCCGATGGCATTGATCATCGGCGTGTGGCTGTCGGTGGCCACCATGCAGTCAGGGTGCAGCAGCACGCCGTCGGCGGTCGGGGTTTCCCACACCACCTGGGCGACGGCCTCCATGTTCATCTGGTGGATGATCCCCGTCCCCGGCGGGATCACCTTGAAATTGTCCAGGCTGGCCTGGGCCCACTTGATGAAGCGATAGCGCTCGCTGTTGCGGCGAAAATCGATGTCCAGGTTGGCTTCCACCGCACCGGCTTCGGCGTAGTGCTCGACGATCACCGAATGATCGATAGTCAGCACCGCCGGGATCGACGGGTTCACCGCCTGCGGGTCGCCACCCAGTTCCGCCACGCTGTCGCGCATCCCGGCGAAGTCCGCCAGGGCCGGCAGGCACGTGGTGTCGTGGAACATCAACCGATTGGGCTGGAACGGCACCTCGCAGTCCGGCCCGCTGCCCGTGGCGCGCGCCAGTACCGTCGGCAGCGCTTGCGGGGCACAACGGGCGATGTTTTCCAGCAAAATGCGTACCGCATAAGGCAAGCGCTGCAACTGCGCCGGGGCCAGCAGCTTGTGCAAATCGATATAGGCGTAGCGCTGCCCATCGACGGCCAAGTGATTGAGTAGATCCTTCATAGTTGCGCAAACACCTGCTCGATGCGCGCCAGGCCCCAGTCCAGTTCCTCACGGGTGATGGACAGCGGCGGCGCGATGCGCAGCACATTTTCGTGGGTTTCCTTGGTCAGCACGCCTTCGGCCAGCAGCGCCTCACAGAGTGGCCGCGCATCGCGGTCCAGCTCCACGCCCACCCACAAGCCGCGCCCGCGGATCTCGCGAATCGCCGGCGCGTTCATCGCCACCAGACGCTCCACCAGGTACTGCCCCAGGTTCGCGCTGTTATCGATCAAGCCTTCCTCCTCCAGCACATTCAAGGCTTCCAGACCAACCGCCGCCGCCAGCGGGTTGCCGCCGAAGGTGGAGCCGTGGCTGCCGGCATCGAACAGGTCCATCACCGAGTGGTCCGCCACGAACGCCGACACCGGCATGATCCCGCCGCCCAGGGCCTTGCCCAGGATCAGCGCATCCGGGCGAATGCCTTCGTGCTGGAAGGCAAACCACTTGCCGGTGCGGCCCAGGCCCGACTGGATCTCGTCGAGGATCAGCAAGGTGTTGGTTTCATCGCACAACTGGCGCAGCTCACGCAGAAAACCGGCAGGCGGCACCCGGATGCCGGCCTCACCCTGGATCGGTTCGATCAGCACCGCGCAGGTGTCGGCGGTGATCGCCTGGCGAAAGCTCTCGATATCACCGAAGCGCGCCTCGGTGAAACCGTTGCAGAACGGGCCGAAATCAGCCTTGTAGTCCGGCTCGGACGAGAAGCCGACGATGGTGGAGGTACGCCCGTGGAAATTGTTGTCGGCCACCACGATCCTGGCCTGGTTCGCGGCAATGCCCTTGACCCGATAACCCCAGCGCCGCGCGGCCTTGATCGCGGTTTCCACTGCCTCGGCGCCGCTGTTCATCGGCAGCACCGAATCAAACCCGGTGATACGGCACAGCGCCTTGAGGAAGTTGCCCAGCGGTTCGCTGTAGAACGCCCGCGACACCACACTGATCTTGTCGATCTGCGCCACCGCCGCCGCGCGAATACGCGGGTGCACATGGCCGTGGCTGACCGCGGAATACGCCGACATCATGTCCAGGTAGCGCTTGCCGTCATCGCCAACGGCCCACACGCCCTCGCCCTTGACGATGACCACCGGCAGCGGCGAATAGTTATGGGCGCAGAATTGGTTTTCGAGGGTGATTGCCGGGTTGGAATGCATGGAGAAATGTCCTGCCTGATAAAAATCAAATAAACAATGAAGATCAACTGTGGGAGCGGGCTTGCCCGCGAATGCGGCCGATCAGTCACCCGATTCATTAACTGACCCACCGCTATCGCAGGCAAGCCAGCTCCCACAGTTGGACTGCGTTACACATCACGCACTCAAGAGTTTTCCGCTGCGAATCGGCGTGGCACCGGAGACCCGGCCCAGCGGGTCGCCCGGCTTCACGAAGCGCACATCGCGGCGCATGTACAACACACCGGTGGTCTGGCTGCTGACCGTGACGGTCTGGCCGCTGTGGGGGTCGACGATGTCGAACAGCGCCTGCCCCGCCTCGATGCGGCTGCCAACCGCCGCGCGGTGCACCAGCACCCCGGCACTCGGCGCGTAAAACTGCTCGCTGCCGGCCAGTGGCGTGGCCGGGCTGCGCAGCGCCGGCAGCGGGCGCGGCGTGTCTTCGATAGCGCCCAGGTGAGTCAGGTAATCGATGATGGCCGTGGCGTCGTGCTCGGCCAGTTCATAGGACACATCGCGCTGGCCCCGGTGTTCCACCGTCACCGCGATGCTGCTGTCCGGAATCGGGAAACGCTCGCCGAAGCGCTCGCGCAAGTTGACCCACAACAGGTACAGCGCTTCATCGAACGAGTTGGCCTGTGAGTCGGTGGCGAGCAAGGTGGCTTCGGCGCCGATATAGCGCGCCAACGGCTCGATGGTCGGCCACACCGCTTCGCCGGTGTACAGGTGCATCGCCGCTTCGCGGGAGCAATGCAGGTCCAGCACGATATCGGCGTCGTGGGCCAGCAGCATCAGGGTCTGTTGCAGCGACTGGTATTCATCCATCGGCTGGGCGGCGCGCAGGCATTCGCCCCAGGCCTGGCGGATCAGCTCGCGGTTGGCGTGGATGTCCTGACCGAGCCGATGCTCCACCTTATCGGCGATGGCCTGATACGGCACCGGGAAACCCCGGTTGTAGTTGCGCCCGCTGCCCAGTTCGAAGCGCCCGCTGGGCGCCCCCATGATGTACTGGCCCAGACCGGTCGGGTTGGCCACCGCCACCAGCACCACCTGCGCGTTCAGGCGGCCGGCATTTTCCAGCGCCGCCAGTTGCCGACGCAGGTGCGCGGCCACCAGCATGGCCGGGGTTTCATCGGCATGCAGCGCAGCCTGAATATAGATTTTTCGACCTGCACCCGCCGCGCCGTAATGCTCACTGTCCACATACCTGTGGGTGCCCGGTGTCGCTTGCAGCAAAGGGTGTTGATTAAGTTTCATAAACCGGAAATCTCGATATTCGAGTGATGGACCTTGAGAAAAATACTAACGAGACCGGGTGATCGTCCGTAAGGGCGGCTACAGCTATCTCGATCTGATAATCCGATCAGTGTGGGAGCGGGCAAGCCCGCTCCCGCAGCGGTCAATTACCAGAGCGCCAGGGTGTACCCCAGCAGCACGCGGTTCTCGTTGACGTCGTTGTAGAAGTTGCCCTTGGCCAGGGCGTTGCGCCAACGCATCGACACACCTTTGAACGGGCCGTTCTGCACCACGTAGCTGATGTCCAGGTCACGTTCCCATTCACGGCCTTCGCCATTGAAACCGACGACTTCGGCCGAATCACCCTTGGCGTATTTCACCCCGAACAGCAGACCCGGCAGGCCCAGGTCGGCAAAGTTGTACTCGTAGCGCGCGTGCCAGGCTTGTTCCTTGGTCTGGGTGAAGTTGCTGAACTGGTACTCGGTGAACAGGTAGGTGATGGACCCGTCCAGGTAGGTGAACGGCGTGGTGCCGAACTGGCGCTGGAAGCCGCCGCCGAGGCTGTGCCCGCCGTACTGGTAGGTCAACCGGGTACTCAGCGCACGGTTGTCGACATCGCCCGCCAGGCCCGCACCGTCCTTGTCGGCCTTGAAGTAACGCACATCGGTTTTCAGTGTGCCGGGGCCCAGGCCGAAGCTGTTCTTGAAGCCGCCGTATTGCTGGTGGTAGATGCTGTCCAGTTGCGCATAGTGGTAACTGAGCAAGGTGTTGGGGGTCAGCGAGTAGTCGCCGCCGGCGAAGCGGAACTGGTCGCTCAGGGCCGTGCTTTTGTAGACCTTGCTGACAGTGGTCAGCTTCATGTCTTCGTAGTTGGTGGAGTCGCGGTCCTTGGCCTGGTCAAGCTGGCCGAGGCTGAGCTTGAGGTTCGTGATGTCGTTGGACACCAGTTGGGTACCGCTGAACGACTGCGGGAACAGCCGGCTGGTATTGGGTTGCAGGGTCGGCAAATCCGGCACCAGGTAGCCCACGCGCAACTCACTCTTGGCCAGGCGCGCCTTGGCGGTCACACCGAGCTTGGAGTAGTTGTCAGAGGCACGCTTGTCGCTGTCGCGTTGCAGCAGACCGGTGCCGGACTTGTCCGGGCTGGAGTCGAGTTTCAAGCCGAGCATGCCGATGGCGTCCAGGCCGAAGCCCACGGTGCCCTCGGTGAATCCGGACTTGATGCCTAGCAGAAAGCCCTGGGCCCATTCGGCCCGCACCGACTGGCTGGCCTCTTCGCGGTAGTCACGATTGAAGTAGTAGTTCTTCAATTCCAGGGTGCCGCTGCTGTCCTTGATGAAGTCGGCCTGGGCGGCGAACGGGACCATCCCGCTGCTCACGACGCCGACGCCGGTGATGAGTTGAGTCAGGGTTTTTTTCATTTTTTTAGCTCCTGGCAGTTGGGGGTTGGGGGGTGTTTTTATTGTTCTTCGGGCATGGCTTCGCCGTTCGCGCAAATCCGGGATTTGCGCGGCGGGTGAAGTCAGTCCTGGGTTACAGCGCTAGCGGCACGGGGCCCTGGCGGATGCGGTAGCCACCGTTTTCAAGTTTCTCCAAGGGGCTGGCGGCGGCCAGCAGCTTGCGGGTGTAGGGGTGTTGCGGGCGGTCGAAGATCTCGTCGCGAGCGCCCATTTCCACCACCTTGCCCTCGCTCATCACCGCGACCCGGTGTGCGATACGCTCCACCGCCGCCAGATCGTGAGAGATAAACAGGCAGGCAAAGCCGTACTGGGCCTGCAAGCGTTCGAACAGCTCCAGAATCTGCTTCTGGATGGTCATGTCCAGCGCCGAAATCGGCTCATCGGCAATCACCAATCGCGGGTGGCGCACCAGGGCGCGGCCAATGGCGACACGCTGGCGCTGACCGCCGGAAAGCTGATGGGGGAAGCGGTCGACGAATTGCTCGGCCAGGCCGATATCCAGCAGGGTTTTCGCCACCCGCTCACGCTTCTGTTCCGCAGTCATGCCGGGGACGTGACGCAAGGGCTCGGCGAGGATATCGCCGATCTTCATGCGCGGGTCGAGGGACGAGTACGGGTCCTGGAAAATCATCTGGCATTGCAGGCGATGCTCACGGTTGCCGGACTTGAGAATGTCCACGCCTTCGAACTCGATGGCGCCGGCACAGGCTTTGTTCAGGCCGACTATCGCCCGGCCCAGGGTGGTCTTGCCCGAACCGCTGCCGCCCACCAGCGCCAGGGTTTCCCCCGGTGCGATGGTCAGGTTGGCCGAATGCACCACGCGCTTGAACGCGGTGCGTCCCCACAGGCTGCGCGGCCCCGGGTGTTCGATGCACACGTCCTTGACGCTCAGCAAAGGCCGCTCGGCCTGGGGCAATGGTGTCAGCTCACCCCGACGCGGCAAGGCTTCCAGCAGTTGCCGGGTGTACTCGGCCTTGGGCGCCAGCAGGATCTGTTCGATGCTGCCCTGCTCCACCGCGCGGCCTTCGCGCATCACCACCACCTTGTCGGCATAACGCGCTACCAGCGACAGGTCATGGCTGATAAACAGAATCGCCGTGCCCTGCTCGCGGGTCAGATCGAGCATCAGCTTCAACACGTCCAGTTGCGCCAGGCAATCGAGCGCGGTGGTCGGTTCGTCGGCGATCAGCAGCGCCGGACGCAACAGCATTACCGAGGCGAGCATGATGCGTTGGCGCATGCCGCCGGAGAACTCATGGGGAAACGCCGCCAGGCAACGCTCGGCGTCCTTGATGCCGATATGGCCGAGCATCTCCAGGCTGCGCTCGCGGATCTGCGCCTCCGTCATTTGGGTATGCAGGCGCAGGCCCTCGGCCATCTGCTCGCCGATGCTCATGGACGGGTTGAGCGAGACCATCGGCTCCTGGAACACCATGCCGATCTTCGCGCCACGCAGTGCGCGCAGTTGCTCGGGCTGGAGTGCATTGAGGTCATGGCCCTGGAACCGCACCTGGCCACCGCAGTGTTCCAGCGGCGGTGGCAACAGGCCGATGGCGGCGCGGGCGGCCATGGTCTTGCCGCTGCCCGACTCCCCCACCAGCGCGACGATTTCACCGGGGGCAATGGTGAAGCTCAGGTCATTGACCGCCAGCGGGCCGTGGGAACCGATGCGGATTTTCAGGTGATCGACGGCCAACAGTACGTCAGTCATGGTCATTTACTCATCCGTGGGTCAAGGCGGTCGCGCAAGGCGTCGCCACACAGGTTGAAGGCCAGCAACGCCATGGCGATGCAGACACCGGGAAACAGCCCCAGCCAGCTGGCCGTGGCGATGTACGGCCGGCTGGCCGCGAGCATGTTGCCCCAGGTCGCCGCCGGTGGCGGTACGCCCAGCCCCAGGAAGCTCAGGGAGCTTTCCGCGAGGATCGCCCAGCCGAACATGCTGGTAGCCAGCACGCACACTGGCGCCACACAGTTCGGCGCGATGTGGCGCAGCATGGTGTACAGCTCCGAATTGCCGATCACCCGCGAGGCCTCGACGAACTCTTTTTCACGCAGCGACAACACCGTGCCGCGCACCACCCGTACCACCGATGGCGTGTAGGCCAGGCTCAGGGCGAAGACGATGCCGTACAGGCTCGGGCCGATGATCGCCATCAGGCCCAGGGCCAAGAGGATGCCGGGGAACGCCAGCAGCGCGTCGTTGACCATCATCAGGCCACGGTCGACCCAGCCGCGCAGGAAGCCGGAGAGCAAACCGAGAAAAGTGCCGGCGACAATCGCCATGCTCACAGTCAACACACTCACCCACAGGCTGGTGTGCGCGCCGATCATCAGGCGGCTCAATACATCGCGGCCATATTCATCGGTGCCCAGCCAGTGCGCAGCGGTAGGCGCCTGCAACCGCGCCAGCAGGTTCAGCGCCAGCGGATCGTGGGGTGTCCATACCAGGCCGACGGCGGCCATGGTCAACAGCAAGGCCAGCAGGAACGCACCGATCAGCGCATTCAACGGCGGCACACGCCAGGCCCTGGGGGCACGCCCCGGTGCGGGCAACAGCACCTCGGGTGCAACAGGAAGCGGCTTATTCATAACTTAACCCTGGGGTCGAAGAGCGGGTACAGCAGGTCCACCAACAGGTTGACCAGCACATAGACAAAGGTCACCAGCAGCAGGCAGCCTTGCAGCACCGGATAGTCCCGGGCATAGATGGCGTCGACCATCAGGCGACCGATGCCCGGCAGGGTGAACACGGTTTCGAGCACCGCGATGCCGCTGAGCAGGTTGCCAAGGATCAGGCCGATCAGGGTCAGGGTCGGGGCGAACGAATTGCGTAGCGCATGGCGCCACAACACGGCGCGTTCCGACAGGCCCTTGGCGCGGGCATGGGTGATGTACTCCAGGCGCAGCACTTCAATCGCGCTGGCCCGGGCCATGCGGGTAATCGCGCCAAGCTCCACCAGGGTCAGGGTGACAATCGGCAGCACCACAAAACTCAGGGCCTGCCACGGCGCCTGGCCGAACGACACATACCCCACCACCGGCAGCCAGCCCAGTTTGATGCCGAATGCATAGAGCAACAGCAGGCCCAGCCAGAAGCTCGGGATCGACAGCAACAGCGTGGCGGTAGAGACCACGCCGAAGTCCATCGCACTGTCCTGCTTCCACGCCGCGAGCAAGCCCGCCGGCACCGCGATCAAGGCCGCCAGCAACACCGAGACCAGCACAATCCCGGCACTGACCTGGAAACGATCCAGGATCAGCGGCAGCACCGCCTCGTTGGTGGTGATCGAATGCCCGAGGTCACCGCTGAGCACCGCCTTGAGCCAGATCACGAACTGCACCGGCAACGGCTGGTCCAGGCCCAGGGAGGCTCGCGCCACTTCCAGGCTGTGGGCGTCGGCCATATCGCCGAGCATCAGCAACGCCGGGTCACCCGGGACCAGGCGGATGATCGCGAAGACCATCAGCGAGATCAGCAGCAAGGTCGGAACCGACATCGCCAGGCGTTGGGAGATAAAACGAAACATCCTCAATTGCTCCCGGAAGCGGGGACGCTGACGGTCCACAGGCGTGGCTTGGACACCGGCCAGGTGCGCAGGCCCTTGACGTAGTCACGGCTGGCGGCGATGGCGTTGCCGTTGTACATCGGGATCATCGGCACGTCCTTGATCATCTGCCGATGCAGTTGATCGAACAGCGCCTGACGCTTGTTCACGTCGCCTTCGCGCTGGGCTTCACGCAACCATTCGCGCGCCTGGGGGTTGTCCCAGACCTTGCGGGTTTCCTTGTCCTTGTCGCCGGTCATCGAGTCGAAACTCAGCGCCGGGTCCAGGCGCTCGGAGTACGGGAACGCCATCATCTGGTAGTTGCCGCTCTGGTAGCGCTCCAGCTGGGTGCCCCACTCCAGGGTTTCCAGCTCCAGGTTGATGCCGCTGGCCTTGGCCATGGCTTGCACGAACACGCCCATGTCGAAGATCGCCGCGTAGCGCTTGTTGACGATCAGCTTGATCGGCTCCCCCTTGTAGCCAGCTTCGCGCAGCAATTGCGCGGTCTTGGCCGGGTCGAAGGCAAACCCCAGGTCCTCGACGGCGGTGTGGTAATGGCTGCCACTGGCGACCATCGAGTTGTTGGCCCTGGAACGGCCGCCGGTGAGGGCTTCGACGATTTGCGCGGAGTCCAGGGCATGGGCGATGGCCTGGCGCAGGCGCACGTCCTTGAGCAACGGATCGCGGGTCTGGAACAGCAAGGCATTGACCGACATGGTGCCGCTGGAGGTCACCCGCACATTCGAATGGGCCGCCAGTTCAGTGGCGTCCAGTGGGGTGACGTCGATCAGCAGGTCAACGTTCTTCGACAGCAATGCCGCCTTGGCCGCCGCCGGGTCCGGGATCACCAGCAGGCGCACACGGTCGAGCGTGGTGGTTTTGTTGCCGGTATAGCCGTCGGGGTCTTTTTCATCGCGGGCGGTGTAGCCGGCATTGCGCAACAGCTCTACATATTGACCGGGCTTCCAGTCGCCCAGGCGGAACGGGCCGGTGCCGACCGGAGCTTTCCAGCTGCCGTCGGCGTTGAGCGAGTCCGGGCTCAGGATGCCGCTGCCGCCGCATTCAGGCAGCGCGGTGCTGGTGAGGAACAGACCGTTGGGCTTGTCGAGGGTGAACACCACGGTCAGTGGGTCCGGGGCGCTCATGTCGACGATCTTCGCGCCGCCATGGCCATCGAATTCAGGTGCGCAGCGCCATTGGGTCTTGGGGTCTAGGAAGCGCTTCCAGGTCCATAGCACCTCGGCGGAGGTCAGCGGCTGACCGTTCTGGAACTTCACCCCGTCGCGCAGATGAAAGGTATAGCGCAAGCCGTCGTCGGACACCTGCACGTCCTTGGCGAGCAAAGGGCCGACGGTAGCGTCTTCACGGAAGGCCACCAGCCCTTCGGTGATGTGCATGATCACCGCATCGGAGTTGGTGTCACGGTTCACACCCGGGTCGGTGCTGCGGATGTCGGCATTGAGCGCCACCTTCAATACACTTTCTGCGTGGGCAGTGCCCATCAGCGCCGCAGACAAGGCGCCTGCCAGGATTAAAGTCTTGTTCATGATAAATGCACCTTAAATGATCCTTACGCTTGGGTTCGGACGCTGGCAGGACCCAAAGAAAGGCACGGCCGAACACCTGGATAGTTGTTGTTGTTTTAGTCGCCGTCACGGTTGGCGAATGTTCCTGGACCGATCTTATGCCCGGTCCGGCAAGCTTGAGAAGAACGCTCCAGGTGATCAGGCTCGGCTTTTCCGATCACCTGCCAAGCATCCTCCGCCCTGCCCCCAGCCTACCGAAAAATCAGGCCCGGGCGGCGTTTGCAGGCGTTCAAAAATAATGAACCTGATCGATAAAACCGATCTGTGCGCACCAGGAGCCATCAGATAAGCTGGCCGGTATTCAAGGGTTCAATCGATTCCAAACGAGGCCGTCGTCCATGACTCTCACCCATCTGCGTGCGTTCTGCGCCGTGGTCGAAAAAGGCAGTTTCCGCTCGGCGGCTCGTCAGCTGGATGTGGCGCAAAGCACCCTGACCCAGTCGATCCAGAGCCTGGAAAAGGAACTGGGCGTAGTGCTGCTGCAGCGCTCCAACCAGGGCATCAACCTGACCGCCGCCGGTGAGGTGTTCCTGGTACGCGCGCGCTCCATCACCCTCGACTGCGAACGCGCGGTACTCGACCTGCAACCCTGGAAAGGCGAACCCGAAGGCCATATCGACCTGGGTGTCACCTCCGAGCCCCTGGCCGAACTGCTGGTGCCGGTGCTGAGCAACTTCACCCAACGCTTCCCGCGCATCCAGGTGCACGTCGCCAGCGGCACCACCAAGGGCCTGGTGGAAAAAGTCCGCGATGGCCGCCTGGATTTCGTGCTGTGCCCGCTGGCGCCGAACGTCACCGACATCGACCTGTCCATCGACCGCCTCTACAGCTCCAGCGCCGGCATCATTGCGCGCAAGGGCCACCCGTTGGCCCAGGCCAGGTCGGTCCAGGAACTGGTGGACTGCCAATGGATCAGCGTGCGCTCCACCGGCGTGATCGGCGGTGCGGAAAACCGCCTGGTCCAGCTGTTCCGCACCCAGGGCCTGGCGCCGCCGAAGATCGCGATCACCACCGATTCGCTGTTGGAAACCCTGCACATCGTCTCGGAAACCGACTACCTGACCATCGAACCGCGCATGCTGCCGGGCATGAAACTGTTTTCCAGCGCACTCACCACCATCGCCATCGACGAGCCGCTGGCACCGCGTGATGTGTGCTTGATCAGCCGCCGCTCCGCGCCCCTTACCGGGGTCAGCCAGGAGCTGACCAGCATGCTGATTTCCTACTCCCGGCTGGTGCACCGCAGCCGTTGAGCCACCCTACCCGCGAGCCCCTTCATGCCTCCGATTTCCTATGACGGTTTGCCCCGCGCCAGCGCCAGCAGCGTGGGTGTGGACCCCGACCGCCTGATTGCCTTTCTCGACGAGGTCAAGGCCGCCGGCCTCGACCTGCACGGTTTCATGCTGCACCGCCATGGCCATGTGGTCGCCGAAGGCTGGACCTGGCCGGTGGACCCCAACGAGCCCCGCGTGCTGCACTCCATGGCCAAGAGCTTCACCGGTTGCGCCATCGGCCTGGCCATCGACGAAGGCTTGCTCAGGCTTGATGACCGGTTGGTGAGCTTCTTTCCCGACGACGTGCCGCCCGACGCCGACCCGCGCCTGGCCGACATGACCGTCGAACACCTGCTGACCATGCGCACCGGCCACGCCAGCAACACCTCCGGCTCGGTGTGGCGCGGCATCGCCACTAGCTGGATCGCCGAGTTCTTCAAGATTCCCCTGGCCTATGCGCCCGGCACCGAATACGTCTACACCAGCGCGGCCAGCTATATGCTCTCGGCGCTGATCAACCGCGTCACCGGGCAAACCCTGCACCAGTACCTCAAGCCGCGCCTGTTCCAGCCGCTGGCCATTCACAACGAAACCTGGGATATCGGCCCCGACGGGGTGAATCCCGGCGGCAACGGCCTTACGGCGCCGGTGTCGGCGGCGCTCAAGCTGGCGGTGCTGCACGCACAAAATGGCGTTTGGGAAGGCCGACAAGTCCTGCCGGCGGCCTGGGTCGAGGCCGCGACCCAGCCCCAGGGTGGGCCCGACAGCCGTTACGGCTACCACTGGATGATGAAACCGCGCCCGGCGTTCAGCGCCCTGGGGGTATTCGTGCAAATGGCAGCGGTGTACCGCGAACAGAACGCAACCCTGGTCCTGGTGGGCGGCATGAAGAACTCGGCTGAAATCGTGCCGTTTATCGAGCGGTATTTCCCTGCGGTGTTGGGTGCTGACCCGTGCATCAACCCCGAGGCCGATGCCCGGCTGGAGCGGCGCCTGGCAAGCATGGCCGAGCGTCCGGCATTGGTCTCGGCCTGTGCCGCACCTGGGGATTCGACACGGGTATTCACGATGGCGCCGAACAGCCTGGGCGTGCAGCAATTGTCGTTCGACGTTGCTGGCGATGTGCTGACCTTCGCACTCACCGACGAACACACCACCCACCGCGTGCAAGTGGGCATCGAGCACTGGCTCAGCGGCCTCACCAGCCTGCCGGGCCGGGCGTTGCACCATGGCTATGAATTCCACGATGCGCAGATCGTCGCCGGTGCACGCTGGTTGGATGCCCAAACATTGGAAATGACCTGGATCTACCCGCAGACCGCGTTCCGGGATCGGGTGGTGTGCGTGTTTGAAGGCGATGGCGTGAGCTTCGCCCGCACTGTCAACGTCAACAGTGCGGAGCGCGAGCAGGCAGTATTAACAGGCACAACACCGAACTGAATGTGGGAGCGGCGGTTCGACGCTTCGACTTGCCCGCTCCCACAGATCGCAAGGCATCACCTTCCTCTGTGGGAGCTGGCTTGCCTGCGATGGGGCCCCTGAGACATCCACATGCCTCGAGTCAGAACAGCGCGCGGGTATACGTCAGATACAACCGGTTTTCATCCAGGTCCCGCTGGGTGGCCACAGTGCTGCGCAGCATCGCGTTGCGCCATTGCACGGCAAACCCGGTGAGGGCCTTGCTCTGGAACGCGTAGGTCAGCATCACGTCACGCTCCCACTCGTGCTGCCGGCCCTGGTCGGACTTGATATCACCGCCGCGCTGGTAGACCACTTGGGAGGTCAACCCCGGAACCCCCACCGTGGCGAAGTTGAACGCGTGTTGCGCCACCCAGGTGTTCTCCCCGGCGCGCTGGAAGCGTGCGCCGGTCTGGCGATCGGTGATCAGGTAGGTGGCCGAACCGTCGCCCTGGTTGAGGAACGGAAAGTCGCTGGAACCGTTGAGATGCTGGTAGCCCAGGCTCACCGCATGACCGCCCAGGCTGTAGGTGAACAGCCCCGCCAGCACGCGGTTATCCACTTCGCCATTGTTGTGGTAGCCGGTGCTGCGATAGCCCTCGGCACGTCCGGCGGCACTGCCATTGCGGCCGTCCGATGAGCTGTCGAAAAAGCGCAGGTCGCTTTTGAGGCTGCCCACCGGCAAGGTCAGGGTGTGGACCAGGCCGACGAAGTGTTGCTGGTAAAAGTCTTCAAGGTCACCGTAGTAGTACTGCAACAGCAGGTTCGGGCGCAGCGTGTAATCCACACCGGCGTAGTAGAACTGGTTGCTGCGCTTGCCTGCCGGGCCGCCGGCACCGCTGATGGCGAGGTCTTCGTTGTTGGACGAATTGCGGCTTTTCACGCCGCTCAGGCGCCCGCCGATCAGGGTGAAGTTGTCAAAGTCTTTGGAGGTGGCCTGCCAGCCCTGAAAGGTTTCCGGCAACAGGCGGCCATCGTTGTAGACCACCACCGGCAGCCTTGGCATCAGGGTGCCCACTTTCAGTTCGGTCTTGGCCACCCGCATTTTGCCGGTCAGCCCGAGGCTGCTGAAGTCACTCACTGCGCGCCCATCGCTGTCGGTGGGGAACACGAACCCGCCCTGGGTCACGCTGTTGGGGTTGCCATGGGTGCCGCGCCCGGAGTCCAGGCGGATGCCGAGCATGCCCAGCGCATCCACGCCAAAACCCACCGGCCCCTGGGTGTAGCCGGAATTGACGTTGAGGATAAAACCCTGGCCCCACTCCTCCAGCCTGGATGGCTGGGCCGGGCCGCTGCGGTTGTCCTGGTTGAAGTAGACGTTGCGCGCCTCGAGCTTGGCGTGGGCGTCATCGAGGAAGCCTTCAGCCTGGGCCACAGTGCTGACGGCGAGCAAAACGCAGGCGCACGCAGGCGCCGCTTGGAATACGGAAGTTTTCATGAGGGTGTACCCGTTGGCTTTTATTGTTGTGTGGGGTGAAGCAATAACGCCGATCAACGGTGGGAGCAGGCAAGCCAGCTCCCACAAGGGTTGGGGTGTCAGGTGGGGAGTACGGTGACCTCAGGCGCCGGCTTTTTTTCGGTCATGAATTGCAGCGAGAAGATCGCAATCGAACCGAACAGCGCCGGAATCGCCAGCACCAGGAAGAACACCGACGGCTGGCCCAGTTGCGCGATCAGCCACGCGCCCAGCACCGAACCGATGATCGAGCCCACCCGGCCGTTGGCCATGGCCCAGCTCACCCCCGTGGCCCGGGCGGCGGTCGGGTAAATGCTGGCGGACAGCAGGTTCAAGCCGTTCTGCGCCCCAGCGACGCCAAAGCCGACCATGAACACCGTGAGCCCCAGCCAGAACGCATCCGCCAGCGCAAAGCCGATCAGCGCGATCACCAGCGCCGCCCCCAGGTAGGCCAGGCCCAGCACGCGGTAAGGGCTGACGCGGTCCATCAGCAACGCCAGCAGGATCGCGCCCACCGTGCCGCCCAGCGGCACCATCGCACCGATTCGCGCGGCGGCGGCGATGTCGTAGCCGGCGTCCTTGAGGATGCTCGGCAGCCAGCTGGTCAGGAGGTAGAACACAAACAGTGAACAGAAAAACGTGCCCCACAACAGCACGGTGCGCAGGGCGCGGTTTTCGATGAACAGTTGCGAGATCGGCGAACGCACCGCCACCGGGCTTTGCGGCTCGACGAAGGTGACATCGTGCAGGTCCTTGCGTCCGGTGATCTTGCCCATCACCTTGCGCAGCGTATCGGCATGCCGCGGGTGAGCGGCCATGAAGCGCACCGACTCCGGCAGCAACCAGGCCAGCAACGGCAGCAACAGCAAAGGCACGATCCCGCCGATCATCAGTACGCCGCGCCAGCCGAACGCCGGAATGATCTGGCTAGCCACCGCACCACCGAGCGCAAGACCGGTGGTGAAACCGCTGTAGCTCAAGGTGACCATGATCATCCGGCGCCGGGCCGGCGAGTACTCGGAACTCAAGGTGATGCACGTCGGCATTGCCCCGCCCAGGCCGATGCCGGTGAGAAAGCGCAGCGCGGTGAGCATCTCGATGGACGTGGAATACGCCGAGGCCAGGGTGCCAATGCCAAAGATCAGCACCGACGCCAGCAGCACCTTCTTGCGCCCGTAGGCATCGGCCACCGGGCCGAAGATAAACGCGCCGACCATCAGGCCGAACAGCCCGGCGCCGAAGGCCGGGGACAGTTGCGCCGCTTGCAGGCCCCACTCCTGGCGCAGGGCCGGGGCGATGTAGCCGATGACGGCGGTGTCGAAACCGTCCACCAGCACCACCAGGAAGCACAGGAGCAGCACCATGATCTGGTAGCCGGAGATCCTGTTGTTATCGATTGTCGCGCCGATGTTGGCAGTCTTGCTGTTCATCAATGTTCCCCTGTTTTTGGATTTGTCTTGGGGTGAATCAAGTGCACTGCAAAAGCATGTTTCAGGTTAAAAATGCGGTCCCCTGTGGGAGCTGGCTTGCCTGCGATAGCGGTGTGTCATTCAATGCTTTTCTGGCAGGTATATCGCCATCGCGGGCAAGTCGAATCGTCGCACCGCCGCTCCCACATTGGGTTCTCCACCAGCAGGTGAAATCAGCGGTTCAGCAGGTCGAGTGCGACGTCGACGATCATGTCCTCCTGGCCGCCCACCATGCGGCGTTTGCCCAGTTCCACCAGAATGTCCACGGCCTTGAGGTCGTAGCGCCGGGCGGCGACTTCGGCATGGCGCAGAAAGCTCGAATACACCCCGGCATAACCCAGGGCCAGGGTCTCGCGGTCGACGCGCACCGGGCGATCCTGCAGCGGGCGCACGATGTCGTCGGCGGCGTCCATCAGCGCGTAGAGGTCGGTGCCGTGGTTCCAGCCCATGCGGTCGGCAGCGGCGATGAACACCTCCAGCGGCGCATTGCCGGCACCGGCGCCCATGCCGGCGAGGCTGGCGTCGATGCGGTCGCAGCCCTCCTCCACGGCGACGATGGAGTTGGCAACGCCCAGCGACAGGTTATGGTGGGCATGCATGCCGGTTTCGGTCTCGGGCTTGAGCACGGCCTTCACCGCACGGAAGCGCTCGCGGATATCGTGCATGCCCATGGCCCCGCCGGAGTCCACCACGTAGATGCAGGTGGCGCCGTAGCTCTCCATTTTCTTTGCTTCGACAGCCAGGTTCTGCGGGCTGGTCAGGTGGCTCATCATCAGGAAGCCCACGGTGTCCATGCCCAGGGTGCGCGCGTACTCGATGTGCTGGCGCGCGCAGTCGGCCTCGGTGCAATGGGTCGCGACCCGCACCACCCGCGCTCCGGCGTTGTACGCGGCCTTGAGGTCGTGCACGGTGCCGATGCCCGGCAGCAACAGGGTGGCGACCTTGGCGTGGCTGATCACATCGCTGACCGCCTCGATCCACTCAAGGTCGGTATGGGCGCCAAACCCGTAATTGAAGCTGGAGCCTTGCAGCCCGTCGCCGTGGGCCACTTCAATGGAATCGACACGGGCCTTGTCCAGGGCACGGGCGATGGTTTGCACGTTGTCGAGGGAATACTGGTGACGCACGGCATGGCTGCCGTCCCGCAGGGTCACGTCGCTGATATACAGCTTCTTGCCAGGGTTGAAGATCATGGTCGGGGCCTCACAAAGCCTGCGCCATGCGCTCGGCGGTGGCCAGCGCGGCGGAGGTCATGATGTCGAGATTGCCGGCGTAGGCCGGCAGGTAATGGGCGGCGCCTTCGACTTCGAGGAACACCGTGGTCTTCAAACCGCTGAAACGGCCCAGCCCGGGAATGTTCAAGGGTGCCTCGGGCGCGATCACTTCGAACTGCACCTTCTGCTTCAGGCGATAGCCCGGCACATAGGCAGTGACCGCATTGGCCATGTCTTCGATGGAGGCTTCCACCTCCGCCTGATCCGCCGCCTCCGACAACACGTACACCGTGTCGCGCATCATCAGTGGCGGTTCGGCCGGGTTGAGCACGATGATCGCCTTGCCCTTGCCCGCGCCGCCTACCGCCTCGATGGCCTGGGCGGTGGTTTCGGTGAATTCGTCGATGTTTGCCCGGGTGCCGGGGCCGGCGGATCTGCTGCTGATGGACGCGATGATCTCCGCGTAATGCACCTTGGCCACCCGGGACACCGCCGCCACCATCGGAATGGTCGCCTGGCCACCGCACGTGACCATGTTCACGTTGAGCGCTGCCAGGTTGGTGTCCAGGTTCACCACCGGCACGCAGTACGGCCCGATGGCCGCCGGCGTCAGGTCGATCACGCGGATGCCCGGTTTGTGCTGGCGCAGCAGTGCATCGTTGGCCACATGGGCGGTGGCCGAGGTGGCGTCGAAGACAATATCGATGCCGGCAAACTCGGGCATGCGCACCAGCCCCTCGACGCCCGCGTGGGTGGTGCCCACGCCCAGGCGTCGCGCCCGCTCCAGGCCGTCGGAGGCGGCATCGATGCCCACCATCACCGCCATCTGCAACTGCTGGCCATGACGCAGGATCTTGATCATCAGGTCGGTGCCAATGTTGCCCGAGCCGATGATTGCGACGTTCTTCTTGTGTGTGTTCATGTCAGCGCCCCAGGGCCTTGGCGGTTTTGCCGGCGATCCCGAACTGGGTCTTCGGCACTTCGGTGATGATCACCCGCACAGACTCTCGCGGGGCCTGGATCGATGCGACCGCAGCCTCGGTCAATGCTTCGATCAACCGCGCCTTCTGTTCGTCGTCGCGGCCTTCCATCAGATAAACCTGCATGATCGGCATGGTGCTTTCCTCACTCGGACTTGGCGGCAAAACGCATGGAAACGCTGCCCAGGTGCTGGTAGCGCACGGTGATCTGGTCGCCCGCCTGCACCGCGATGGCTTCGGTCACGCCGCCCGTCATGATGAAGGTGCCGGCGGGCAGTTCCTTGCCCTGGCTGGCGAGCATATTGGCGAGCATCGCCACGCTTTGCGCCGGGTGGCCGAGGACGGCGGCACCGGCGGCGGTGGCGACCACTTCACCGTTCTTTTCCATCACCACGCCCAGGCACTTGAGGTCGATGCCCAGCGGGCTGCGGGCCTGGCCACCGGTGACGAAGCGCGCGGACGAGGTGTTGTCGGCGATCACGCTCTTGAGGTCGAAGCGGAAGTTTTCATAACGCGAGTCGATCACTTCCACCGCCGGCAAAATGAAGTCGGTAGCCGCCAGCACATCCCCCACGTGCACGCCCGGTCCTTTGAGCGGGTGCTTGAGCACAAAGGCGATTTCGGCTTCGACCTTGGGGTGGATCAGCGTGTCGACGTCGATCACCGAACCGTCGGCGCAGGAACCGTAGTCGGTGATAAAGCCGTGGATCGGCTCGGTGACGCCCATCTGCTTCATCTTGGCAAAGGACGTCAGGCCCATCTTCAGGCCGACGATGCGCACGCCCCGCGCCTCCTTGTTGGCGCGAATGGCGTTCTGGATCGCGTAGGCGTCTTCCCAGTCCATGTCCGGGTGGGCATCGGTGATCTTGGCCACGGCTTCACGATTGAGCTCGGCGTTTTCCAAATGGATGGCCAGTTCGGCGATGGTTGCGGCTGACAGGTTCATGGGGTTGTCCTTCAAACAAATCGGATGGAAGCCGAGCCGATACCGCCCAGGCTCATGCGCAACTGGTCGCCGGGCTGCACCGGAACCATGGCGGCCAGGGACCCGGACAGGATCACCTCGCCTTTCTTCAACGGGATGCCCAGGCGCCCCAGGGTATTGGCCAGCCACACCACTGCATTCGCCGGGTGACCAAGGGCTGCCGCACCGGCGCCGGTGGCGACGATTTCGCCGTTCTTTTCCAGGGTCATGCCCACGCACGCCAGGTCGATCTCACGCGGGTCGGCCACGCCGTCGCCAAGCACGAACGCGGCGGCCGAGGCGTTGTCGGCGACGGTGTCCTGGATTTTTATTTTCCAGTCCTTGATCCGCGAATCGACGATTTCGAAGCACGGCATCACATACGCCGTCGCGCGCAGCACATCGGCCACAGTCACGCCGGGACCGACCAGGTCCTGCTTGAGCACAAAGGCGATCTCGCCTTCGGCCTTGGGCGCGATGAAGTCAGCGCAGGCCAGTGCGGCACCGTCGTTGACCAGCATGTCGCTGAGCAGATGACCGAAGTCGGGCTGGTCCACGCCGAGCATGTCCATCACCACCTGGCTGGTGACGCCGATCTTCTTGCCGATCACGGTCTGCCCGGCGTCGAGGCGCGGTTGCAGCATGGCCAGCTGGATCTGGTAGGCGTCGGCCACGGTCAAGTCGGGGCATTGCTCGGTGAGCGGCGCCAGGGGTTTGTGTTCGGTGAGCGCCTGGTGCAACTGCGCGCCGAGGTGGTTGAGATGTGTCATGGCGGACCTCACAGACGGATGCACACGTTGCGCAGTTCGGTGTAGAACTCCAGGGAATGCACCCCGCCTTCGCGGCCGATGCCGGATTGCTTGGCGCCACCGAACGCGGTGCGCAGGTCGCGCAGGAACCACGAATTGATCCAGCAGATGCCTACGTCCAGCGCGGCGCCCAGGCGGTGGGCGACTTGCAGGTCGGTGGTCCACACACTGGCGGCCAGGCCGTAAGGCGTGTCGTTGACCCGGCGCACCACCTCGTCTTCGTCGTCGAACGGCGCGATGTGGCAGCACGGGCCGAAGATTTCTTCACGGATCACCGCGGAGTCTTCAGGCAAGCCGGTCCAGATAGTCGGCTGCACCCAGGCGCCTTCGGCCAATTCGGCGGGCATGTCCGGGATGCCGCCGCCGGTGACGACGGTGGCGCCGTCTTTGACCGCTTGCGCGTAATAGCTCAACACCTTCTGGCGGTGCCCCACGGAAACCAGCGGGCCCATGGTGACGCCGGGGGCGTTCGGCGCGCCGACCTGGATGGCTTCGGCACGCGCCTTGAGGGCGGCGACAAACGCGTCGAACACCGGCCGTTGCACATACACGCGCTCGGTGCCCAGGCACACCTGGCCGCTGTTTTCGAACACCGCGCGGGCGATGCCGGCCACGGCCTTGTCCAGATCGGCGTCGGCGAAAATCACCCCGGCATTCTTGCCGCCCAACTCCAGCGACACCGGGCGAACGCCCTTGGACGCAGCTTTCATGATGGCCTCGCCGGTACCGGTTTCGCCGGTAAAGGTGATGCCGTCGACGTCTTTGTGCTCGGTGAGGAAGGCCCCCGCCGAGTGCTCGCCAAAACCATGCACCACGTTGTAAACGCCCGCCGGCACACCGGCATCGCGCATCACTTCACCGAGCAAGGTGGCGGTGGCCGGGGTTTCTTCCGAGGGTTTGACCACCACGGTGTTGCCGCAGGCCAGGGCCGGGCCGACTTTCCAGGTCATCAGCAGCAACGGCAGGTTCCATGGGCAGATCACTCCGATCACGCCGCGCGGGTTGCGTACCGCGTAGTTGACGGCCTTGCCGCCGTCGGGGGTGTCCATGGTGAAGCTTTCGGTGGGCACGTTGCGGATCAGGTCGGCAAACACCTTGAAGTTGGCCGCGCCACGGGGGATGTCCAGGTGGCTGGCCAGCGCATGGGGTTTGCCGGTGTCGGCCACTTCGGCGGCGACGAATTCTTCGGCGCGCTGTTCGATACCGTCGGCCACCTTGTGCAGCAGCGCGGTGCGCTGGGCGATGGTCATCTTGCCCCAAGGGCCGTTCAGCGCAGCGCGGGCCGCCTTGACCGCCGCGTCGACTTGCTCGCGGCCGGCCTCGTGAACCTGGCCGATCAGGCTATTGTCGGCGGGGTTGCGGTTGTCGAAGGTACGTACGCCCTCGACCCATTGGTTGTCGATGAAGTTGTGAAAATGCTTGGTCATGGTTGGCGCTCTTCTCTTGTTATCAGGTTCAGCTCGGCATCGCCGGCGGTGAGGTAGTCCCACATGCGTTCGAAAATCCGCCCGCTGTTGGTGGCTCGACGGCTGGCTTCGTCGAGGCTCAGCAGCGGTGCGTGGTCGGCGACTCCGGCGGCCAGCAGTTGCAACTCGATGCGGGCGGCGTCCTCCAGGTAGAACACCAGGGTCAGCGCCTCCACCAGGGAGCCGCCGACCACGATGGCGCCGTTGCCGCGCATCACCAGGGCCCGGGACCGGCCCAATTGCTCGGCCAGGGCGGCGGCCTGTGGGTCATCGCGCAGCAATTGCGGGTCATCCCACAGCGGTACGCCGTCCTTGAAATACGCGCCCATGCCGTGACGCAACCGTGGGGCAAGCCCGGCGCAGGACAGGCTCATCACCTGCATCGGCATGCAGCGGATCACCGCATTGACATCGGGCCGACGCTGGTAAATCTGCTGGTGGATGCGCACTTCACCCAACACCCCTTCCGGCAGCGGGCCGTGCACCGGCACCACAGTGCCGGGCTCGCCGGGTAGGATCAGGCCCATGGGCCTGGCGGCGCAGACCAGAAAGTGCCCGGCATCCAGGCGCACACTGCAATGGCCGTAGGCGTGTACAAAACCCGCGTTGGCCAGGGCACGCGCGGCCACGCGCACTTCGGCTTCCTGGCTGACGCGGCTCATGACTTGAACTCCGGAATGTCCGGCTTCGAACCCCAGGCACAGAACGAGCTGGTGACCAGCGGAAATTGCCGGGGCTGATGGGTGGCTTCGTCTTGCGCAGCGATGTGGCTGACGCCGGTGGAGTATTCGTAGGTCATGCCGTCCGGCCCTTCGAAGTACAGGAACATCGCCCCGGACGTCGGGTGGCGGCCCGGCCCGAACAGAATCCTGATCCCGCGCTCCTTGAGGAAGTACCAGGCACGCATCACGTCATCGATACTTTCCACCTGGTGGTTGATGTGCTGCACGCCGGCGTGGCTGGAGGGGAATAGCGCGATCTTGTGGTGCACCTCGTCGATGCGCAGCAACGGCGCTTCACCAATGCGGTCACTGACCCGGGCGTTGGCCAGGGTGGTCCAGAAGGCTTCGTCGCGTTTGGCGTCGGTGGTGCGCAGGCCGATATGGCTGAAGCCGGTGATGCCTGCATCGCGGCTGGCGAAGTAACGGCTGCCGCTGGCATGGGGGCGCAGCACCAATTCGATGTTATTGCCGCTGGGGTCGCGAAACTGAATCAGCTCGTTGACGTGGCGCACCTCGGCGGTTTCGCGGCTGCCATGGCGCACGGCGAAGCCGTTGTCTTCGAGCAATTGGGCGGCGTGGTCGAGTTCGTTCCAGCTGGTGACTTCGAAGGCAGTGGTGGTTTCCCGTGGATCGCCTTCGTAGTAGCACAGGGTGTGGTCGCGACTGTCGGAGCGAAAATAGATCGCACCGTTGGCCTCGCGCGCCACTTGCAGGCCGAGCATCTGCGTGGCGTACAGCTTGGCCTGGGCAAGGTCCGCGGTGCCCAGGCGCACGTAGCGGATGTCATGCAGGTTGATCATGAGGGTGCCTCTTGGTTTTATTCTTGTCTGGACACAATCCTCGCCGTGGGGCACAAATAGCAGAAGCGAATTCTGGTTATTCAATCTATTTGGTTTGGTTATAGTCATGCGCACGGATCTGAACCTGCTACGCGTTTTATTGGCCATTCATGACTGCGGCAACGTCACCGCCGCTGCCAAGCGACTGGGCATGAGCCAGCCCGCCGCCAGCGCCGCGTTATCACGCTTGCGCCATTCACTGGGCGATGCGTTGTTCGTGCGCAGCGGCACCGCGATGGAGCCCACGCCACGGGCGCGCAGCATCGTCGAACGCACCCGCGAAGTGATCGCCACCATCGACCAGGAGATCCTGCCCAGCCCCACCTTCGACCCCGCTGAAAGCCGCGAGACCTTTACGTTCTGCCTCAGTGAAATCGGCGAAGTGGTGTTCCTCCCCGCCCTCTTCGACCGCCTGCGCAGCGCCGCGCCCAACGCCAAGATCCAATGCCTGAGCCTGGGCCCCAAGGACCTGCACGAAGCCCTGCGCGAAGGCCGGGTGGACTCGGCCCTGGGTTACTTCCCCGACCTCGACGCGCCGAACATCTACCAGCAACGCCTGTTCGACCACGACCTGGTCTGCCTTATCGGCCGCCACCACCGCATCACCGCCGCGCAACTGACCATGGACGACTTCTGCAACCTGGAACACCTGCAAGTGCGCGACGGCAGCCGCAGCCAGGAAATGTACGAAAGCTACCTGGCCGAGCAAGGTATCCAGCGCAAGATCGTGGTGCAGATGTCCCACTACATGAGCATGTCCGCCATCATCGAACGCTCCGACCTCGTCGCCGTCCTGCCCCGCGCCGTGGCGCACATCTACGAAAAGCACTCCGCCGTGCGCATGATCGAAGCCCCGGTGGAAATCCCGCCGTACAGCCTGAAACACCACTGGCATGCGCGGAACCAGAAGGATCCACGGCATTTGTGGTTGAGGAAGGAGGTGTTGAAGATATTTGGGGTGGCTTCGCCACCCGGCGCAGGACAAGCCTGCTCACCACAGTGAGTATTTCAGGCTGGCACCTCCGTCAGATTGTAGTGAGCGGGCTTGTCGAATCGTCGCACCGCCCGCGCTGGGGCGCGCAGCGGCCCCAATAAAACCACCGCGTTATTTCAGGAAGAACGCGGCGCCTGGTCTTGGGGTGGCTTCGCCACCCGGCGCAGGACAAGCCTGCTCACTACAGGGACGGGTGCACCGCCGAACGCGCTGGCCTACACCGTTACCTCTTTCTCCAGCACCAACGTGATCCCCGTCTTGCCATACGTTTTCGACCATCCATTCATCGCCTTGAAGTCCGCAAAGTCCGCCCCATCGTTCGGGTCCATGTACCCGCCTCCTGGCCGTTCCATCACGTAGTGCAAACCCACCAGAAAAGTGGTGACCACAATCAGCGCTCGCCGGTTGGCCGCCAGTGCCGGGGGCGCGCCGTGGATCACCGGGAACCCCGCTCGAATGCACTGTTCCTCGCACTGCGGGTAGAGCACCGACAACGCACTGGCGATAAAGCCATCCATATAGATGGTCACGTTCAGCCCCATGGAGCGTGCTGCCAGGGCCACGTTGTGCGGGTAGGAATACCCGGCCTTGGTCGGGTCGAACGGTTTGACCACCCCGCCGGTGGTCGCCCCGGAAGTGAGCTTGTACAACTCGACTTCACACATGCTGGTGCGTAGCGCGTCGGTGGGCGATAGCCCATTGGGCAAATTGCCTTCCAGTTCCACGGCGGCACACATCAGGGACGCCGCCCCGCAGGAGAAATCAAAAGCCTGTTTCTTTTTTGCAGCCGGCATACGCAGTGCTCCGCAGGTGTGATGCCGGCTTAACAGTTCAGGACCGAGGTTTATTCCCGGTTGTGTCGATAAACTTTTCTTTGGTTTTAGCCTGCCCCCTCAAGTACAACGCCTCCACCAGCGCCTTGCGCTCATCCAGCGGCAGGGTCCCGGCAAACTGCGCCAGCGTGCCATCCACCAATGCCCTGAGCGCCGCATCGGCCTCCCGCGCCTTGGCCAGTTCCGTCACCAGCACATCACGGTCGAGCGTCGGCGCCTCGAGCTGCCGGATCACCCCCATGCGCGCCTCGCGCCCCGCCATCACCAGGGGCTGGCTGGCGGCGCTGTCATGGCGCAACAACTGGCGCAGTTCCCGGCGCCGCTCCGGCGGCAGCTTGAACATGGCCTGGCGCAAGCCGTGCTGGTTGACTACCGCTTCGGCGGGCCTGGCGCTGGCCATCCAGTGATAAAGGCCGCCGCCCACCCCACCGATCAGAAATACGTTGAGCACGACCGACAGGAGCAGCCACGGCTTGAGAGACGTTGGGGTCATTGCTCGGTTTCCTCGGCGTTGACGGTGAAGACGACTTCCGCGTCGCCCTGATCGAAGACGCTGGGCAGCACTTCGGATGACAACATAGGCAGTGGCACACTCAAGGACGCCACCAGCATGCCGGTGACGACGCCGGCAATGCCCACCCCCACCAGGCCAGCGGGCGACAGCCAGCTGGCGTAACGCGACCAGAACGAGGTGCGCGTGGGGGCGGACAAGCGGATCTGACGCACCAGCGCCGGGTCGACCGCCATCTGTTGATGACTGTTCAATTGGTTGTCGAGCCAGCGTGCCTGTGCCAGCGCATCCAGCGCCTGCGCGTTGCCGCTGTCGAGCAGCGCCCGGGCCTGGGCCTGTTCGGTGGCGGGCCAACGGTGCAGGTCGGCGCCATAAGCGTCGGCCAGGTAAACAAAGCGTTCAGGCCTCATGATTTTCCCCTTCCTGGGCGGGCAAGCCCGGGTGTGTCGGCAAGTTGGCTGCGCAACTGGCGTCGGGCCCGCGACAGCAGGCTCTCCAGTGCCTCGACGCTGATATTCATCAGGGCCGCGGCGTCGATGTTCGACAGCTCCTGGTAATACTGCAGCACAATCGCTTCGCGCTGACGCTCGGGCAAGGTCGCCAATGCGGCGGCCATGCGTGCGCTGCGGTCGGCCGCTTCCAGCTGCTCATCCGGCGACGGCGTCGTATCCACCGGTTCGACGATGTGCTCATCGTCCAGCGGACGCTCCCGGCGTCGGCGCAAACGGTCGTGACACAGGTTGAGCGCGACCCGGTGCAGCCAGGTGTCGAAACGCGCTTCACCCGGGCGCCAGCTTGCCGCCTGGCGCCAGATGCGCAGGAAACTTTCCTGGGCCACATCCCTGGCCTCCTCGGCATCGCCGAGCAGCCTGCCGGCCAACGCCAACAGGCGCGGCAGCTTGCGCGTCACCATTTCGGTGACGGCCGCGGGCTCGTTGTTGCCGATACGGGCCAGCAGCTCAACGTCCGGATCAGTGTCTTTCAATCAGGTAGTACTCGGTCCGGGGGCTAAGTCTCAAGGTTCAGCGGATCCAGTGCCCTTCACGCCAGTACCAGTTGGGCCCGTGGGACTCCCAATGGCCCGGCTCCCAGCGCGCATTGCGCATCACCGGCTGCCAGTGGCCGGGGACCCAGCCGTAGCCGCCACCCTCCCAGCGCCAGTGACCACGGTCCCAGGCATAGCCTGGGCGTTCGGCGGGGATCACTTCCACCCGCTCCACCGGCGGTGCCTGGCGAATGATCACTTCGGTCTGGGCAAAGGTCGGGGTGCTGACCAACGCAGCGAAAGCCAAGGGAACAAGCAACGCATGGCGCAAGATCGTCAGGGGGCTCATGGCAACTCCTTCATGCAGCGGGCGAAAGTGCTCGTTGCTGATGGGTTGAACGGCGGGTACAGAAAAATCCGTCGCGGGCCACGCTTTTTTTTTCGGGGCAGTGGTCGCAGGCAGTATTGCGCGGGGGATGGCGGGACTTGATGAAATCTTTGAAAGCTCGCGACGGATTACGGCGAGTCACGGCGTTGAAGGATTAACGCTGTACCCACCAAGAGGAAATGCCATGCACCGTCGTCTTTACATGCTTGTTGCCGCTGTGTTGATCGTCAGCCTCAGCGGCTGCGTGATCCTGCCGGAACATCGGCATTGCTGCTGGCGTTATTACGGGGCCGTCGATACGCCCGTCAGCACCGTCAACGGTTAACCGACCGCCGCAAACCCGCGCCGCCCGGCCTTGATTTCGGTGCGCAACTCACCGATCAGGTTCGAGATGGAACGGATGCTGTCCAGGCCTTCGGGCGAGACGCGGGTGAGCAGCAGCTCGACGCGTCCGCTCTGTGGCTCGAAGATGCTGATGCGCAGGGAGCCGTCGCTGTTCAAGGTGCAGTCGCATGCAAGCGGCAGGAAGCCAGACGCCATGATGCGATTGAATTCGACGATGGAGATCATGATCGACACCCTGCCCTGGGCCTCAGCCGGTCGTTGTGATGCAAACAGAGTAGATGAGGTTTTACGGCGTACGGAATGATTACTTCAAAAGTGTTATACACGCCTCATTTTGCTGCGAAAACGCCGGCTCGCTGGCGTCAGAAAACCCGCATCACGACCTCTCGTCTGCTGCCCTTCGGGGTGCTTGACTCCGGGCGCCGATCACCAGACGCTCTTGGCTTTTCGCCATCACCTGAGCAGCCTCCATGAGCATCGACCCCCCGAGCCCGCCCGACAGTGACGTGTACAAAACGCTGCTGGAATCGACCAAGGCCATCCCCTGGCGCATCGACTGGGCAACCATGACCTTCAGCTACATCGGCCCGCAGATCGAAACGTTGCTGGGCTGGACCCCGCAGAGCTGGGTCAGCGTGGATGACTGGGTGGAGCGCATGCACCCGGATGACCGTGAATACGTGGTGAACTTCTGTGTGTCGCAATCCCGCGCCGGGGTGGACCACGAGGCCGATTACCGGGCGCTGACGGTGAACGGCGACTACGTGTGGATCCGCGATGTGGTGCACGTGGTGCGCAAGGACGGCGAAGTCGAAGCGCTGATCGGCTTCATGTTCGATATCAGCGAGCGCAAGAAGACCGAGGAACACCTGATCCGTCTGCAAAAACAGCTGGAGGAATATTCGTTCCAGGACGGTCTCACCGGCATCGCCAACCGACGCATGTTCGACACCGTGCTGGAGCGCGAATGGGCCAGTGCCCAACGCAGCCAGTTGCCGTTGTCCCTGCTGATCCTGGATATCGATTACTTCAAGCAGTACAACGACCACTACGGGCATATCAAGGGCGACGAATGCCTACGCCAGGTAGCACGCACCCTATCGCTGGCGGCCAACCGTCCCCGGGATTTCATTGCGCGTATCGGTGGCGAAGAATTTGTGTGGCTGTTGCCGGAAACCGATGCCGCCTCGGCCAGGCAAGTGGCACAGCGTTGCCTGCACCTGATTTGCCAGCAGCAGATCGAACATGGTTTTTCACCGGTGTCGAACCTGCTGACCTTGAGCCTGGGCGTGGGCACCCGCCTGGTCGAACCCGGCAGCGAGATGCTGGCGTTCGTCGAAGACGTCGACAAATTGCTGTATCAGGCCAAACGCAACGGGCGCATGCGTGCCGAGTTCGATGACGCACAAGCGTGATGCGCAACTAAATGACGGGCAAAAAAAATCCCAAGTAGCTGATGGACACTTGGGATTTAAAAATGCATAAACCGTGGGAGGTGAACGCCCGGCTATAGTAGCGATTGTAAAAACATGTAACAAGACTATTTCAATCCTTTCGTCGGATTAAAAGCGCTGTAAGTCATTCAATAACCACACCTTTTTTAAGGAAGCGAACTGTATGGGTGCCACTTTTTGGTGCAACTAAGCCGATACTTCCCGCGTATATTCCATCTATAAAAAGGGGTTATTCATTAGGGCCTAAAGTGGCGTCGCACTTTTGGCGGTATGCCCGCCCATGTGTTCGCAGGCGTCCCGCACTTCAAGGCCACTGGGGTGAACCGAACGCGCGACACTTTCCACCTGCCTGCATAACGCCAGGCGCTCATTGAGCTGTTCACGCTCACGGTCCACCCGGGCGTTGAGCTGCACGAAATACAGGCCCAGCAGCACCGCGACGCAGAGCACCCCGCCCACGAAGTAGCGCAAGCTGTTGGAAGAAGGCGATTCTGGCGCGCGCATGGGGTTACGACGCCCTGCTCTTCTCAAGGTACACGTCGTCGACAGCATCCTGTGCCGACGCGCGAATCGGGGTTTGCATACAGGTCTCCCGGGTGAAGGGCGCAATTGTATGCAAATAGAAACATAGTGATTGTCGTGGATTTGTAAAACAGCAGGCTACAAAGGCTCTCCATGCTGCCGGCGCCGAAACTGTCCCGGCGCCAGGCCGTGGGCCTTGCGGAAACAACGGGAAAAATACGCTTCATCGGTAAAACCACAACGGTGCGCAATGGCGCCGATCATCTGCGGGCTGTTGAGTAGCAGCGTTCGCGCCAATTGCAGGCGGCGGTCGAGTACCAGTTGGGAAAAGGGCTTGCCGGTTTCCTTGCGCAAAAGATGGGTGAGGTAGTTGGGCGACAGAAATGCCGCAGCGGCCGTGTCCGTGAGGTTGAGGCTGGGCTCATGCAAATGTTCGCGGATGTAGCCCTGCACCCGCGCCAGGGCGTCCTTGCGCCCACGACGGGTCGCGTTGTTGGCCGCAAAAGCCTGCAGAGATTCGGCGTACTGCTCGCAGACCAGGCCGATCAACTGGAACAGGTAGCCCTTCAGGCGCTCCCGCGCGCCGAAAGTGCGGTGGGCATCCAGCTCGCGCATATGGGCGAGCCAGGTCTGCACGTCGTCGAAGGCCGCATCGTCGAGGATGAAGTCCAGTTGCTCCTGAAAACGAAACGGCGACAGCTCCGGCGCCTGGCCGATGGGGATGTCTTCCAGGTCCAGAGGATCGCAGGTCAATTGCGGCAGGAAAAACGCCTGGCTGAAGTTGATCAGCATGAATTCGCCGTCCTCGGGGTGGGGAATCACATGCAGGCGATGGGGCAGGATGAACGCCAGGGCCTTTCGCGGAAACGGCCGCACAGCGCCGCCGATGTGCTGCACGGTGTCGCCGCCGAGGTTGATCTGGATCTGGAAGTATTCATGGCGATGGGGACTGGTCAGCGCCGCCCGTCCGCGTTTGTCGCGGATATAGAAGTCGGGACGGTCGCTGCGTTGTTCCATGCCGTAGGTGGTGACGCGGGTGCCGGGCATAACGGTCTCTCGAATGGCCTGGGCACCACTGTAGCCTCAACCCTGGCCGAGGGTGAAACTCAACTCGCCGATGCCATCGATGCCAGCGCTGACCAGATCCCCCGGTTGCAGCGCGCCGACCCCGGCCGGCGTGCCGGTGAAGATCAGGTCCCCGGCCTTGAGCGCGACGGACCGGGAAGCATGGCTGATCACTTCGCTGACCGACCAGATCTGGTCAGCCAGGTCACCGACCTGGCGCTGTTCACCGTTGACCTTGAGCCAGATTTTGCCGCTGGACGGGTGCCCGACGGCACTCACCGGCTGCAACGCGGTGCTGGGCGCAGAGTCATCGAACGCCTTGGCCCATTCCCACGGACGTGAGAGTTTTTTCGCCTGGGCCTGCAGGTCACGGCGGGTCAGATCGATGCCGACGCCATAGCCCCAGATGTGGGAAAAGGCCTGCTCGGGGCTGATATCCACCCCGCCCTTGCCGATGGCCACTACCAGTTCCACTTCATGGTGCAGGTCGCCGGTCAATGGCGGGTAGGCAATCACGCCCTCGGCGGACACCACGGCATCCGCCGGTTTCATGAAAAAGAATGGCGGCTCGCGGTCCGGGTCATGTCCCATTTCCCGTGCGTGCTCGCTGTAGTTGCGGCCCACGCAAAATATGCGGCGCAGCGGGAAGCGCGCGTCAGTACCCTGAATCGCCAGGGACGGCGTATGCGGGGGCGTGAATACGTAATCAGTCATGGCCTGTGCCTCTTCGTTTACCTGGCGCCAGTATGGCGAGGGGCACAGGTGCGAAGTTGGACAGGCTTACGCAGATTTTGCACTGGCCGGTGCTTGGCGACGCAATGAATGCCTGTTCAAAGCGAACGCTTAGGGTGTTTTCCGGAAGAATGCTGGGCCGCTGCTGTTGCGTTGAGCCCGCCGGACGCTCATTTGCGCGCCACTTTGTAGCGCACACAGTCCTGATAGAAGCCCTGGCGAATGGCTTCGGGCTTGAGGCGTGAACGGCTGTCGTAGGTCTGCTCGGTGATGCCCATGGCCATCATGCGCATCCAGGGCTTGCTGAACTTGAGGGTCTGGATCTTCTGCCGCGCCGCATACAGTGACACACCGGACAGCTTGAGTTCCTGGGCCCTGGCAGCCGTGCCGGCGCCCCAACTGCACATGTACTTGTCACCGTCGCGCAGTTCCCGGGCCTGCACGGCAGCGGCGCCGCCGGCCAGGGAACAGGCGATCAACATGATTCCAACAGAGCGCATTCGATTCCCCACCTAACCACCTGAAAATAAAAGTGATTCTGGCGAGGATTTTGTTACAAAGGGGCCATTAAATTGCCTTCCTCACTGCACAACTGTCCCGGCCCCATGAAGGGCCTATCGCGCGGCAATCACCTTCAGGTTGCAGTACGACTTCAAGCCTTCGACACCGAACTCCACACCAAAACCCGACTCCTTGTGCCCACCGAATGGCACATCAGGGGCCAGTGCCGCGTGCTGGTTGACCCACACCGTGCCCGCGTTCAGTCGACTGGCAACCTGGGCGAGTTGTTCGCGGTCGCTGCCCCACACCGAAGCCCCCAAGCCATAAGGGGTGTCGTTGGCGCGGGCGATCACGTCGTCCAGGTCGCTGTATTTCATGATCGGCCGAATCGGGCCGAACACTTCTTCCCGGACAAACGGTGCATCGTCGGAAGGATTGTCGAGCAGGGTCACCGGGAAAAAATAACCGGCATGGGGTGCTTCACCCTGATACAGCACCTTCGTACCGCTGGCCTGGATTTGCGCCCAGGTGGCACGGATCTTTTCGTACTGCATTTTGTTCTGGATCGGACCCAGCCCCGAGTCCAGCAAGAAGCCATCCCCGGTTTTGACATGGGCCGCATAGGCCACCAGTGCCTCGGCCACTTCGGCGTAGATGGACGCGTGCACATACAGGCGCTTGAGGCAGATGCAGGCGTGGCCGTTGAGCTTGAACATGCTCCAGAACAAGGACTCGGCAATCTTCTGCGGGTCGGCGTCGGCCAGCACGATCGCCGGGTCGTTGCCGCCCAGTTCCAGGGTCACACGCTTGAGCTTGCCGGACACCGAGTTCATCACCCGCTTGCCGGTCTGGCTCGATCCGGTAAAGCTCACTTTGTCGAAGCCTGGATGCGCAGTCATCAACGGCCCCAGCGCATCGCCGCCGGTGATCACGTTGAGCACGCCGGCAGGCAGCAGATCCACGGCATAACCGGCGATCCGCAGGACCGTCAACGGCGCGTAGGGCGAGGGTTTGAGTACCACGGTATTCCCGGTGACCAAAGCCGCGAGGATTTTCATCATCGCCAGCAGCGCCGGAACGTTCCACGGGCAAATCGCGCACACGACACCCAGCGGCGTGTAGTGCTGGGTCACCTGCCCCATGATCGGCGAGTCATAGGACTCGACAGGTAATTCAAGGTTGACCAGGGACGGGCCGAAGGCATCCGCC
Organism: Pseudomonas sp. SDO5271_S396; assembly: GCF_054071795.1. Taxonomy (NCBI): domain Bacteria; kingdom Pseudomonadati; phylum Pseudomonadota; class Gammaproteobacteria; order Pseudomonadales; family Pseudomonadaceae; genus Pseudomonas; species Pseudomonas sp. SDO5271_S396. The sequence goes on from NZ_JBSVWB010000038.1 coordinate 52,945, forward strand.
AAGCCGGACAGTTCCCAGGTCGATGTCGCCAGGGGCCGGCCATTCTCGGCGGTGAGCAATGCGGTCAGCTCTGGTTCATGGGCTTTTATCCGCGCAATGAACTCGAGCAGCAGTGCACGCCGCTCGGCAACGGGCGTCGCGGCCCAGGCCGGGAACGCTTGGCGGGCGGCGGCCACGGCCTGATTCAAAGCATCTTCACCGGCGTCCGGAATCGAGGCGATCACCTCCCCCGTGGCCGGGTTCACCACCTCCAGTGTGTTGTCGGCGGTGGTCTGGCGCCCATTGATCACGTTGAAAAAGCCGCCTTCCAGGTTGGCTTGCTTCAGTAGGGCTTCACGTGTCTGTTGTGGACTCGCGAACGGAGTAGATGGCGTGCTCATAGTGAGTTCCCTGTTCCTTTCTGGCGAATTGAGCGGTCAGAGACCGGTGGTTACTCACGTAACGCACGCACAGGGAACGCTTGGGCACGGCCATTTATTCCGTTTTTCACCTCACCACTGATAAGTCGCGCTCGCCTGTACGGTGCGCTGCGAGCCGTACCAGCACCACGAATAGGAATAGCAGGACGCGACGTACTCTTTATTCGCCAGGTTGCTGGCGTTCAGCGCCAGACGCAGGTTGTCCTTGAGGCTGGCGATGTTCGGGATGTCGTAGTGCACCGCCGCATCGAACAGGGTGTAGCCCGGCACCTTCAAGGTGTTGGCGGTGTCGCCCCAGGACGAACCCACATACCGCGCCCCCGCACCTACACCGAAACCTTTGAGTTGGCCATCGTGGAAGGTGTAGTCAGCCCAGGCCGACGCGGTATGCCGCGGCACACCGTAGCTGGTGGTGCCCTTGAGGGGAATCGCCGGGCCTGTGCCGACATCGCTGATCGGCGCGTATTGCGTGGTGCTGTTGGACTTGCTGGTGCGGTTATCCAGATAAGCGTAGGCCGCAGTGATATCGAGGTTGTCGTTCAGGCTGGCCTTGCCTTCCAGCTCGAAACCCCGGGATTGCTGCTCGCCGTCCTGCACGCTGCAACGGCCGTTGCCACACAGGTGGGTGGGATCCGGGTCCAGGGTCGGTACGTTGGTCTGGCGCAGGTCGAAGATCGCCGCCGTGATAAAGCTGTTGCTGCCCGGCGGTTGATACTTGATGCCGATTTCATACTGCTTGCCTTCGGTCGGCTTGAACACCGAACCGCCGTAACCGGTGCCCGACTGCGGGTTGAAGGACTCTGCATAGCTGGCATACGGCGCCAGGCCATTATCGAACAGATAGACCAGGCCCACGCGGCCGGTAAAGGCCTTGCTGTCCAGCGACGACTTGCTCTTGGCACCGCTGCTGAGGGTCTTGGTGGTGCTGTCGGTGCTGGCCCAGTCATAACGACCGCCGAGCAGCAGCACCCACTTGTCCCACTTCATCTGCTCTTGCAGATAAACACCGGTCTGCTCGCTGCGCGAGGTGGCATCGGTGCTGAAGGCCGGAGTCGCCACGGGTGCACCGTAGACCGGGTCGAAGATGTCCAGGGTCGGCCCGCGACCATAACCGGCTTTGGTGTCGGTGCTGGTGTTCTGGTAGTCGAGGCCGGCCAACAAGGTGTGCTGCAACGGACCGGTGTCGAATTTGGCCTGCACCTGGTTGTCGAGGGTGTAGGCGTCCATATCGACATCGGTAGCGATGGTCGACCGGTTGGAGGTGCGGTAGTCGGCCTGCAGGTTGCTGTTGTAGATACTGCGGTAAACGCCTTCGGCACGCAGGTAACGCGCGTTCTGGCGCACCGTCCACACATCGTTGAAGTGATGCTCGAAGGCATAGCCCAGGGAGTAATGTTCGCGATCACTCTTCTCGAAATTCTTCTCGCCGTCATAGAAGTCCACATCGATGCTGCGCCCGGTCGGGCTGTGCAGCACCGAACCCCAGGCCGGCACCGAACCGTAGGACGCGCCTTTGGGGTCCTTCTGGAAGTGCCCGAGCAGGGTCAGCGAGGTGGCGTCGTCAGGGCGCCAGGTGAAGGCGCTGGACAACGACTGGCGACGGGTCTCGGTGTGTTCGACCTGGCCGTCAGCGTCATCGAAAAGGCCCGCCACGCGGTAGGAATAAACCCCTTGGTCGTCAATCGGGCCGCTCAAATCGAAGGTGGTGCGCTTCTTGTTGAAGGTGCCGTATTCCACGCCCACTTCGTGGAAAGGCGTGTCCAGCGGGCGCTTGGTGACCATGTTGATCACCCCGCTCGGGGTGCCCTGCCCGTACAGCACCGAAGCCGGGCCGCGCAGCACTTCGACACGCTCCAGGTCGAAGGCATCCTTTTGTGGCAGGGCGTCACGGCTCGATGGCACGCGCAGGCCGTCGAGGTAGGTGGCCGGCGCAAAGCCACGGATGGTCAACTGGTCCAGGCGCGAGGCGGTGGCGCCACGGGTCTCAGGCACCACGGCGGCGCTGTAGCGCAGAATCTGGTTGAGACTCTCGGCGTTTTGCGCCCGCATCTGGTCCTTGGTCACGATCGAAATCGACTGCGGCGTTTCGACCAGTGCGGTGTCGGTCTTGGTGCCCGACAGACTGCGGGTGGCCACATAACCTGCTACCGGCCCGGTGGGGCTCTCGCTCTGGTAGGCACCGCTGATGGTGGTGGTCTGCAACTCCATGGCGCCGCCGTTATCCGGTACAGGCTCCACGCGGTAGCGATCGGTGGAGATTTTCAACGCCTGCAAGCCGCTGCCGGCGAGCAACTGGTTCAGTGCCACCTCGGTGTCGTATTGCCCGCTCAAACCCGTGCTGCGTTTACCCCGGGTCAGGCTTGCATCGAACGCCAGCACCAGCCCCGCCTGCTCGGCCAGGCTATTGAGCGCCTGGCTCAAGTCACCGGCGGGAATCGAAAACCGGCGCACGGCGCTGCTGCTTTCTTCAGCCAAGGCAAACGGGACATTCAGCAACGGCACGGCGGCAAAAGCCATCGCCACCGACAGGGCCAGTGGGTGCAAGGGACGAGCAAGGCGCGACATGGGAAATCCTGCGTAATAGAGGTTCTATTAACCATGACGGCCATCTCGAAAAATCGGGCAAGGATGAGAGCGATTTTTATTTGGGTAGTTGCGCAGCAATCAGCCTGATCGCTTTTCGATGTAGTTTCCGGGAGTAGTTGTTCGCGGTTTTTTCCCGCCGCTGGACAGTCATTTCTGATTTTTTCAGCCGTTCATCCAGCCGCTTTTGGCTGCGGCAGACTCCGACGCCTTGCCCCTGTCGAGACGTCATGGATGACCCACGCTGCCCGTATTACCCATATCGAACATGAACTGGATGGTTTTCATCAGAGCCTGGAGATTTACCGCCAGCAGATGAACGCCTGGTATGCCCATGCGCTGGATTCGGCGAGCCACGCGCTGGACCTGCCCTCTTTGCTGGGGATGGATCGAGTGTTGCGGGTGGGTGATTCGCAGCGCTCGGTGAGCATGACCGACGCTGACTTTTCGAGCGTGACCCGTTGCCAGGCGGGCGGCGAATTGAAGATCGAGAGCCTGTTCGAATCGGTGCATGACGTGCCGATTGGCAATATCCCGGTTGAGGTCATCGGGCTGGATGACGGCAGTTCCACCGTGATCATGCTGGACGAGCACGGCAAGGGCTCGCACTACTGCGCGGCGGGCGGGCGTTACCAGGTACGGGTGCAAGGCGGTGTTTCGGCGCAACAGGTCGACGCCCTGTTTGCGTCCTATGCCAGCCTGACGACAGACCTGGAGCAGTGGCTGCGGTCGCAATGGTCCGGCTTCAAACCGCATTGGGAACAGTCCACCGCCAGCGCGATTGGCAGCGGTGTTTTGGCAGGCAGTTGGGCAGCGATTCGCGATGCGTGGGACAGCATCACGCTGGTGCAGGCGATGCTTGCGGACCCGCTGAAATACATCGAGCAATTGGGTGAGCAGGCGGCCCAGTTGGCACAGATTGCCACCGATGCGCCCAAGGTGATGGAACAGGCGATGTTGCTGGCCAGCGACGAGGCCGCGCTGTTCCTGCTGCTGCGCACCGCGATGATCTGGCTCGACGCATTGCCGCCCGGCCAGGTGACCGAAAAGGCGGCAGGTTTTGTCGTTTCGTTGCTGATCGACCTGGTGATTGGCGCGGTGTTGACCCTCGCCTTGCCGGCGGCGGGCGTGGCGTATTTGGGCCTGCGGTTGGCCAGGTATGGCACCCAGCTGCTTAAGGCGGCAGTGGGTTTTATCCAGAACGTTCTGGCGATTCTGACGACGTTCATGCAGGCGGTGGATCGCTACAAGGCAGTGGCGGTGCGCGGCGTGGTCGGCGGGTTGAAGCAAGGCAGGATGCAGATGCGCTGGAAGGCGCGGCAGAACGCGGTGCTCAAACAGACAGAGCACGTGGACGATGCGCCTGCTGTGGGAAAAAACCCGGCAGGTGACGCGGCGGCGCCTTCGGACAAGACCGCTAAGGATGGCTGCCCGGTGTCGATGGTCACCGGGGAGGAACTGCTCACCCTGACCGACGGTGCGCTGGACGGCGTATTGCCCTTCGAATGGACACGGCTGTATCGCACCAGTGCCGTGGAAATGGATGTCGGACTGGGGTTTGGCTGGAGCCATGCGCTGGCCCATCGGCTGTCGGTGTCGGGCGATTCGGTGGTGTGGACCGATCATGAGCATCGTCTTACCGAGTTTCCACTGCCCTCCTCCTCTCGACCGGCGATTACCAACAGCCTGGCCGAGGCCGCGATTTATCTCGGGGATTTGCCCGATGAGTTGGTGCTGGCGCAAGACTCACGTTTCTACCATTTCGTTAATGGCTCGCTGACAGCGATCAGCGATGCGTATGACAACCGGCTGCGGGTTTTCCGCGATGGGCTGGGGCGCATTGAGCGGTTGGACAATGCTGTCGGGCGCTCGCTGTTTTTGCGTTATGCGTCGGGGCGCATCGTGGCGGTGGACTACCAGGTTCAGCGGGCTGAGGGGCCGGGGGAATTTGTCTGGGTTACCGAGTACACCGTCGTTTCCTACGCTTATGACGACCTTGGACGACTGATCTCGGCGACCAACGCCGTCGGCGAAAGCGAGATTTATCGCTACGACGAGCAGCACGTCATTCTTGAACGCGCTTTGGCCGGTGGGGCGAGTTTCTTCTGGGAGTGGGAAAGGTCCGGCAAGGCCGCGCGTTGTGTGCGGCACTGGGCCAGTTTCTCGCAGATGGACACGCGGTATGCCTGGGGCGATGACGGCCAGGTCACGGTGTTCAACGCCGATGGCAGCCAGGAAGTCTATGTGCATGACGGGCGGGCGCGGCTGGTGCAGCGCATCGATGCCGACGGTGCCGAGCATTTCAAATCCTACGATGACAAAGGCCGGCTGACGGTCGAGCAGGATCCGCTGGGCGCGGTGACGGCCTACCAGTACGACGACGCCGGACGGCTGGTGGCGTTGTTTCCCGGGGAAGACGAGCCAACCTCCTACGAGCATGACAACGGCTTCGTACGGGTTATACGGCGTGGGGAAGCGGTCTGGAAATACGAGCGCAATGAGCAAGGGGATGTGACGCGTCGGGTCGATCCTGACGGGCACATCACCGATTACAGCTACAACAAACGCGGACAACTGATTGGGGTTTGGTACCCGGACCACAGCCATCAGCGGCTGGTGTGGAACGAACGCGGGCAATT